>JBAXEN010000037.1:0-19373 GCA_037140415.1 Betaproteobacteria bacterium | reverse complement strand
CCAGCGTGGGCGTGCCCTTTCACATCGAGACGCAAGACACCTACAGCATCGTCAAGCGGGTCATCCCCGAGGGCAAGACCATGTGTTCGCTGTGCTCGCGGCTGCGGCGCGGCATTCTCTACCGGGTGGCTGAAGAGCTGGGCTGCACCAAGATCGCGCTGGGCCACCACCGAGACGACATCCTGCAGACCCTGTTTCTCAACATGTTCTTCGCCTCCAAGCTCAAAGGGATGCCGCCCAAGCTGGCCAGCGACGACGGCAAGAACGTGGTGATTCGGCCGCTGGCTTATGTGAACGAAAAAGACCTGATTGCTTGGGCCCAGGTGCGCAAGTTTCCCATCATCCCCTGCACCCTGTGCGGCAGCCAGGACGGTCTGCAGCGCCAGGTGGTGGGCGACATGCTGCGCGAATGGGACAAAAAATTCCCCGGTCGGCTCGAGAACATGTTCACCGCCCTGCAAAACGTGGTGCCCTCGCACCTGATGGACAGGCAACTCCACGACTTTGCCGCCATCACCGCCACCGGCCAGGCCGATCCGCAAGGCGACAAGGCCTTTGACCCCGACAACTTTGCACCGGCAGCCGGGGCGATTCGCTTCGTCGATTGAAGGCATCGCGCCGGGGGCGGCGCCCCCACCAGCTCAGCTCAGGCTTTGAATTGGGGTGTTGGAGCTGCGCCCTCGCAGCGAAGCGGTCCTTGAACAAGCATGGTGCTCAGCTTGAGGCCGCATCGCGCCGAGGGCGGCGTTCCTACAGGGAAGTCGCTTGCTAGCCCCTCAGCACTGGTGCGCAAAGTTTCGTTTCGATACCATCGGGGACTTCCGGCTTCGGCCCTTTCGTGCTTACGCTTGCAGCATGAACCTCCTATACCTTCGCGCCCTCAAGTCCGTCGTGTTGCTCGCTCTCGCATTGCTGGCCGGCTGCTCCGGCCTGCGCTTGGTCGACAGCGAGGTGCTCAGCTACGCTCGCTGGCAGGCCAGGCCGGCCGAGCCGGGCAATACTTACCGTTTTGAGCGACTGCCGTCTCAGCAGGGGCAGCTCGGCCTTATGGAGATCAATCAAGACCAACTCGAAGCGATGGCCCAGGCGGCCCTGGCCAAGCTAGGCCTGGTGAATCACCCCGATGCGCCCTTGTTCATCGTGCAGCTGAGCGCCACCACGGTTGTGCAGCCCGGCTATGCTGGCGGCTGGCCAGGGGTGCCCGTCGTGTCCATTGGCGCTGGCAGCTCGGGCACCTTCGTGGGCATGGCCTATCCGATGATGCGCCCCGAGCCGCCGCTGTATGTGCGCGAGGTGCAGCTGATTTTGCGCGACAGCCGCAGCCACGAGGTGGTCTATGAGACCCGGGCGCGGCACGGGGGCCCTTGGTCCGATGCCCGGGCACTGATGCCCGCGATGCTGGACGCCGCGCTCAGCGGCTTTCCCAACCCCCCGCAAGGCCCGCGTCGGGTGAATGTGCAGATTCCGCGCTGAGCGCGAATCAGGCAGATGCCGTCGTGTCGAGGGCGGCATCCACTGGCTAGTCAAGGGCATCTGACGGATCAATGCTTGACATTTAACGCACATCGTTAAATACTTCTGTTCCGTGATCAAGTCGTTTCGGTGCAAAGACACGGCCAGGCTGTTTGCGGGCAAGGGCGCTGTGCGCTGGTCCAACTTCAGGGTCGTGGCTGAGCGTAAGCTGCAGATGCTCAACCGTGCCACCCGCCTAGAAGACCTTCAGGTGCCACCCGACAACCGGCTCGAATTTCTCAAAGGCGACCGCGCCGGGCAACTCAGCATACGCATCAATGACCAGTGGCGACTGTGCTTTCGGTTTGATGAGGGAAATGCCTGGGACGTCGAGATCGTTGACTATCACTGAGAGGAACTTCACCATGGACACACCTAGCAATGGCATGCGGCCGATTCACCCCGGCGAAATACTGTACGAAGAGTTCCTGCTGCCCATGGGCATGACGGCGCATGCCTTGGCCATGGCACTGCATGTTCCAGCGCCGCGCATCAATGACATCGTGCTCCAGCGCCGTTCTGTCACCGCCGACACTGCCATGCGCCTGGGGCGATTCTTCGGCATGAGCGCCGAATTCTGGATGGGGCTGCAGGCTGACTTCGACATGGCCCGGGTACGCGATGCCCTGGCTGCCGATCTGGCGGCCATCAGGCCCTGGCAGGAACGGCAGGCCGCCTGAATCCCCATGCAGCAACCCACCCGCATCATCGCCATACGCCACGGCGAAACCGCCTGGAATGTCGGCACCCGCATCCAGGGCCACACCGACATTCCCCTCAACGAACGCGGCCATTGGCAGGCGCAGCGGCTAGGCCAGGCCTTAGCGCCGGAAGGCATTGCCGCGGTCTATGCCAGCGACCTCAGCCGTGCTTTTGAAACCGGGCGCTATGTGGCCCAGGCCGCGGGCACGTCGATCGCGCCGGAATCGGGCTTGCGCGAGCGCGGCTTTGGCCTGTTTGAAGGCCGCACCTTCAAAGAAATTGAATCCGAATTGCCCGAGCAGGCCAGCCGCTGGCGCAAGCGCGACCCGCACTTTGCGCCCGAGGGCGGCGAGTCCCTGGTGCAATTGCACGAGCGGGTGGTCGGCACCTGTGCCCGGCTGGCCGAGCGGCACCCGGGCGAGCTGATCGCAGTCGTCGGCCACGGCGGTGTGCTGGACATTCTCTACCGCGCCGCCACCCGGCTCGACCTGCAAGCGGCCCGCAGCTGGGAGCTGGGCAATGCCGCCATCAACCGCCTGCTGTGGTCACCGCAGGGCTTTAGCCTGGTGGGCTGGGGTGATGTGGGGCACTTGGATGAGGATGCGCTCGACGAGGGGACGGCCTGAGCCCTCCGGGCGGCAGCGCGAGGGCTGCTGATGGCAGATCGCGCAGTTCATTTGGCCAATGCCAAATGAACGCGAATCGCATCTTCTACCGCCTGCATATCCGCTTTGCCAATGGCGCCGAGTTGACTCTTCATGCGCAATTTGTCAGCAGCCATGATTTGGTCTGCCATCGCCTTGCTGGGTTGTCCATCGACCATCACCATCGCCTCGCCGGGGTAGAGTCGCTGCGTGTTGCTGGTCAGGGGGACGACGACGACCCGGGCGAGGTTTCGATTGGCCGAGTCATTGCTCACGATCACGGCAGGGCGGGTCTTGTGAACCTCCGAACCCACTGAAGGATCTAACTCGACCCACCAGACTTCACCTCGCTTCACTGTCCATGTCCTTCGCCAGGCCGTTACACCACTCTTGCGCTTGGGTTTCTCTGGCAAGGTCAGCAGCCATGGCTCGATAACCATCATCCAGTGCCGTGTCCATGACGTGCGGGCGCAGCAGATCCTCAATGAACTGACTCATCCGACGTTTGCCAATAGTGCGATTTAGGCCGTCGTAGACCGCTTCGTCCAGTGTGATCGTCATGCGCTTGTGCATGGGAATTTCTCTTTCTACGATAAGCGTATAACGTATATTTTACCCTCGATCCGCAGCTCTACGGCAAGGTCCGCAGGGCTTTAGCCTGGTGGGCTGGGGTGATGTGGGGCACTTGGATGAGGATGCGCTCGACGAGGGGACGGCCTGAGTCTTCTGGCCCTAAGGGCGTCGGCTTGAGTGCAAACATCGCAAGAGTGAGCAGCTCACTTGGCCAGGGCCAATTGAACGCGAATCGCACCCTACACCACCCGCAGGGATGCGGCCATCGACATGATGGGGGTGGGACAGGCAATCCGCAGCAGGCCCCTGGCCGGCGGGCTGGCCACCCTTTACCGCGCCGCCCCCCGGCTCGATCTGAAATCCGCCCGCAGCCGGACAAGCTGCCTTTGCACCACCCGTGCGCTTGAGTTTGACTGGCAACACCGGGCTGCTCGGGGCGATGGGGCTCAGGCAGGCTGCATCCTTCGCAGCTGAGCCCTGTATCCGGGCACTGGATGTCGATGCCAAGACCCGACAACAAATATTCACATTGTATATAGTTGCCAAAAAGATACGACGAGATTCAGTAAAAACCCTTGGTTTTTACTGCTGCATTCCATCAATCCGGCCCTGATTTCAGCCCTAGACCGTACAACTCATCCGCTGCCACGGGCCCCATACATCGTCTGTGCCGGAGCATCAAAATGGCCGGGGAGCTGGTAGGGGCGATACGCCATAAAAAAACCCCGCCGGGTTGCCCAGGCGGGGTTTTTACAAGACTGTTCATCAACTGGCGCTAGGCCAGCGTCAGATCAGAACAGGTGCTGGATCGAAGCGCGCACGACTTTGAGGTCGGCGCCCTTGCCCAACGCACCAACAGCCGACTGGCCACCGCCAGAGATGTTGATGTTGTTCTGAGCCTCATTAACGATCACGTTGTACGAAGCGGTCAGCGCGGTGCGCTTGCTCAGCTCGTAGCGTGCGCCCAGGGCATAAGCCTTGGAGCCGGTGTCAGCAACCGAAGCGCCCAGGTAGTTCTTGACCTTGCCCTGGATCACGTACTGGGCGTGCAGCTCAAGGTCACCCATGCGGTGCTGAACGCCCAACTGGTTGTTCGACTGCTTGCGGTAGCCGGCCATCGCAGCGGTGCCCAGGGTGGTGGGGGTAGCGGTGTTGTTGATAGCTGCGTCGGTGTAGGAGATCGAGAACATCGAGTTGGCGAAGTAGACCTTGCTGCCAGGAGAGTAGGAGTACGACAGGCCCAGCTTGCTGCCGGTCTTGGTGTCGTCGGCAACGGTCAGGCCGTTGACGGTGTTCTTGTTCTTGGCGTAGTCATACTGGACACCGAAGCCACCAATGATGTAGCGGACGGTGAAGCCTTGCGCAGCAGCCTTGACTTCTTGGCCCAGCAGAGCGGCCTCGGCAGCCACGGGATGGGCAAACCAGACCGACGAACCGGCGAAGCCACCGAGATCAGAACCACCGACGAACTGCACGGTGTTTTCCAGACGGGCAGCCGGGGCAGCCACATAACCCGACGAAGGAGCGCTGTAGCTCGAGCCGACGCCGCCGCTGATGCGGTTGGCCGACACGTCTTCGGTCGGGCCCATGCCCCAGAACACGTTCTGGCGACCCAGACGCAGCTCGGCGATATTGTTGCCGATGCCGACGTGGGCTTCACGGGTGCCGAAGTACCCGGTGCCCGAGTTGAAGGTGTTCGACTGGCCGTTGGCGGTAGCGGTGTCAATGTTGATACCGGTCTCAACCACGGAGAAGGCACGCAGGCCACCGCCGAGGTCTTCGCTGATGCGCAGGCCGATGCGGGAGCCGTCGTCAGAGACGCGCTGGCGGTTCTTGACGTCGCCGGCAGCGCCTGCAGTAGCGCCAGTGGCCGAATACACCGCGTCATAAGCCACATGAGCGCGGCCATAGATGGTCACGGTCGACTGAGCGAAAGCGCCGGTAGCTGCCAGAGCAGCCAAAGCAGATGCTCTGCGCCGAACTCGGCTTTAGCGCAAGTCCTTGCCAAAACGGGAGATTTCGATGAAATTGCAGCTCAGTCGCCAATCGGGCGTTGTACACCAACGAGCGTGCAACCCGGGAGCACTGCCGAGCCTGCGCACAAGACCTGCCGAGCTCGGTGAGGGGCACGGTCGACGGCGCCTGTGGACCCATGAGCAAGTAAGCAAAGGAAAAAAGGAAAGAGGGGGCAAGACGCTGCGCCGTACAAGCCCTAGCCTTGAAGACCATGGTGGAACTCGAGCGTTTCCTGGCCCTTGCGGCCGCCAATGATGGAGCAACTGACCCTCCGGCTCAGACGCGCCTGCGCGAACGCACGGTCCCCATTCCAGAGACGATCACTCCGGTGCCCGGGTATCCCCAGAAGCTGATCATCTTCAAAATGTCGGCCAGCCGCTACTGGCAAATGCGCTGCTGGTTAGGCGGGCGCAGCCACCGCCGCAGCGCGCGCACTGAATCACAAAGACTGGCCCTGCATGCCGCACGCCATTTTTACGAGGAGCTGGTGGCCCGCGACCACATGGCCCAGCTTGAACGGCAGCCCCAGTTGCAGGGCATGCCGCCGCTGCTGGTGGCCCGCTCTCCTGCGCCGCCGCCACAAGCTCGCACAGGCGCCAAGCGCCCGTCGCCGGCAGCGCCCTTGACGCCGGCCGCGCGCTTTGGGGTGCTGGCCGAACAGATGATGCGCGACGAGCACGCCCGCACCCGGCGCGGCGAATTCAGCTTGGGCAGCTGGCAGGTGATGCGCAACAGGCTCGACGCCCACATCCTGCCGCGCTGGGCCAGCACTTCGGTGCAAGACATCGACCACAGCGCACTGATGGAGTTCACCCACGCCTTGAGCGAACGCTTTTCCACCACCACCGTCAGTCAGTACCTGGTGGTCGTGCGCAAGGTACTCGGCCACGCACAGGCCAGCGGCCTTTTGGCCAAGCTCCCCGTGTTTCCCAAGATCAAGATCAGCACCACCCCGCGCGGTGCCTTCACCCCCAGCGAGTACTGGCAGATTCTTCGCTGCGCGCGCCGCCTGCGTGGCCAGGCTTACCCCATCTCCGACGAGGATATGCGCGCGAACTACAAGATTCGCCGCGCCGAACAGCTGATGCCGCCAGACCTGGCCTGGGCCATCGGCTTCATGGTCAACAGCTTCATCCGTCCGAGTGACCTCAAAACACTCAAGCACCGCCATGTGGAAGCCGTGCGCTCACACCACCACTATTTGCGCCTGACCCTGCCCGAGACCAAGCTGCACGGCAAGCCCATCGTGACGCTGCAATCAGCGGTGCGCATCTACCGGGTGCTGCGCGAGGAGCATCAGAGCGCTGGCCTGGCCGGGCCCGATGACTACCTTTTTCTGCCGCAAATCCAAGACCGCAACTATGCGCACTGGGTGCTGAGCTTTCACTTCAACTGGGTGCTGGCTCAAACCGGTTTGAAGCGCGGCCCACACGGACAGCCGCGCAGCCTCTATAGCCTGCGCCACTCGGCCATCACCTTCAGGCTGCTGTATGGGCAGGGCATCGACCTGCTGACGCTGGCGCGCAATGCCCGCACCAGCGTGGATGTGATCAACAAACACTATGCCAGCACCGTCACCGGCGAGCAGAACATCGGCTTGCTTCAGAGCCGAAGGCGGCAGGAGTTGCGCAGGCCTTAGGGGCGCAGCGCTTTCTCAAATGCCGCATCGGGCCGAGGGCGGCCCTCCCACCCACTGCTCACAGACTTCAGGATGGGTGTGGGAGCTGCGCCCTCGCGGCGATGCAGCGGTACGCTCAGCGCGGCGCCACCAGGGTGGCCAAATCGGCGGCGTAGTTGCGCAGCGTCTCCTGCGCCTTGGCTCGCTGGGCTGGGGTGGTGCTGGCATGCAGTTGGGCCAGCACCTGGCAGCTTTGCTGGCGCGTGGCCATCACACGGGCACGCTCGGCCGGCTCCTGCGGATCGAGCTGGCGCGAGAGCAAGGCGCCCAAGGCAATTCTGGCTTGCTCGGGCGTAGCCTGACCCTGAGACAAGCCGCGCAAGGTCTGGGCAATGTCTTGCTGGCGACGCACGCGCCAATCCAGGGCCTCACGCGCGTCCCAGGGGGTGGCTTGCAGCGCGGCGCGCAGCGCCTGTTCCTGCACACGGCCCAGCGGGCCATAGAGCCATTCGGCACGCGAGAGCGCGTTGTCGAGCCGGGTGACCAGCAGCTCCTTGGGGCTGACGTTGATGTACTTATCACGGAACTTGCGGTTGCCCTTGGCGAAATTGCGCTCCATCTCGGCAAGCTGACCAGGGTTGAGCCGCGCCAACACCTGCAAGGCCGGCGGATCCAGCACCTGCACCATGGCGGCCAGTGCGGCGGCGCGCTGCAGCAGTTCGTCGGCCATGCGGCAGACCTGCTCGCTGTTCAGATCACCGCCCACCGGACCCTGCCAGCCGCGCAGCATGTCGACATAGGTGGGAAGCTGCTCGCGCCGGTGCCAGTCATGCAGCTGATGCACTGCTTGGCGCAAGGTGCTGCGGTCCTCGCCATTGACATCGAGGTAGTCGCTCAGCCACCACCAGGCCAGCTCATGCCCGTTGTTGTAGGCCACCTTGACTGCGCTGCAAGCGCCCAGCAAGCTCAGCAACAGACCTGCAACGATAATCTTCAGAGCGCTCAAGCGCTTAGATCCGATGGACAAATTCATGGCAAATTCAAGCTCCGCTGCTGTGGCAGCCCCCCTGGATGTGGTGATCATGGCCGCCGGCAAGGGCACGCGCATGAAAAGCGCGCGTCCGAAAGTGTTGCATCGATTGGGCGGGCGCGCTTTACTGGCTCACGTGCTTGACACCACAGTGCAGTTATCGGCCCGCCGGGCGGTGGTGATCGTCGGCCATCAGGCCGACCAGGTGCAAGCGGCCGTGCAGGCCTTGCCAGCGACCGGCACCGAGCTGGCCTTTGCCCTGCAAGAGCCGCAGCTGGGCACCGGCCACGCGGTACAGCAGGCACTGCCGCTGCTGGGCGACGATGCGGTCACGCTCATCCTCTCGGGTGATGTGCCCCTGACGCGGCCTGAAACGCTGCAGGCCTTGCTGACCCTGTGCCAGGGCACGCAACTGGCCCTGCTGACCTTGGACATGGCAGACCCCAGCGGCTACGGCCGCATCGTGCGCGACGGCCAGAAGGTGGCGGCCATCGTCGAGCACAAGGACGCCAGCGATGAGCAGCGGCGCATCACCGAGATCTACAGCGGCATCATGGCTGTGCCCACCCGGCTGCTGCGCCTGTGGCTGGCCCGCCTGGACAACAAAAACGCGCAGCAGGAGTACTACCTGACCGACATCGTGCGCTTTGCGGTGGCCGACGGCGTGCCGGTACTGGCCCACCGCATCAGCGATGCGGCGCAGGTGGCCGGCGTCAACAGCCCCTTGCAGCTGGCCGAGCTCGAACGCGCCTTGCAGCTCAGGCAGGCCAGCGCACTGTTGGAGCAAGGCGTGCGGCTGGCCGATCCAGCCCGTTTTGATGTGCGCGGCCAGCTGCGCTGCGGTGCGGATGTGGAAATCGACGTCGGCTGTGTGTTCGAAGGGCAGGTGGAGTTGGGCGACGGGGTGCGCATCGGTGCGAACTGCGTGATCGCCAATGCCCGCATCGCCGCCGGGGCGCTGATTCAGCCCATGACCCATATTGACGGCGAAGGGCTAGGCATCGAAGTGGGCGCAGGCGCCATCGTCGGCCCCTTTGCGCGGCTGCGGCCGGGCGCGATGCTGGGCGAGCAGGTACACATCGGCAATTTTGTCGAGGTCAAGAATTCCACCTTGGCCGCCGGCGCCAAGGCCAATCACCTGGCCTACTTGGGCGACGCCACCGTCGGTGAGCGGGTCAACTACGGCGCGGGCAGCATCACCGCCAACTACGACGGCGCCAACAAGCACCGCACCGTGATCGAGGCCGATGTGCATGTGGGCAGCAACTGCGTGTTGGTGGCCCCAGTTACCTTGGGCGCCGGTGGCACCATAGGCGGCGGCTCGACCATCACCAAAAGCACCGCGGCTGGCGCACTCACCGTGGCGCGCGGCAAGCAGGTGTCGGTAGCCGGCTGGCAAAGGCCGGTGAAGAAGAAATAGGCGCTGGATGGGTTGCGCCGCTTAGTAGTTATCAAGAGTTCTGGGCCAAGGTGAAGGCCGCATCGCCGCGAGGGCGCGGCTCCCACAGCCCTTCTCCGAGAGGCGACGGCCTTTGGGCAGCCCGGGCCCTGTGGGAGCGTCGCCCTCGGCGCGAAGCGGCCTTCGATCTAGCCCGGCGCCTATTTGAAAGCCTATCGCCGCGGGGGCGCGGCTGCCACACCCTCAGGGCCTGAGCGACCCTCAGCCACCAGACTCAGCGGCTCCAGCGGCCTGAACTTGGCGCGGTGGATGCTGAAAAACGCCTTGACGTTGCGCACATTGGCGTCGCTGTTGAACAAGCGCTGGGCCAGCGCGGCATAGGCGGGCATGTCGGCGACCCGCACGATGAGCACGAAATCGGGGCCGGGCGAGACGCGGTAACACTGCTGCACCGCATCTTCGGCTACCGCACGGGCCTCAAAGGCGCGCGCCTGCTCGTCGCCCTGATGGTCCAAAGTGACTTCAAGCACCGCCGTCAGACCGTGGCCCAGGGTGGCTGCGAGCCGGTCGGCGCTGAGCACCGCCATCTGCCGCTCGATCAGCCCGGCTTCGCGCAGCCGACGGATGCGCCGCAAGCAGGTGGCCGGCGAGATTTGCAGGGCCAGGGCCAGGTCTTGGTTGCTCCGGGAGGCGTCCTGCTGCAGCGCGTCGAGCAGGCGAAGGTCTAGATCGTCTGTGATTGATGATTCCATATAAATCTAGATTTAGAAATTTAATTGCATTTTAATGCAGATGAGAAATTTAATTTCCCTTTTGTGATTTATTAGAAATCAAAAATCATAGTCAAAAGCTTAGGATTCGAGCCTTCAGTCTGAAGGAGTCCCCCATGTGCGGCATCGTCGCGGCGGTTTCTCACCGCAACATCGTCCCCATCCTTGTACAAGGCCTGCAGCGGCTCGAATACCGCGGCTACGACTCCTGCGGCGTGGCGGTGCATGCGGGCGGCTTGAAGCGCGCTCGCAGCGTCTCGCGGGTGGCCGAGCTGCAAGCTCAGGTCCAGAGCGAGGACATCGCCGGCGGCACCGGCATTGCCCACACCCGCTGGGCCACCCACGGCGCGCCGGCGGTCCACAACGCGCACCCACATTTCAGCCACGGCCGCGGTGTTGTGCAGGGCAAGCCCGGGCGGGTGGCGCTGGTGCACAACGGCATCATTGAAAACCACGAGGAGCTGCGCGCGCAATTGCAGGCCCGCGGCTATGTGTTTCAGAGCCAGACCGATACCGAGGTCATCGTCCACCTGATCGACAGCCTCTACGACGGCGACCTGTTTGAAGCGCTCAAAGCGGCCACCGGCCAGCTGCACGGCGCCTATGCGATTGCCGCTTTTTGCAAGGACGAACCACAGCGGGTGGTGGGCGCACGCGCCGGCTCACCGCTGGTGCTGGGCGTGGGCGACGGCGGCGAGCATTTCCTGGCCAGCGACGCGATGGCCCTGGCCGGCGTGACCGATCAGATTGTTTACCTGGAAGAAGGTGATCTGGTCGACATTCAACCGGGCAAGCACTGGGTGCTCGACGCCCGGGGTCGGCCGATGCAGCGGCCGGTGCGCACGGTGCAGGCGCACAGCGGTGCGGCTGAACTCGGGCCCTATCGTCACTACATGCAAAAGGAGATTTTTGAGCAGCCGCGGGCCATTGCCGACACGCTGGCGGGTGTGGAGGGCATCACCCCCGAACTCTTTGGAGACGGCGCCTACCGCATCTTCAAAGAGATCGACTCGGTGCTGATCCTGGCCTGTGGCACCAGCTACTACAGCGGCTGCGCGGCCAAGTACTGGCTGGAAGACATCGCCAAAATTCCGACCCAGGTGGAAGTGGCCAGCGAGTACCGCTACCGCAGCAGCGTACCCAACCCGCGCACGCTGGTGGTGACCATCACCCAAAGCGGCGAGACGGCCGACACCCTGGCCGCGCTGCGCCATGCGCAGGGCTTAGGGCTGCTGCAGACCCTGACCATCTGCAATGTGGCGACCTCGGCCATGGTTCGCGAATGCAAGCTGGCCTACATCACCCGGGCGGGGGTAGAGATTGGCGTGGCCTCGACCAAGGCCTTCACCACCCAGCTGGCAGGCCTGTTTCTGCTCACGCTGGCCTTGGCCCAGACCCGTGGCCATCTCACCGAAGCGCAGGAGGCAGAACACCTCAAGGCCATGCGCCACCTGCCCGCAGCGCTGCAGGCGGTGCTGGCGCTCGAGCCCCAGGTGATCAGCTGGGCCGAAGACTTTGCCAAGATGGAAAACGCGCTCTTCCTCGGCCGCGGCCTGCACTACCCGATTGCACTGGAAGGCGCACTCAAACTCAAAGAGATCAGCTACATCCACGCCGAGGCCTACCCGGCCGGCGAGCTCAAACACGGCCCGCTGGCCCTGGTGACCAGCGCCATGCCGGTGGTCACGGTGGCGCCCAACGACAGCCTGCTGGAGAAACTCAAAAGCAATATGCAGGAGGTGCGCGCTAGAGGCGGCATGCTCTATGTGCTGGCCGATGCAGACACCCGCATCGAAAGCAGCGAAGGCATACACGTCATCCGCATGCCCGAACACTACGGGCATTTGAGCCCGCTGCTGCATGTGGTGCCGCTGCAGTTGCTGGCCTATCACACGGCGTGTGCGCGGGGGACCGATGTGGACAAGCCGAGGAATTTGGCCAAGAGCGTGACGGTGGAGTGAGCTTGCTCGGAGGTCATTGAGTTGACCCGAACGACCCTCATTGCACCCTCAGCGGGGCGCCGTTTGAGCCGTGCTACATTGCGGAACTTTTTCACAATCGCTGCCTGCTCAATGAACCCCAAGACATTCTTGCGCCTGATGGCAGTGATCCTGGCTGCAAGTGCCCTGACCGCCTGTTTTGACGTCGACCAAAAAGTTACCGTCGACAGGGGCGAGATGAGCTACAGCGCTGAAGTTCGCATCGACGCCAAACTGGCCGCGATGAGCGATAAGAAGGGGAGCCTGTGCGAGAACTTCTCTGCCGACAGCAGTCAGTCCGTGCAGGTCCAGGCCAGCGAGGCGGTCGTGGGGGGTAACGTGGTGTGCAAGTTGTCGGCCCAGGGCCCGCTCGACAAGTTCACCCAATTCACCCCGGGTGACAAAGGCAACTCGATGATGAAGCTCTCGCGCGTCTCCGAGGGCACCTGGCGCATCGACAGCAGCTTTGACTTGAAGGACAAGGCCGGCGAGAACGCGAATATGGAAGGCATGATGCAAGCCATGCTGGCTGGCCGCAACTTGAGTTGGTCGGTTTCCGTGCCCAAGGTGGTGGAGACCAACGGCCAGCTTTCCCAAGACAGCAAGACCGTGACATGGTCTGTCCCCGTCGCCTCGGCCTATCAGGCCAAGCAGTCCTTCTACCTGGTGTTCAAGACCGAGCGGCCCTGGTACTCCTTCCTCCTGGACCTGCTCGACGGGATCCAGAAGTTCTTCAGCTCCCTCTTCGGCGGTGGTGGCAAGGCTGCCGCGCCTGCCGCCACAGCAGTTCCATCACCAGCTCCATCGCCGGCTCCAACGCCCGTACCGGCCCCTGAAACTGTGGCCCCGGCACCGGCCTCAACAGCACCGGTGGCTGCCCCGGTCCCGGCCCCTGCCGCGGCGGCCGAGGAGACCGGCCCGATCACCGCCAGCTTCGATTGCGCCAAGGCCAATTCAGCACAGGAAAAAATGATCTGTGGCGATCGCGAACTGGCCCGTCTGGATATCGAGCTCTCAGCCGACTACCGCAAGGCCCGCGATGCCGCCACCGATGCCAAGGCCCTGCAGAGCGAACAGCTGCAGTGGCTCAAGTCCACCCGTAAGGCCTGTTCGGACACGACCTGCCTGGTCGAGGCCTACAAAAGCCGACTGGCTCAGCTGGCCCGCTGAGTCACTGCAGCCAGCACACTCACAGCCCCTGCGCAGCCTGCTGGCCCACCGACAATCCGCACGATCAACTCAAGACAACAACAGGAGACCGAACCATGGAAAAAGCAGGCCCCAAAAGCTATAAGCGCATCGCCGCTGAAGAAGGCTGGATCACCAAAGAATTGATGGACCGCTACCAGACCTTGCTCGAGCGCGGCGACCATGGCGACCCGGGGTTTCAGAGTCTGTGGGGATTTTTCGGCCGCAGCCCGTCGCAGCGTGCCCGCGACCTGCTGGAGCGAATTCAAGATGTCGATGCCCGCCGCATTGCCGATATGGATGCCACCGGCATCGACATGCAGTTGCTGATGCTGACCAGCCCCGGGGTGCAGATGTTCCAGCCCGATGAGGCGGTAGCACTGGCCGCCAGCAGCAACGATCAGCTGGCAGACACCATCGCCCGCTACCCCACCCGTTTCAGCGGTCTGGCCGCCTTTGCGCCTAACGCGCCCGCGGCAGCGGCCAAAGAAATTGAGCGCAGCGTTTCCAAGCTCGGCCTCAAGGGCGCTCTGGTGAACTCGCACACCCAGGGCAAGTACATGGACGACGAGTTTTACTGGCCCATCTTCGAGGCCTGCGAAGCCCTGGATGTGCCGCTGTACATCCACCCCAACACACCATCACCGCAGATGGTGGAGCCCTTCTTGTCGCGTTGCCTGGATGCAGCCGTTTATGGCTTTGCGGCCGAGACCGGCTTGCACGTCATGCGCCTGATCGTCAGTGGCCTGTTCGACCGCTTTCCCCGGCTCAAGGTCGTGCTGGGCCATCTGGGCGAAGGCCTGCCGTTCTGGCTCTACCGCATGGACTTCATGCATGCGGGCATTGTTCGCGCCGGCCGCAGTCCTGGCGCCTTGCCACTCAAGCGCAAGCCCAGTGACTACCTGCGGGACAATTTTTACTACACCACCAGTGGCATGCCCTGGGAGCCGGCCATCACCTTTGTGCAGCAGCAAATGGGCTTTGACCGGGTGATGTATGCGATGGACTACCCCTATCAGTACGTCGCCGAGGAGGTGCAGGCCATGGACGCGCTGCCGCTGACGCCGGAGCAATTGAAAATGTTCTATCAAACCAACGCGGAGAGCCTGTTTCGCCTGTGATGGCGTTGAATAGACACAAAGACAAGGAGACTGCCATGCTTATTCGCCACCGGGTCCGATGCCTGGCCCTTCCCCTGCTGCTGTCGGCGCTCAGCGCCTGGGCCCAGACTGAGGCCTGGCCGGCCAAGCCGGTCCGGCTGGTGGTGACCTTCCCTCCCGGCGGCAGCAGCGATGCTGCAGCGCGCATCGTGGCGCCCCGCCTGGCCGAGCGACTGGGCCAGCCGGTGGTGATCGACAACCGACCCGGGGCAGGCGGTGGCGTGGGACTGGACCTGGTGGCCAAAGCGCCGGCCGACGGCTACACCATCGTGCTGGCGTCAGCCGGCGGGCTGACCGCCAACCCCAGCCTCTACAAAAAGCTCAGCTACGACCCCGCGCGCGACTTTGCACCGATCACCACCTTTGGCACCAGCCCCTTCGTGCTGCTGGCCAGCCCCACGCTGGCCGCCTCCAATGTGGGTGACCTGCTCAAACTGGTCAGGAGCCAACCCGGGCGACTGAGCTATGCCTCCGGCGGCAATGGTACGGCCATGCACCTATCGGGCGAATTGCTCAAGTCCATGGCCAAGGTGCATATCGTTCACATCCCCTACCGCGGCAGTGGCCCGGCGCTGTTGGCGGTGGTCGGCGGCGAGACTCAGCTGGCGATTGCCGACATCACCACGGCAGCGGCGCAAATCAAATCAGGGCGGGTCAAGGCCCTGGGCGTGCTCAGCAAAGGCCGCTCGCCCCTGGCACCCGACATCGCATCACTCAATGAGTCGGGCCTGCCTGGCTATGAGTCGGTAGGCTGGTTCGGCATCCTCGCGCCGGCCGGCACGCCTGCGGCCGTGGTGCAAAGGCTCAATACCGAGATCACCGCCGTCCTGAAGTCCTCCGAGGTGCGCGAGCGCTTTGCGGCGGCAGGCCTGGAGCCGCTGCCCAGCACGCCCGATGAGATGGCCGAGTTGATGAAATCAGAGTCAGTGAAATGGGCCCGGGTGATCAAGGAGTCGGGAGCTTCGGTCGATTAAAGACCGCGGGCACAACGCCAAACCTGCGCCTTGCGATCATGCCCACTTGGATCACCTCTCGTCCCCGCCTGATCGCCTGCACGGTGATCGGCCTGCTGGCTTACCTGCTCCTGCCTGAGTCGGCCTATCTGCAGGCGGTCACCCGCCCCCTGATCGCCTGGAACATTGGCGCTGGTCTTTACATTGCCGCGGCGCTGCACATGATGTTCTCCAGCTCCGAGTCGACCATCCGACGCCGCGCGCTCGCACAGGACGAGGGGCAATGGGTGATCCTGGTGCTGATTGTGCTGTCGGCCCTGATCTGCCTGGCGGCCGTGGTGATCGAGCTCAGCGACGCCAAGACCATGACCGGTGCGATACGCTACCAACACATCGGCCATGCGGTGCTGACCATCGCATCCTCCTGGTTCTTCACCCAGCTGATGTTTGCCCAGCACTATGCCCATCAGTACTACCAGGCGCTCGAAAGCGGCGAGCCGGGCGGGCTGCAGTTTCCAGAAGAGCCCCTGCCTGACTACACCGACTTTCTCTACATGGCCTGCGTCATCGGCACCTCGGGCCAAACGGCCGACGTGTCTTTTACTGGACGCAAGATGCGCCGCATCGGCCTCCTGCACTGCCTGCTGTGTTTCTTCTTCAACACCACGGTGCTGGCGCTGACGGTCAACATGGCATCGGGGCTGATTTAAACGATCCCGAGCCAGCGCTCCATCAGACCCCGTTGGGGGGCAAGTCCAGCGCCTTTTGCAGCAGCGCCACGACCGCGATCATTTCGGGGATGCGTTCGGTGAAGACGTTGACCGCATCCAGCATGGGCCGACGAAGCTCCAGGGGGCACGGCGCTGGGGCGGGCCACAGGCGGGCCAACTCGGCGGCGTGTGCGCTGGCTTGCAGGCGCAATTGCTCGGCGGCGGCGTCGATGCGCGCAAACGCGGGTGGCACGATCAAGCTGGCCAGGGCCAACAGAGGCGGTCGGCTTGCCAGTTGGCGGTAGTAGCTCGGCACAAAAGCCGCATCGGGCACCGCCTGCCCACGCTGACTCAGGCCCTGCAGCACGCCCATCAGCTCAGCGGGGGCGCTGTGCAAATCGATCATGGGCAACAGAGGCCCCAGCGGCGCAGGCGGCCGCCAGTCGGCCGGAGCCGGCGCGGTGATAGGCGCATAGATTGGCGGTGTTGCAGGCCCATGGCCTTCGGCGCCCAGGCGCAGCGCGATCAGGCGCAGAGCCAGCAGGTTGACCGGATTGGCCCGGCCATAGGCCAGGCTGAGCCGGGCCATCTCGCGCAATGCCTCCTGGTCGATGCCCAGGTAACGCAGCGTCTGGGGCAGCACCGGCGAGGCAGGCGCCAGATCCAGCCCGTCGGCCATGGCCCAGGCCCAGCGCTGTAATTGCCCATGCGCCAGCGGTGGGCCGATGACCGACCAGGCCCACTCCATGCCGCCGGGCAGCGTGGCCAGGTGCCGGAAGATCAAGGCCACCATGGGCACGCCAGCGGCGTGCCGAATCTGCGCGTAAATCGCCCGCACCGCCTCGCTGGCCTGCGCCTCGGGCTGCTCGGGCAAAAAAGAAGGCGGCGTTGAGGGGGGCTGGCTGCTCATCCGAAACTCCTTGGCGGTCGACCGGCGATTGTGCCCCCGGCCTGAAAACCAAGGCCCCACAGCTAGGGTCAGCCCCAAGCCCCGCTGGCCCGCAAGGCGGCCACAATGGCCGGGGCGAAACAGTTCGCCTGACAGCCCAGGTCACAGAAGGCGCCAGCCCATCCTTGAGATCGGCATGGACCCACGACCGGGGGGAGGAATGCGCCGTGGAGAGGGCAGAACACCAGACATCGATCGTCGACCTCAGCCAGGCCCAGGTGGGCCAGCGCTGGCGCAGCGGTGCCCGTACCCTGAACGAGGATGAGCTGGGCTTGGCCTGCATGCCCTCCAACGACCCGCATCCCATCCATGCCGATGCCCGCGACGGGCGCGCCTTTCGCATCGGCGAGGGCACCTCCGAAATGCAGCGGCTGCAAATCGCCCGCCACCTGCTGGCCGGCTGAGGCGGTTTTTACCCACCTTATTTCATCAAGGAACGCATGCCCAAAGTCAGTCAAGAAGTGGTCATCGTCGGTGCCGGCGAGACCCGGGTCGGCAAATTGCCCGGCATGGAGTCGGTACAGATCCAGGCCTGGGCGGTGCAGGAGGCGGCAGCCGACTGCGGCCTGCGCGTGCCCGACATCGACGGTCTCATCAACCTCGACCCCTACGCCATTCCCAACTCGATGTTTTCATCGACTCTGGCCGAATACCTGGGCCTTAAGCCCCGCTTTCTGAGCACGGTCGATGTGGGTGGCACCGTCACCGCCATGACCATGCTGCAGCAGGCGGTGTGGGCCATCGAATCGGGCCACTGTGAGGTGGCCGCCTGCGTCTATGGCGAAAACACCTTGACCGGCAGGCCGGCCGGTGCGCATGGGCTGGCTCTGCGCAACCTGCTGGGCGGTGAGGAGTGGGAGGAGCCCTTCGGCCTGCACGGCATGGTCACCCCCTACGCCCTGCTCGCGCAGCGCTACCTTTCGCAGTACGGAGCCAGTGACAAAGACCTGGCCGAAGTCGCCCTGATCACTCGGCGCCACGCCCTGCTCAACGACAACGCCCAGATGCGCAAACCGATGACCATGGAGGACTACCTGGCGAGCCGCATGATTGCCACGCCGCTGCGCCTGTTCGACTGCTCTCAGGTCTCTGACGGGGGTGGCGCAGTCATCCTGATGAGCCGCGAGCGCGCCCAGGCGCGTGGGCTCAAGGCGGTGTCGATCCGCTCGATGGCCATGCAGTCCACCCACAACTCGGTGGCACAGACGCCTGACCTGGAGGAGCTCGGCATGGCCGCGGCCGGCCGCGACGCCTTTGCCGCCGCCAGCATAGGGCCTGCCGATCTTCAAGTGGCCCTGCTGCACGACGCATTCACCATCTCGGTGCTCATCACCCTGGAGGCGCTGGGCTTTGCCGGGCCGGGTGAAGCGGGCAACTACCTGCGCGCAGGCCATGCCAGCCTGGGCGGGCGCTGTCCGCTCAACCCCCATGGCGGCTTGCTGTCACAGGCGCACATCGGCGGCATGCTGCATGTCACCGAAGCGGTTCGCCAATTGCGCGGCACGGCTGGGCGCAGACAAATTCCCGGTGCCCGCCGCGCCGTGGTCAGCGGCAACGGTGGCATATTTTCGGTGTGCGGCGTGATGGTGATGGAGGCATGAACATGAACACCCCCAGCGAACTGATTGCCGAACTGCCCCGCCCCACGGTCGACTCGCAGCCCTTCTGGGAAGGCTGCCAGCGCGAGCAGTTGATGCTGCAGCACTGCACCGACTGCGGCCATGTGTTTTATTACGCCCGGCGCCTGTGCCCGGCCTGCGGCGGCACCGCGCTGTCGTGGCAGGCCAGCAGCGGCAAAGGCAAAGTCTGGAGCTACAGCCAGGTGCAAGTGGCTTTTCAAGGGCCGCACTGGCAGTCGCAGCTGCCCTATACCGTGGTGCTGATCGATCTGGACGAAGGCCCGCGCATGCTCAGCCGCTGGCTCGGAGCCACGGGACAAGTGCCGCAGATCGGTCAGCCCGCTCAGGTCACTTTCCCCGAGGTGCAAGGCCAGCGCCTGCCCTACTTCCAGGCTGAAGACGGTGGCGCGCCATGACGGTGCAATGCAGCGTCGCGGCCAAGGTGGCCGTGTTGAGCCTGGACGATGCCGAGCGCTTTAATGCCCTGTCGGCCAGGCTGGTGCGCGATGGACTGCAGGCGCTGGCCTCGCTGGCCTCGCAGGATGTGCGCG
>JBAXEN010000036.1:0-19376 GCA_037140415.1 Betaproteobacteria bacterium | reverse complement strand
CCAAATACAGCCTGGACACCGCGGCCTGCATCATGACCTCGATGTTCACCGCCACCAATATCTCCAGCCACGGCACGCCCGAGCAAAAAGCCAAGTACCTGCCGCCGGTGCTCAGCGGCGAGCGCACCTTCTCGATCGCCATGTCCGAGCCGCAGTCGGGCTCGGACGCGGCGGCGGCGCGCACCCGCGCCGTGCTGGAGGGCGACCATTGGGTGATCAACGGCAACAAAACCTGGATCTCGGGCGCACACCTGCCGGGCGCAACCATCGTGCTGCTGGCTCGCACCGGCGAGGAGCGCTACAAAGGCCTGAGCCTGTTCATCCTGCCCAATGACACGCCTGGTTTAACGGTCACCAAGCTCAACACCATCGTGCGGCGCAGCCTGGGCACCACGCAGCTCTATCTGGACAATGTGCGGCTGCCCAAGGAAGCTCTGCTGGGCGAGGTGGGCATGGGCTGGACCTACATCACCGAGCATCTGGAGCATGAGCGCCTGAGTTTGGCGGCCTCTTATGTCGGCAATGCGCAAACCGCGCTTGACGACACCATCGCCTACACCAAGCAGCGCAAGGCTTTTGGCAAGTCGCTATCGGAATTTCAAGTGCTCAAGCACCGCATGGCCGAAGACGCCACCGCCCTCGAGGCGGCACGCCTGCTCACTTACTCAGCCGCCTGCAAAATGGCCCGGGGCGAGAGCGCCATGAAAGAGGTGTCCATGGCCAAGGTGTTTGCGGTCGACACCCTGTTCAAGACCGCCTTCAACGGCATGCAGGCTTTGGGCGGTTACGGCCAGTTGCCCGAGATGGACATGGAGCGCTACCTGCGCGAGGCCAAGCACGGCATGGTCGGCGGCGGCGCCAACGAGATCCAGAAGAGCATCATCGCTAAGCAGATGGGCTTGTGAAGCGCTGAAGGGGCCGGCCTGCGCTGTACTCTGGCGCAGGCTGGGCCGGCCTTCCCCCAGACCTGACACCAGACCTCACATTGACGTATCGAGCATGGCGAGGTAGTCCTCGCTGCTGGCCAGGCGCGGGTTCATCTTGTGGCAATGGTCGGCCAGCGCGCCTTCGATCACCCGGGCAAAGTCGCCGCTGCCCACGCCCATCGCCCCCAAGCCCGTGGGCAAGCCCAGACGGACATTCATATCGCGCACCGCCTCGGCCACGTCGCCAGCGCCGCTGCCCTTGAGCCCCATGGCTTGGGCCATGCGGGCCATGCGGTTTTCCTTCTGAACGTTCTCGGCCTCGGCGTTGAATCGGATCACCGCTGGCAGGAACATCGCGTTGAGCGTGCCATGGTGCAGGCGCGGGTTGACGCCGCCCAGGCTATGGCTGAGCGAGTGCACGCAGCCCAAGCCTTTCTGAAAGGCCATGGCGCCCTGCATCGATGCACTCATCATGTTCAGGCGGGCCTCGCGGTCAGTGCCGTCGCGGGTAGCCCGCTCGATATGGGCCCAAGCGCGCTGCAAGCCGTCGAGCGCAATGCCATCGGCCGGCGGGTTAAACGGCGCGGCCATAAAGGTTTCCATGCAGTGGGCAATGGCGTCCATGCCGGTGGCTGCGGTCAGGCCGGCGGGCAGGCCCAGTGTGAGTTCGGGGTCGCATATCGCCGACTTGGGCACGATGTGCCAGGAATGAAAGCCCAGCTTGCGGCCGTCGTCGATGATGAGGATGGCGCCACGCGCCACCTCGCTGCCGGTGCCGGCGGTGGTGGGCACCGCGATCAGCGGCGCCGCGCGCTCGGTGATCTTGGGCGAGCCACCTTCGATGGTGGCATAGGTTTTGAGCGGGCCCTCGTGGGTGGCGGCGATCGCAACGCCTTTTGCACAGTCGATGGCCGAGCCGCCGCCCAGGGCGATCAGCCCGTCGCAGGTGCCAGCCCGGAAGGCCCGCACTGCAGCGCGCACCGCGGCCTCGGTCGGGTTGGAGGGGGTTTGATCAAACACAGAGACCGGCCAGCCGGGCAGGGCGGCCAGAGCCCGATCGACCAAACCGGCTGCCCTAACGCCGGCGTCGGTGACGATCAGCGGCCGGCTGATGCCCACCCGCTGGCACTCGGCCAACAGGCTGCGCAGGGCGCCAAAGTCAATTTGAATCTGCGTGATGTAGTTGATCAAGGCCAAGGCAAGCTCCTGTAAACAATGCCTGGATTCTCAGGCAAAAGCGGTGGCAGGCCCGCGTTGTACCATGCCGCACCACACCGCAACACCATGACCGCCAAGCGCAGCCCTTCACCCCTGACACCCGAGGCCCGGCGGCTGGTCGACAACATCCATCGCGCCGGCCGCCCCCCTATGCATGCGATGAGCGTGGACCAGGCTCGGGCCTTCTACCAGGCCGGTGCGCCCCTGTTGGACCTGCCGCCACCGCCGGTCGAGCGGGTGCAAGCCCTGCAGATTCCCACCCGCGACGGCCATGCCATGCCGGCCAGGCTTTATGCGCCCACCAGCGCGCAGAACCTGCCGGCGCTGCTGTACTTCCATGGCGGCGGCTTCACCATCGGCGGGCTCGATACCCACGATGTCTTGTGCCGACAGCTCAGCCTGATGAGCGGCTGCGCGGTGGTCTCGCTCGATTACCGGCTCGCCCCGGAGCACCGCTTCCCAACCGCAGTGCATGACGCCTGGGACGCGCTGCTTTGGCTGGTCGACCAGGGCCAGAGTTTGGGTTTGGACACCGCTCGCTTGGCGGTCGGCGGCGACAGCGCGGGTGGCACACTGGCGGCCGTCTGCGCGCTGATGGCGCGGGACGCAGGCCTGCCCCTGTGCTTGCAACTGCTGATTTACCCCGGTACCACCGCGCATCAAGACACTGCTTCGCACCAGAGCTATGCGCAAGGCTTTTTGCTTGATCAAGAAACGGTGGACTGGTTCTTCGCGCATTACATCGACCTGCAGGACCGCGCCGACTGGCGTTTTGCGCCGCTCAATGCCGCCGACCACAGCGGCCTGGCGCCGGCTTGGTTGGGTTTGGCCGAATGCGACCCGTTGGTTGATGAAGGCATTGCCTATGCCGATACCCTGCGCATGGCGGGCGTGACTGTGGACCTGGAGATCTACCGCGGCGTGATTCATGGCTTCATGACCATGGGACGGGCCATTGCACAGGCGAAGCTCGCTCAGGCCGATGCTGCAGCGGCCCTGAGGGCAGCGTTTGCCGGCGGCGCTCAGGGCGCAAGCTAAACTTCCCTGATTTGAGGGCGCGTTCCCCTGCACCTCATAATGACTTGGTGTGCCTGCTATGAAGAGACAAGACCTGCGCTTCTTTCACCGCCTGCGTGTGCGCTGGGCCGAAGTAGACATGCAGAAGATCGTCTTCAATGGCCACTACCTGATGTACCTGGACACCGCCATGGCCGACTACTGGCGGACGCTGGCACTGCCCTATGAAGAGGCGATGCACCAGCTCGGCGGCGATCTTTACGTCAAGAAAGCCAGCGTGGAGTACCACGGCTCGGCCCGCTATGACGACGCGCTCGATGTCGGCTTGCGCTGCACCCGCATTGGCAGCTCGTCCATCCAATTCATCGGCGCGATTTTCAGAGGTGAAGATCTCTTGATCACCGCCGAGTTGATTTACGTCTATGCCGACCCCAGCACCCAGACCTCACGCCCCGTGCCGGATGCCCTGCGACAGGTGATGCTGGGCTACGAGGACGGCGAGCCGGTGCTGGAGCTGCGCACCGGCGGCTGGGAGCAGTTGCATGAAGACGCGATGAAGGTACGCATCGAGGTGTTTGTGGAGGAGCAGCGCATCCCACTGGCGATGGAGCAAGACCCTGCTGATGAAGTCTCGCTGCATGCGGTGGCCTATAACCGCCTGGGCATGCCGGTGGCCACCGGGCGCCTGCTGCCGGCCGAAGCGGGCACCGGTCGCATCGGCCGCATGGCGGTCAAGCGGGTGCTGCGCGAAGCCGGCATAGGCTCGCAGGTGCTGCAGGCCTTGGTTGCGGCTTCATCACGGCGCGGCGATGTCGCGGTGGCCCTGCACGCTCAGCGCAGCGCCGAGGGCTTTTATGCGCGCAGTGGATTTTCTGCTCAGGGTGATGGCTTCGAAGAAGTCGGCCTGCCGCACATCGAAATGACCCGGGCGGTCTGAGCACCGCGCTCAATTGCGCGGCCCTATCGCTGCGTGTGCGCAGCTCCCACAGGCTGATCAAGCCGCTGCCGAATTAACAAACCCAGCTATATCGCCTGCACCTTCATAGCTTGGGTCAGTTCATAGCCCTTGCCGTGGACCGTCTTGATCGCCATGCTCAGGTCTTTGACTTGGCGCAGCTTGGTGCGCAGCCGGCTGACCAGTACCTCTAGCCTCGCTTTGTCGGCCTTGTCGTTCAGGCCACCGCTGCCGATGGCATCGATCAGCTCCTCATAGCTGCAGGCCCCTGCGGTATCGCTGAGGTGTTGCAGCAAGCTGCATTCGCTGCGGGTCAGACTCAGGATGTCGCCATGGGGTGATAGCAGCCGCATGCTCTTGTTGTGCAAGGTCCAGGGCCCACCGGTATCTGGTTCTGCAAGCCACAGGCCAGGCGCGGCCCGGCGCGACAGGTTGTGCAAAACCGCCAGCAGTTCTTCAGGGCGGGTGGGCTTGGTCAGGTAGACGTCGGCGCCGGCCTGATAGCCTTCGGTCCGCTCGCTGCCCATCACACGGGCCGTCAGCAGCACGATGCCAAGCTCAGGCAGGGGTGCTGCGCAACCATCTGCACAGGCTGATGCCGTCTTCTCCGGGCAAATTCAGGTCCAACACCACCATCATCGGCGCCTGCTCAGCCACCGCACGCCGGAAGTCCTTGGCGTCCTGCGTGCAGCGCACGCGCCAGCCAGCTTGCTCCAGCACCAGCGCGATTTCTTCGCTCACGCGCTGGTTGTCTTCCACCATCAGCACCGATCCGAGGCTCTGCTGCGGGGCGGGCTGGTCAGTTTCAGTGGCGGACATCATTGAGCGTCAAAGTCAGTGTGAAGCTGATCCAGTTGTCTTCAGCCTGGCTCACGATGCTTGTGCCCAAAGCGCCTGCCAAGGCTTGCGACAGCCACAGACCCAGGCCGGCGCCCGACTGGTTGCGTGCGCTTTCGGCGCGGTAAAAGCGCTCGAACAGGCGTCTCGGGTCAGGCACACCGGCCGCGCCCACCTCATTGGTCACGCTGATATCGACCTGCGTGCTTTGTTCGGTTTGACGGCTGCACACCTGCAGCTCCACCAGGCTATCGGGCGGTGAATACTTGAGCGCATTGCTGAGCAGGTTGTTCAGGATCAGCTTGATGTAATGCAGGTCAGAGCTCAGTGCAGCCCCTTCGGGGAGGCCGCGCACCAGGGTGTAAATACGCTCGTTTGGGTTGGCCGCTTCAACCAGGTCCAAGAGTTGCTGCACCGCGAAGGTGTGGACGGCCATGGGCATTTGACCTTGTTCATAGCCGTCGACTTCAGCGCAGCGGTCCACAATGGCATTGATCTCCTGCAAGGAATTTTTGATTTTTTCGGCCCTTTGCTGAGTGGGGTCGTCGTCGGACAGGCGCTGCTGTATTCCCGCCAAGGCCATCTGGCTGGCCGTCAGAGGGTTCTTGAGTTCGTGGGCCAGCATGGCGGTGAAGTTGCGCTGGCGCTCCAGGCGCTTGGACTCCAACTCCAGCGATGCCGTGGTATTGACAAGGTCCGATTGCATACGGCTGATCCGTTCCCTGTGCAAGCGCTCATAGGTCCAACTGGCAATGATGATCAGCGCGATCGGCATGAGCGAGCGCACCAAAATGGTCTTTAGGACCCTATCGGGCTGCTGCAGCGCGCTCAAGTCGGGCGCAAAGCCCTGCAACTGCAGGGCCGCCAGCAGGCCCAGCAAGGCAACAGTTATCAAGGTCAAAAACGCGATTTTTGCCGGCCAATTCGACAGGCTTTGAGGCGTCTTTATGGCAGCAACAATCAAGCTCGCCACCATCAGCACCGCGCCCCAGAGCATCAGTCCATCGCTGATCCGAAGGGCCCATTCGGGCATCACGAAAGACAGAATCAGGTTGCACAGGGCCAGGGCTACCCAGGCCCACCGCCATGCAAACCAGCGCGAGCCTTGAAACACCTCGGTAGCCAGCAAGTGGATGACCCAGCCTGCGCTCAGGATCATGGCAGACACCGAGGGCACATAAAGCCTGATTTCCCATTCAGGTGTTAGGCTTAATAGTTGGGGGCCACAACCCAGCATGATCCAGACTCTGATCAGGATCATGGGTAAAAACACGCTCACAGCCAGGGACAGGTGGTTGAAATGCGTGAAGACCTTCCACAGCATCACGACCCAGGCCGACACCAGCATCGTGCTGACCATCGCCAAGGCGATATCCAGACTGTGCTTGTTGCTTGCGACTTCGTCCCGTGTGCCTGCAAATGCAATCAAGCCAGTGGCATAGATGGATTTGATTTGAAGAAAAACCGAGTCGGTCTTGGCCATGTCTCCGAGGGCCACAGCCCTGGATCTGACCCCCTCACTCAGGTCTGTGGCCCGCCATCCACCGGTAGCCTGCACATCGGGGGTGTGCAGGATGACCCGCTCAAACACTGGCGGTAGCAACCGCAGGTAAAGAGGGCCGGACTCGCCGTCGACGCGGGTGATGCTCAGCCTGAGCCACACCGTCTTGCCCTCCATCGGCAGACGTTGCAAGGGACTGAATGCGCTGTAGTCCGCTGCGCGAGCCTCTTCTAAGCTCAGGGACTGCGTCTCATCCAGAAACAGATGCTGCTCGACTTGGGTGCCGCGGCCTGCCAATGGGTCGGGCGTGGGAGCTTTTAGCTGGGCTTGGATGGCAGGCACAGCCAAGGCCAGTGCCATCAACACCAGCCAGTGCCAGGCGCAAAGGCTCAGCCTGACCCAGGCCCAGACCTGGCGCCATGGATCACGCCAGGAACATGCAGGCTCAGTGGACATGGGGCGCGATCTTACCCAGGCTCAACAGCAATCCTTGCATTTTCCTGCAAGGTTTTTTGCATCCGATTGTTGGAGGCGCCGCATGATTGCCAAAACTGTTTGATATTGCGCCCCGCGCAAGTGCGCCTTGCCGGTCAGATGGCGGCTTCTGCCAAGCGTGGCAGATGCTCTGTGTGTGATTGCCGGTGCGCAAGCCCAAACCCTGCCTTTGGCGGGCTCGCTGCAGCAGCAAATCGAGCGCGATCAGCAGGGCGCGCAGCCGCGCCCGCAAGCGCAGCCCAGTGGCAAGGCCGCGCCCGAGGCACCTGCTGTGGGCCCAACCGTGACGGTGCGGGCCTTCAAATTCAAAGGCAACACCTTGCTGACCAGCGAAGTGCTGAGCGCGGCGCTGGCCGCCCTCGGCGCGATGGGGCCTTCGAACAAGCGCAGCGCTTGGTCTAAGGCCAAATCGCTGCGAGGGCGCAGCTCCCATCCCGCGAACCCAGGCCGTTGCGATCCGCCCTCATTGAGCCGCCGGCCACTCCAGGTTTTCCTGGCGCAGCTCGCCCAGTCTTGCCGGGTCCCAGCTTTTTTCTTCCAGGCTCAGGCGCCAGCGCCCTGAATCCTGGGCTTCAGCCAGCACCAGCATGCTGCTGCGGGTTCCGTAGCGGCCATCGGGAAAGCGCACCAGGGCGGTAGAGAGTTCTTTTTCGGCTGGCCATGGCACGCCGGTGTGGGGCAGTTGCTCATCGGCGGGCTGATCGCGGTTGGCCAGAGCCAGCCAGAGCTGTTCGCGCAACGCCTCGGCTTGCTGTGCCCGGCTCAGTGCCTCAAGCACCGTCTGCCGCAGCCGCACCGTTTTGGGCCAGGGCGTATCCAAAAACGCATTCGATAAGCCATACACCCCGCTGCCGAGGCGCTCTTGCTGCCGACCCGCTTGCACGCCTGCCGGCCCGGCTTGCCGGTTGCTCAGCCAATGCCAGTGATCCTGCGCCAGGTCGCCGATGACCAGGTTGAAACCGCTGTAGGCCTGGGTGTCGAGCTCATCGAGAAAGCTCTGAGCACTGCGCCGGCTTTCGAGCCAAGCCAGGGGCAACTCTCCGCGCGAGCGCGCACCCGGTGCCATGTTGGGCTCGCGCACATTGGTCAGCATGGCCACGCGGCCCGCGGTACTCAGGCCCAGCCAGGTGCCGCCGGCGCGCTCATCGCGGCCGCTGATGAGTGTGCTGCCGGCCGGTGTGCGCCAGCGCTGCAGGGGCAGGGTAGGGCGATCGAAGTGTTCATCGCGGTTGGCTGCGATCAACAGCGGCCAGCGCGCATGGGCGCCGATGGCAAAGGCGATCAGACACATCGTTTCAAGCAGCGGGGGCTCAGATGTCTTCGAGCAGGGCGTAGGGCAGGGGCAGCAGGCTCAGGGCGGGGCCTTGGACACTGGTGGCGCGCAGCTGGCCTGCTTGAAGCGGGTCGGCCGCGCTGGTTTGCATGGACACGATGGCGTCAAACCCCTGATCGTCCGGGCAGGGCGCAGCGGCTGCAACCAAACCGCAGGCCTGCTCGGGCTCGTTCAGGGCGAAGACCTCCTGACCCATGGCCAGCGGTGCGTCGGCGTGCACCAAATAGGCTCGCCGCTTGATGGTGCCGCGAAACTGGCTGCGCGCCACGACCTCCTGGCCCGGGTAGCAGCCCTTCTTGAAATTGACCCCGCCCACCGATTCATAGTTGAGCATTTGCGGAACAAAGGCCTCGAAGGTGGTCGGCCCCACCATGGCAATGCCTGAGCGAACGCTCAGCCAGTGCCAATAGGCCAAGGGCAACTCGGGGCCACTGGGGGACGGGCTGCCTACCGGGGCCAGCCAGCAGGCGCGGCTTACGTCGGCTCCCGGGTAGAGAAACACCACCATGGCTGGCCCGATGTCCATGCGCGACCAGGGCGCTGCTGCGGGCCGCAGGGCATCGACCGCCGAGCCACACAGGCCGATCATGCGAAATTTCTCGGTCGCATCGCTGATCTTGACTTTTGCCCGCAGCACAAACATGGACAGGCGCTTGACCATGGGCGCCACGCTATCGCGGGCGCACAGCAGCAGCAACTCTTCGGCGCTGCGCTTGATCACGATGAAGCTGACCTGCATCCGACCCTTGGCATTGCAATAGGCCGCCAGCCGGGCGCTGTCATCGCCCATCAGGGCGACGTCCTGCGTCAGCTGGCCCTGCAAGAACGAAACCGAATCGGCGCCGGCCACCTGGATCACGCCCATATGCGGCAGATCCATCTGGCCCGATAGCGCCGTGACAGCGGCGCCCTGATTGGAAGAGGGGGTAGACATGGCTGAATTATCATCCCCATCCTTAGCTCCGCCGCTCGGCGGCTGCATCTTTGCCCGAGGTGGCTTCTTGCGTTTTATCCTTCGTTTGCTTGCCTTGAGCCTGCTTGCTGCCCTGCTCATGGGTGTGGGCGCGGCTTGGTGGTTGCACACGCCCATGGAGCTGCGCCCGGCACCAGGCGGTCAGACGCTGGACCTGCTGATCGAGCCAGGCACGCCGCCGCGCGAGGTGGCCCAGGCGGTGTCCGATGCCGGCGCACAGGTGAGCCCGGCCCTGTTGTTCGCCTGGTTTCGGCTCTCGGGGCAGGCCCGGCAGATCAAGGCCGGCAACTATGAGATTGCGGCCGGCAGCAGCCCGCGCTCGCTGCTGCGCATGCTGGTGCGTGGCGAGGAGACGCTCAAGAATGTGTCACTGCCAGAGGGGCTGAACTTTGCGCAGGTGCGCGCAGCTCTGGCCAGGGCCGAGCAGCTGCGACCCGATTCCCAGGGCCTCACACCCGAGCAGATCATGGAGAAAATCGGTCTGCCGGGCCTGCACCCGGAAGGGCGGTTTTTTCCGGACACTTACAGCTACGGCAAGGGCAGCAGCGATCTTCACGTGCTGCGCCGTGCCGCCCGCTCCATGGACAAGCGCCTGGCCCAGGCATGGTCGCAGCGCGAGGAGGGCCTGCCGATCCAGACGCCCGAGCAGGCGCTGATTCTGGCCAGCATCATCGAAAAGGAAACCGGCAAGCCCTCAGACAGAACGCTGATCGGCGGCGTGTTTGTGAACCGTTTGCGCATCGGCATGCGGCTGCAGACCGACCCAACCGTGATTTACGGGCTGGGCGAGCGTTTTGACGGCAATTTGCGCAAGCGCGATCTGCAGGCCGACACCCCCTACAACACCTATACCCGCGCCGGTCTGCCGCCCACGCCCATTGCCATGCCAGGGCGGGCGGCCTTGCTGGCGGCGGTGCGGCCGGCGCGCACACAGGCCCTGTATTTCGTGGCGCGTGGCGACGGCAGCAGCCAGTTCAGTGCGACACTGGACGAACACAACCGGGCAGTCGACAAATACATACGCGGGCGCTGAGCCCCCGGCCATCGTGACATCCACCCCAGGTCTTTTCATCAGCTTTGAAGGCATAGACGGTGCCGGCAAGTCCACCCATGTGGGCCGGCTGGCCGAGGCTTTTCGCGCTACCGGGCGCAGCACCTTGCTCAGCCGCGAGCCCGGCGGTACTGGCTTGGCCGAGCAGCTGCGCAGCATGATCCTGAACCAGCCCATGGACGCACTGACCGAGGCCTTGCTGATTTTTGCGGCGCGGCGCGACCATCTGCAGGCCGTCATCGCCCCGGCGCTGACCCGCGGCGAGGTGGTGCTGTGCGACCGTTTTACCGACGCCACCTTTGCCTACCAAGGCCATGGCCGCGGGTTTGACCTGGGCGTGCTCCGTCAGCTCGAGCACTGGGTGCAGAGCCTGGACGGCCAGAACTTGCTAGAACCTGAGCTCACTCTCTGGTTCGACCTGCCGCCATCGGTGGCGGCCGAGCGCCTGGCGGGGGCGCGACTGCCTGACAAATTCGAGGCTCAGCCGGTGGCTTTTTTCGAGAAGGTCGCGGCCGGCTATGCCGCACGCATGCAGGCGGCCCCGGCGCGTTTTGCCCGCATCAATGCTGATCAGTCGCCCGAGTCCGTTTGGGCCGAGGTGCTGGCTGCAGTCAGGGGGCGAGGGCTCTTGCCATGAGTCAGACGCTGCCCAGTTTGGCCGCGCAGCCCCCATGGCTGCAGGCGCAGTTGCAGCAACTGCTCGGCCGTCGCGCCCATGCCATCTTGCTCAGCGGTCCGTCGGGCTTGGGGCAGTACGACCTGGCCCTGGCTCTGGCCAGCGCCTGGCTGTGCACCGCGCCGACCGAGCACGGGGCCTGCGGCCATTGCCAGAGCTGCCATAGGGTGGCGGTGCGCACCCATCCCGATTTATGCGTGCTGTTGCCGGAAGTGCTCAGCCTGGAGCTGCAGTGGCCGCTCGATGAAAAGGTACAGGCCGAACTCGACAGCAAAAAGCGCAAGCCCAGCAAGGAGATCAAGGTGGAGGCCGCGCGCGAGGCGGTGGCCTTTACCCAGATGACCCGCTCTGGCGGCGACACCAAGGTGGTGCTGGTCTACCCTGCGGAGCGCATGAACAGTGTCACCGCCAACGCCTTGCTCAAGACCCTGGAGGAGCCGGTCGGTCAGGTGCGCTTTATTTTGGCCAGCGAGGCGGCCGATCAGCTGCTGCCCACCTTGCGCAGCCGCTGCCAAATCCACACCTTGCTCTGGCCCGCCTTTGACGATGCGCTGGCCTGGCTAAAGGGCAGGGCGGCCGAGGGCAGGGCGGCGGTCGATGTACAGGATCTGCGGGTGTTGCTGGCTGCCGCAGGCGGTCGGCCCGACGACGTGCTGGCGCGCCTGCGTGAGTCCGATGCCAAGCAGGCGGCCAACCAGTGGCGGGCCCTGCCTAAGGCGGTGGCCCGGGGAGACGCCAGCGTACTGGCCGGCTGGGCGCCCCCCCAGGCGGTCGATGCGCTGCAAAAGCTCTGTCATGATGTTTGGGCGCTGCGCTTGGGCGCAGCTCCCCGTTACTTTGATACCCAAGATCTGGGGCCGGTGCGGCCCGGCTCGGCCAGCAAAGCAGGCCTGTATGCCATGGGCAGTTGGTCGCGTGAATTGGCGGCCAGCGCCCGCAGCGCCGAACACCCCTTCAATGCCGGCCTGATGATCGAGGCCTTGGTCAGCCGGGCGCAGCAAGCCCTGCAGGCCGCCTGATTCAGGCCGAATAAAACCATGTTTGTTGATTCCCATTGCCATCTGAGCTTCCCCGAGTTGCGCGAGCAATTGCCACAGTTGCGCCTGGCCATGCAGGAGGCTGCAGTCGACCGAGCCCTGTGCATTTGCACCACCCTGGAGGAATTCGAGACAGTGCATGGCCTGGCCTTGGCCCATGACAACTTTTGGTGCAGCGTGGGCGTACATCCTGACAACGAGGGTGTACGCGAACCCTCGCTCGACGATTTGCTCGAACGTGCTGCCCTGCCGAGGGTGGTGGCCATTGGAGAGACCGGGCTGGACTACTACCGCCTGGGCGAGCGCACGGTGGCGCAGATGCAGTGGCAGCGCGACCGTTTTGCGGTACACATCGAGGCCGCCCGGCGCAGCGCCCTGCCCCTGGTCATTCACACCCGCAGCGCCTCGCAAGACACACTGGACATGCTCATGGCCTTGGGGCAGGGCGGCACCTTACCGGCGGCCACGGGGGTATTTCACTGTTTTACCGAGACCCGGGAGGTGGCCCGGGCTGCGCTGGATATGGGCTTTTACATCTCGTTTTCAGGGATCCTGACCTTCAAGAGCGCCGCCGACCTGCGCGAGGTGGCCGGTTTTGTGCCGCTTGAGCGCCTGCTGATTGAGACCGACAGCCCTTACCTGGCGCCCGTGCCTTACCGCGGTAAAACCAATCAACCCGCCTTTGTTCCTTGGGTGGCCCAGCAGATCGGCGATCTGCGCGGCTTGAGCCGGGAGGAGGTGGGTCACATCACCTCGGAGAACTTTGAGCGGCTTTTTGGCCGGGTGAATCAACCCAAGCTGAATGAAGCCTGACCCATAGAAACACCAGCCAAAAACCTGAGGTGTTTTATGAAATTGTCAATAAAGATAATTGAATAAAAAAGAATTTTTACTTGTTACTCAAGTAAAGTCTCACGTCAATGTAGTTCTTTAAGATAGGCGCTGAGTGCAGGTTTTCTGGAATGCTTTGTTGCCGGGAGTCGTCGTCATGAACCTCAATAATCTTCTTAGGAAGTGGGCTTTATATATTGTTTTATATGGACTTTCTGTGGCGCAGGCTGGAGTTTATGAGGATTTTTTCATCGCCATCCGCCGCGACTCGACCTCTCAGGTGTTGAGCCTGTTGCTCAAAGGCTTTGACCCCAATACCGTCGATCCCAAGGGCCGCTCTGGCTTGATGATCGCCATCCAAGAGGGGTCGCCCAAGGTGGGCGATTTATTGGTCTCGCTCGACCAGGTGGATGTCAACACCGTCAGTCCCGCTGGCGAGAGCGCGCTCATGCTGGCCAGCCTCAAGGGCCAGGAAGACATGGTGCGCAAGCTGATTGGACGCGGCGCCGACGTCAACAAGACCGGCTGGACGCCCTTGCACTATGCCGCCAGTGGTGGCCATGTCGGCATTCTGCGACTGCTGTTTGAACACCATGCCTTTGTCGACCCGGAATCTCCCAACGGCACCACGCCGTTGATGATGGCTGCCCAGTACGGCAATGCGGCCACGGTCAAGCTGCTGCTCGATGAAGGCGCGGTGCCGAACGCCAAAAACCGCCTGGGCCTGAGCGCGCTCGACTTTGCCCGCATGGGCAACCGGCCTGACGCGACGGCCATCCTGGCGCCTCTGGTCGCGCCGCCCAAGGCCCAGCCTTTGCCGCCGCTTTTGCCACCAGCCCGCACGGACAGCTCCGGCAGTCGAGTGGCGCCGGCGGCGATGCCAGTCTATCCGCCCAGACCCGCAGCGCCTGCGCAGCCGTCTGGCGGGCGGTGGTAGGCCTCAGGGTTCAAGCTTCAGTTTCTGTCTGCGTTTGCGGTGTGGAGTCGGCGTTCTTCATCGCAGGCCACTCCCCCGCACATTTCTCATTAACCGCGTACGATGTATATTATGTTAAGTCACAGCGATAGATGCCGAACCATCAAAGGCGCCCGACGGGCTCAAGACCGCCCAGTGCCCTTCATCAACCGAACCAGCTGATCCAGGGCGATGCCCCAACCCTCTTGGAAGCCCATGGCAGCGTGGCGCTCCCGGCCCTGAGCATCCGCGTGGCGCACACAGGCGCGGTAGCGAGTGCCCGAAGTCAGCGCCTCAAAGCGAAGATCGGCCACGAACATGAAGCCCGGCGGCCACTCGGTGGCTACGCCCATCGGCATAGGCCTGAAATCCGGCCCCAATGCATTGGTCCAGACCAGGCGATGGACCGGCTCAATCTGCAAATAGCAGCCGATTCCGGCTGGCATGCGCTGGCCCTCGGGCGACTGCATCGTTGTGGAGAAAAGGCCACCGGGTCTGAGGTCAATCTCACAGTCCACCACCTGCCATGGCCGTGGGCAAAACCATTGCATCAGCAATTGAGGTTCAGTCCAGGCACGCCAGACGGCATCTGGGGCAATGTCGATGTCCCGTTCAAAATGCAGATCGAGTTGTGCATGGGAGCTCATAGCTTGCAGATCCTGTGGTTTCGATCCAATGATCGGCTTCGGCCATTTTCTACGAAGGTCTGCACAGCACCGGGCCCACTGAGGATTGAAGGCTGACGCAAGCCGCTCATGCGGCATTCCCAGAGGCCGTCGCGTGTGAGCTTGCCTCGCCCAAGCCCAGCACCAACCGCATCACCATGGTGGCGTCCTGCGGCAAAGGCTCGATCGCAAAGCCCAGCCGGCGGGCCAGTTGCAGCATGACCTGGTTTTCAGCCAGGGACAGACCCATCAGTTCCACGGTGCCCTGCCCGCGCAGATAGTCCATCATTTTGCGCAGCAGGTGCTCGCCCAGCCCTTGCCGTTGCCACTCGGTGCTGACCAGCAAGGAGAACTCGGCTTTGCGTTTATCGGGGTCGCAGACCGCGCGCACCTCGGCGCACAGCCCAGCCGGCGCCACGCCGTCGGACAGGGCCACAAAGGTCATTTCACGGTCGTAGTCAATCTGGCTGTAACGCGCCAGCTCTGACAGCGGCACCTCCCGCCGTGCAGCAAAAAACCGCAGGCGCAGGTCTTGCGGGCTGGCCTGGGCATAAAACTGCTGCAGGGCCAGACCGTCGCTGGGCCGGATCGGGCGAATCAACAGAGGCTGGCCGCTGAGCATCAAGGTCTCTTCGAGCTCGGCGGGGTAAGGCAAGATGGCCGGTACCACCGCAGCCTGCTCGGGCGGGCGCAGGCGGGCACGGGCATCGACTGCGAGCACGCCCTTCTCGTCGATCAGCAGCGGGTTGATGTCCAGCTCCACCAAATCGCTCAGTTCGGTGGCCAGGGTTGAAAGCTTGAGCAAGCTGTCGACCAGGGCGGCTGTGTCGCAAGCAGGCCGCCCCCGAAAGCCCGCCAGCAAGGGCAGCAGGCCGCTGCGTTCGATGAGTTCATCGGCCAGCTCGGCGTCGAGTGGCGGCAAGGCCAATGCATGGCGGGCGCTGAGCTCGACTTGCACGCCGCCCTCGCCCAGCAGCAAGACCGGGCCGAACACCGGATCGCTGTGCATGCCCACAATCAGCTCCAGCGCGGCAGGGCGATCGGCCATGGCTTGCACGGTGTAGCCACTGAGCTGTGCACTCGGCAATTTCTCAGCTAGCTGCTTGCGCATTTTCTCGGCTGCTGCATGAACATCACCGCGGCTGCGCAGGTTCAGGGCCACCCCGCCCACATCGCTCTTGTGCACCACCTGCGGCGAGATCAGTTTGAGCGCCACTGGATAGCCGATGCGCTCGGCAGCCAGCCCCGCCTGCTCGGCGCTGTCGCACCGCTCTGTCTTGACCGCCGGCAGGCCGTAGGCTTGCAGCAGCGCCAGAGTGGCCGTATCACCCAGCCAGGCCCTGCCCTCCTTGCGGGCCTGTGCGATGAGGGTTTGCGCCTGCGCCCTGCCGCTGGATTGTTCGGGGGGCTGTGAGCGCACCAGCTGCTGCAGCGCCCGCTGGTTGCGCGCGTAGTTGAGCATCTGCAGCCAGGCATTGACCGCGCGCTCGGGCGTGTCATGGCTGGGCAGACCCGCCTCATGGCTGAGCCTGCGTGCGCTGGCCACTGCAAGACCGCCCACCCAGCTGGTCAGTGTCGGTTTGTTGGCCGCTGTGAGCAGCGGCAGGCAGGCGCGTGCAATCTCCTCAGCCGGCACCACGGCGGTGGGCGCGTGCATGAAAAGCACGCCGTCGACCTCCTCAGCGGCCAGCACCACCTGCAAGGCATCGACATAGCGCTGCACCGGCGCGTCGCCGATGATGTCGACCGGGTTGCCGTGCGACCAGGTGGCGGGCAGGCAGGCATCGAGCGCGGCCAGGGTGGATGCTTGCAGCGTGGCCAGGCGACCGCCGCCCAGGCTGAGGGCGTCGGCGGCCAGCACGCCAGCACCACCGCCGTTGGTGAGGATAAGCAGGCGACCCTGCGGCAGATGAGCCAGGCTGGGCGCCCTGCCCCCACGGCCATGCGCCAAGGTTTGGGCGGCGTCGAACAGGGCTTCGAGCGTATCGACCCGCAGCATGCCGGACCGACGCACAGCGGCATCGAACACGCCGTCTGCGCCGGCCAGGGCGCCAGTATGGGACGCGGCGGCGCGCGCGCCCTCAGGGGCGCGGCCAGCCTTGACCAGGATGACGGGTTTGTTGCGTGCAGCAGCGCGGGCCGCAGACATGAATTTGCGGGCTTGGCGCACCGACTCCATGTAGAGCAAGATGGCCTGGGTCTGGCCATCGGTGGCCAGGTAGTCAAGCATGTCGCCAAAGTCCACATCGGCGCTGTCACCCAGCGAGACGAAATGCGAAAAGCCGATGCCGCGCTCAGCCGCCCAATCGAGCATGGCCGTGGCCAGAGCGCCCGACTGGCTGACAAAGGCCAGCGTGCCGGGCAGAGCCTGGGCCGGTGCAAAGCTGGCATTCAAGCCCACGCCAGGCACCAGCGCGCCCAGGCAGTTGGGCCCGAGGATGCGCAGCAGGTGGGGCCTTGCTGCTTCGAGCATGGCCTGCTCGATGCTGCGCGACGGGTCGATGGCCCAGGGCTGCTTGAGCCCGGCGCTGATGACGATGGCCGCGCGCGTTCCGCGCTCGCCCAGTTCCTGGATCAGCTCGACCACCGTGCTCGCGGGTGTGCAGATGATGGCCAGCTCCGGCGCCTCCGGCACAGCGGCCAGGTCGGGCCAGGCGGTCAGCCCCAGCACGGTACTGCGCTTGGGATTGACCGGCCATATCGGTCCCTTGAAGCCGCCTTGCAGCAAATTGCGCAGCAGGACCGAGCCCAGGCTGGCTGGACGCTCGGAGGCGCCGATCAGCGCGACGCTGCGGGGTGAAAAAAGCGATTGCAGGTTGCGTGTGGTCATGCAGGCATCATGCCTGTCGCAGCCAGCACGGCAGGGCTGCGAAGGCTCATCGCAAAGTCAGCGGCCAGCTTAGGGCCGGTGGCAGCTCAGAGCCTTGCGCCAGATCAAAGACGGGCCAGGCACTGCGACTTTGTCGCAGTGCCTGTCCGCCAAGGCCGAGCAAGTAAGCGTGCGCAAAAGCCGCAAGCACGCGCTGCCAAGTTGCGTTTTTGCGCAGACCCTGACGTAGAGTGCCTTCACAGGCTGCGGCCTGTCGCATTGAACCCATCCACAGGAGGAACCATGAACCAGATTCGTCTGCTCGAGCCCGGCTTGAGCGATTCCATCGAAACCGCCTTTCGCCGCATTCTCTCGCCTTGGAATGGCGACCTCGATACACCGGCTTTGCGCATTCGCATCGATGTGAGCGAGACCCCCCAGGCCTATGCGGTGCATGCTGACCTGCCCGGCGTCAACAAGGAAGATATTGACGTGCGTGTGCATGGCAACCTGGTGCAGATAGATGCCGAAATCAAACGCGAGTCCAAGCAAGCCACCAACGGCGACAAGGTCCTGCGCACAGAACGCTATCAGGGCAATATCTCGCGCAGCTTCTCGCTGGCTCAGGACATCGACGAGGCCAAGGTGAAGGCGCAGTACGACAAGGGCGTGCTGTCGCTGGAATTGCCCAAGAAGGCTCAAAAGGACTTCAGCCGCGTCGCGATTCAGTAAGTCAGAACCCGCCAGTCCTTGATGCGCATCAAGGACTGGCTGAGTCCTTGTCCGCACACTGCGGCCATCGATCCACCCACCGGAGAGCCTCATGTACAAAAGAATTCTTGTTCCCATTGATGGCAGCCAGACCTCTACCAGCGCTTTGGTGGCTGCCCTGCAGATGGCCCGCGAATCGGCCGGCTCGGTGCGGCTGATTCATGTGATGGAGGAGTTGGCCCAGGTCATCGCCTATGACCCCTACGGCGCTTATCCCGGCGATTTGGTCAAGGTGATGCGTGACAACGGCCAAACGGTTCTGGCTCAGGGCATGGAGGTGGCCAAGTCGGCCGGCGTGGACGCGGACCAGCGCTTGGTGGAAGCTGCCGGTCAGCGCTTGGCCGAGGTGATCAACAAGGAGGTCGAGGCCTATCACGCCGACCTGATTGTTCTGGGCACGCATGGTCGGCGTGGCATAGGCCGGGTGCTGCTGGGCAGCGGGGCTGAGCAGATCATTCGCGCCGCGCAGGTACCGGTATTGGTGATCCGCGGCTCTGAAGAAGCTGTGGCACCGAGCGCCCACAAAGTGGAGTTGGCCAGCGCATGAGCCGCGCGGACGCATCGCTTTCAGCGGGCGCGACCCGTCGCGCCTGACCCCTCTCAACAGCAGAAAGACAAACATGAAAATCCTCTTGCCCGTTGACGGCAGCCCCTACACCAAGAAGGCCCTGGCTTTTCTGGTTACCCATGAGCAGCTGTGTGGACCCGACGATGAGCTGTCGGTGATCCATGTTCAGCCACCCATGCCGCCCCGCGTTAAAACCCTGGTTGGTGCCAGCGCCGTTCACCAGTATCACGAGCAGGAGGCGCAGCGGGTGTTGGCACCCATTGAGAAGTTTTTAGACCGGCATCACCTGCACTACAAGGCGCGGTGGTTGCTGGGATCGGCATCGCATGAGATCGTCAAAGCGGCTGACAAAGAAGGCGCACACATGATTGTCATGGGCACCCACGGCCACGGTGTGCTCGGCCGGGCGATGATGGGCAGCGTTGCCCAGCGGGTGGTGACCGACAGTCCGGTGCCCGTGCTTCTGGTGCGCTGAGCACACTGAGCATTGCGGCCGGTGCGCTCCTGCGGGGGCGTGCTCGCGCTGGTGCAGGCTGCGTCCGAGCCATGGCCGAAGTGACCCAAAGTTCTCACCCCAAGGGGTGAGACTTCAAAAACCAAGCTATTGGATACAAGGGACTTGGCCAGCCACAGGCGGTCCAAGCCGCCTCTGGCCTCAGTGAAAGCGCCGTCGCGGGGTGGCTTCGTCCGGCTCGCGCACAGGCTGTACCGGCCCTGTCCAGGGCTCCTGCACCGGCGGGCTGTTTTCCTCCGGCAGG
>JBAXEN010000035.1:0-19639 GCA_037140415.1 Betaproteobacteria bacterium | reverse complement strand
ACCAGCCCGATGCAGATCCGCTATGCGGTGCAGCATGTCAAGAAACACCGCGCGCTGATCGAGCGCGGCGAGCTCATGCCCGAGATTCGGGTGATTGCGCCTGGGCGCACCTACCGGGTCGACAGCGACGCCACCCATTCGCCGATGTTCCATCAGTGCGAGGGCCTGTGGATCGGCGAGAACGTGAGCTTCAAGGATTTGAAGGTGGTGTTCACCGATTTTTGCCGCACCTTCTTCGAGTCGCGTGACTTGGTGCTGCGCTTTCGGCCCAGTTTTTTCCCCTTCACCGAGCCCAGCGCAGAGATCGACATCCAGTTCCAGTCCGGGCCTTTGGCCGGCCGCTGGCTGGAGGTGGCCGGCTCAGGCCAGGTGCATCCGAACGTGGTGCGCAATATGGGGCTGGACCCTGAGAAATACATCGGTTTTGCCTTTGGCATGGGCCCCGATCGCCTGACCATGCTGCGCTACGGGGTCAATGACCTGCGCCTGTTTTTTGATGGCGATATCCGCTTTCTGGCGCAGTTCAACTGAGCCGCAAGCGCTTCGGATCGTCTCCCCGCCATCTTTCCTGCTGAACAAGAAACGACGCCATGCAATTTCCCGAGTCCTGGTTGCGCGAATTTTGCAACCCCGCACTGTCGACCCAGCAACTGGCCGATACCCTCACCATGGGAGGGCTGGAGGTCGAGGAACTCAAGCCGGTAGCGCCCCCGTTCTCCCGCATCGTCGTTGGCGAGATTCGCGAGGCGGTGCAGCACCCCAATGCCGACAAGCTGCGCGTGTGCCAGGTCGATGTGGGGCAGGGCGCTTTGCTGAGCATTGTGTGCGGCGCGCCCAATGCGCGGGTGGGCATCAAGGTGCCCTGCGCGCTGGTCGGCGCCCAGCTGCCGCCTGGCGAGGACGGCAAGCCGTTTGACATCAAGGTCGGCAAGCTGCGCGGCGTAGAAAGCCACGGCATGCTGTGCTCGGCCCGTGAGCTCAAGCTCTCTGATGACCACGGTGGCCTGCTTGAGCTCGCCGCCGATGCGACTGTGGGCCAAGACATTCGGGCTCATCTGAATCTGGACGACACCTTGCTGACCCTCAAGCTCACGCCCAATCTGGCGCATTGCCTGAGCGTGCATGGCGTGGCGCGCGAGCTGTCGGCGCTGACCGGCGCGCCACTGAAGCAGCCGCAGTTCAAGGCAGCGGCCGTCAATGACGACAGCCGCCTTGCGGTGCGCATCAGCGCGCCGGATCTGTGCGGCCGCTTTTCGGGCCGGGTGATCCGCGGTGTCAACACCCGGGCGGCGACGCCGGCCTGGATGGTCGAACGGCTGGCCCGCTGTGGCCAGCGCTCGGTCAGTCCGTTGGTCGATATTTCCAACTATGTGATGTTCGAGCTCGGCCGGCCCTCACACATCTTTGACCTGGACAAAATCCATGGCGGCCTGGACGTGCGCTGGGGCCGCGCGGGCGAGACGCTCAAGCTGCTCAACGGCAACACCATCACGCTCGACGGCAAGGTCGGTGTGATCGCCGACGCTCAGCAGGTGGAATCGCTGGCCGGCATCATGGGTGGCGACGCCACCGCCGTCTCTGACGATACGCAAAACATCTATGTTGAAGCCGCCTTCTGGTGGCCGCGTGCGGTGGCCGGTCGTTCGCGCCGCTTCAATTTTTCCACCGATGCCGGTCATCGCTTTGAGCGCGGTGTGGATCCGGCCACCACGGTCGAGCATATCGAGCGCATCACCGAGTTGGTGCTGGCCATCTGCGGGGGTGAGCAGACCCGCTGCGGTCCGATCGACGACCAACAGGTTCAACTGCCGGCGCCTGCGCCGGTGACGCTGCGGGTGGCGCGTGCCAGCAAGGTGATTGGCATGCCTTTGACGCAGGCTCAGTGCGTCGATGCGCTGGCTCGCCTGGGCCTGCCGCTGCAAGAAGGCGACGGCACCATCACGGTGACGCCGCCCACCTACCGCTTTGATCTGCAGATTGAAGAAGACCTCATCGAAGAGGTGGTGCGCATGGTCGGTTATGAGGCCTTGCCGCAGTCGCCGCCGCTGGCACCCACCAGCGCCCGTCTGCGCCCCGAGTCCGAGCGCAGCTCCTTTGCGCTGCGGCGCAGCCTGGCCGCCCTGGGCTACCAAGAGACCATCAACTTCAGCTTTGTGCAGGAGCGCTGGGAGCATGAATTGGCGGGCAATGCCCAGCCGATTCGCCTGCTCAACCCGATTGCCAGCCAGATGAGCGTGATGCGCTCGTCGCTGATCGGCTCGCTGCTGCAGGTGCTCAAGTTCAACCAAGACCGCAAGGCCGCGCGGGTGCGTGTGTTCGAGCTGGGGCGGGTGTTCCTGCGCGATGCCAGCGTGGCGGGCAGCGACAGCACCGTCGCCGGTCTGCACCAGCCCATGCGCATCGCCGCCCTGGCCTGTGGCCCGCTGGAGTCGGCCGGCTGGGCCCAGGAATCGCGCCTGGTCGACTTCTTTGACATCAAGGGCGATCTGCAGGCTTTGCTCGCGCCGGCTCAGGCGGTGTTTGAGTCCGTCTCGCACCCCGCCTTGCACCCGGGCCGCAGTGCCAGCGTGATGCTCGACGGCCAGCGCATCGGCGTGGTGGGGCAGTTGCATCCGCGCTGGCGTCAGGCATATGAATTGACGCAAACCCCGGTGCTGTTCGAGTTGGACCTCGACGCCTTGCTGCGTCGACCCATCGCCTCGTTTGCGGGCGTCAGTCGCCTGCAGCCGGTCGAGCGCGACATTGCAGTGATCGTGAGCGAGGCGGTGACGCACGCGCAGTTGATGGCGCAGATCCATGCCGCGCCCACTCAAGGCCTGTTGCGATCGGCCACTTTGTTCGACATTTACCGCCCCAAAGAAGCCAGTGCCGGCATGGCCTTGGGTGAAAAGAGCCTGGCTGTGCGACTGGTGCTCAGCGATGAGCAGGCTACACTGACCGAAGAGCAGATCGATTTGGCGGTGCGTGCGGTGGTCGATGGCCTGCAGACGCAACTGGGCGCCCGTCTGCGCACCTGATCCCGTACGACATTTTTTGCGCTCGCCATGGAACTGTCCGTCCAATCCCTCGAAACCCCGGCCCTGACCAAGGCCCACCTGGCCGATCTCTTGTTTGATCAGATCGGTCTGAACAAGCGTGAGTCCAAAGACATGGTCGACGCTTTTTTTACCCTCATCTCCGACAGCCTGGTTGAGGGGCACGACGTCAAGATCTCGAGCTTTGGCAATTTTCAGATTCGCACCAAGGCACCTCGCCCTGGGCGCAATCCGCGCACGGGTCAGGAAATTCCCATTCAAGCCCGGCGGGTGGTGACCTTTCACGCCAGTCCCAAGCTCAAAGAGCAGATCCAGGGCTCTGTATCCAGCTGAGGTGGCTGCCCCAGCCTAGCGCGTCGGGTAGAAAAATTTCACTGGAATCAATTGCGCACCGCGCCGACTTGAAGTAGATTCCTTCTTCCTTTCAAGCGGCGATGATGCACTCGGAGTCTTCCCTTCCCCCCATTCCAGCCAAGCGCTACTTCACCATCGGCGAAGTTGGCGAGTTGTGCGGTGTCAAGCCCCATGTGCTGCGCTACTGGGAGCAGGAGTTCACCCAACTCAAGCCCATGAAGCGTCGTGGCAACCGCCGCTATTACCAGCACCATGAGGTGCTGATGATCCGGCGCATACGCGATCTGCTTTACGAGCAGGGCTTTACCATCAGCGGCGCGCGCAACAAGCTGCAGGAGTTTTTGCAGGCCGAGCGTGACCGCCGGCGGCAGGGGCAGGCCATGTTGGAAGGGGTGGACATTGCCGGCGAGCAGCCCATGGCCGCCGATCCCATGCAAGAAAGCGGCTTTAACGTGGTGGCGGCGAGTTTTTCTGCCATGTCGCTCGAAGGCATTGAGCTGATGCGCCGCGAACTTTCTGAGATCCGCAGGCTTCTGAGCGCAGAGCCCCAACTCGCGCACTGAAGCGAGCTATAATTTTCAGCTTCGGTGTGTGGCGCAGCCTGGTAGCGCACTTGCATGGGGTGCAAGGGGTCGAAGGTTCGAATCCTTTCACACCGACCATTATTCCTAAAGCCCGCTGTCTTTGACGCGGGCTTTTCCTTTTGTAACGAAATTGTGGCCAATAGAGAACTTTTGGCACGTATAGTGCGTTACGAATTGCTACATAATTGGCCCCGATTGCTCGAGCATTCCTGCTGGATCACTCATTCGAGTACGGGTTCCCTCAATGGACTGCATGCTGGCTCGCCGCCAGACTTTTTTTGGCGACGGCTGTCTTATTCATTATTTTTTGCGCATGCGTATCGTTAAAGCTTCCCGCTTGTCGCTGTTGGGCCTCTTAGGCGCCCTGGCCTTGCCCGCTTGGGCCGGGAGCATGATCGATTTGCTCAATCTGACCTTCCAGGGCAATCCGGCTTTAAAAAGTCAGGCGCAATTGGTGCAGGCCTCGCAGGCCGAGGTCAAGGGCGCCAATTGGCAGTTTTTCCCCACGCCGTCGGTGTCGGTCGAGCAGGTCAACGCGTCACAAAAAGACACCTCCTACAACAGCAAGGACGGCAGGGTGCTGACGCTGCGCCTACAGCAGCCCTTGTGGACCGGTGGCCGGCTCACGGCCGGGGTCGGCCGTGCCGAAGCTTCGGTGGCTGCCGCGCAGGCCCAAATGGAGGAGACGCGCCAGCAATTGGCTTTGCGCACCATCCAGGCCTGGGGCGAATGGAAGTCGGGGCAGCAAAAACTGGCCGCATTGCAAGGCAGCGTACAGACCCATCAGAAGCTGCTGGCCCTGATCCGGCGGCGCATTGAAGGCGGCGTTTCGGCCTTGGCCGATGATGTACTCGCGCAAGGCCGGCTGGAGCAGACGCAGGCCGATGCCACGGCCGCGCAATCGCAGCTGACGGCGGCCTTGGCCAAGCTCGAATCTTTGACCGGCCAACGCGTGGCCGACGAACAGGTCAGCGCTTACAGCGTGTCCGCGGTCGAGCCGGTGGGTCAGCTTGCAGCCTTGCTGGAGGGCGCATGGGTCAATAGCCCGACGGCGATGAAGCTGCGTGCCCAGGTCCGGCAGCAAGAACTGGACCTCGAGATTCGCAAGGCCCAGATGCTGCCTGAGGTTTATGCCCGCGCTGAGCATCAGCAGGGCAGTTTCACCACCTTCGGCCCGAACTCGGCCAACCGCTTTTTCATTGGATTGTCTGCTACGCCTGGCGCCGGCCTGTCGGCTCAGGCGGGGGTCGATGCGGCGGTGTCTCGCTTGCAGTCCTTGCAATCTGAACTGGAGACGACCCGGCGTACCTTGATTGAACAGGTCAGTCTCGAGCATGTGTCGGCGAGCACCCAGGCTCAGCGTCGCGTCAGCTTGCAGGCTGGACTGGCTTCAACCCAGGCCATGGTTGATTCCTGGGATCGGCAGTTTCTGGCAGGGCGCAAAACCTGGGTCGAGGTCATGAATGCGGCGCGGGAATTGTCCCAGGCGCAGACCGCGCTGGCCGAGGTTGAGGTCGGCTATGTGGTGGCCACCTGGCGCCTTGCGGTGCTGGCCGAAGGCGTGCCCGCCATCGTCAGTGGCCTGGGCGCTCCGATTCAGGCTGTGCCTGCCAATAACGCCACCCGCCAGTAAGGCTCAGGCACTATGAACATACTTTTCCCCTTGCTCATGCGCCTGGCGCAAATCCAGTCGGAGCCGGTCGATCGACTGGCCCTGCAGGCGGCCGTTGAGGAGCTCGACAAACAGGGCGCGGCCGACGGCTTGGCTTCGCCGCGTCAATCCATCGAGCAACTGCTGCAATCGCTTCAACTGCCCAAGGCGCGCTGGCTCAAGGCTTCTTCGGTGGATCCCGCCGCCTGCCCCTGCCTGATTCACAGGCCGGACCAGGGCTGGGCCTTGCTGCGGGGCCGCACCGCCCAAAACGAATGGCTGACCGAGACTTTTGACACCCAGGCCAACCGATGGGTCGAAACGCCTCGGCACGCGCTGAGCGAGTGGTTGGTGGTCAAGCTCAAGCTGGCTCGGCCCTATGACGCAGCGGGCAGCGAGGTGTACAAGCTGATCCGCCGCGAGGTCTTTTCGCGCAAGCGCATCTGGGTCGAAGGCGCGCTGGCTGGCCTGATGATCAACCTGATCGCCTTGGCCACATCGTTTTACAGCATGCAGGTCTATGACCGGGTGGTGCCGACCGGGGCCAGCCAGACCTTGTGGGTGCTGACCACGGGCGTCTTGCTGGCGGTGTTGTTTGAGACGCTGGCCAAGCTGGCGCGATCACGCCTTTTTGAGCAGTTGGTCGACCATGTCGATCAGAAGCTTGCGCGCGAGGTCTACAGCCGTTTTCTGGCCATCCGCCTTGACCAGTTGCCGCGCAGCGTGGGCTCGCTGGCCTCGCAGCTCAAGGGCTATGAAACGGTGCGCGGCTTTCTGACGGCCATCACGTCGCACGTCATGATTGATGTGCCCTTTGCTTTGCTCTTTCTGCTGGTGATTGGCTGGGTGGGCGGCTGGCTGGCGGCCATTCCCTTGGTGTTTTTTGTCATCTCGCTCTCCCTGGGCCTGGTTTTTCGTCGGCGGGTCGATGCCCTGAGCAAGAAGGCCAATGCGGCGAGCAACTTCAAGACGGGTTTGCTGGTGGAGACGGTCGAAGGCGCCGAGACCATCAAGTCAGGCCAGAGCGGCTGGCGCATGCTCTCGCGCTGGATACGTACCACCGATGAGGCGCGGGATGTCGAGCAGGAGATGCGCCGGGTCAGCGAGTACAGCCAGTACATGCTCGCGGCCATGCAGCAGTTGTCGTATATCTTGATGGTTGCTGCCGGGGCGATGCAGATTTCGCGCGGCGAGCTGACCATGGGTGCCATGATCGCCTGCTCCATTCTCTCGGGGCGGGTACTCGGTCCGGTGGCTGCCTTGCCTGATCGGCTGATTCAGTGGGCGCACACCCGCACCGCACTGCAAGGGCTCGATCGTCTTTGGTCGCTGCAAGACGACCACCATGGCCAGGAGCAGGCGATTGCGCCCCAGACCATCAAGGGCCACTACAGCTTTGAAAAGGTCGCAGCCAGTTATGGCCAAGGCCAAGCCCTGGCCATTGCCGAATTACAGATACAGCCGGGTGAGAAGATTGGCGTGCTTGGCCCCATAGGTGCGGGCAAGACCACCTTCTTGCGCCTGCTCAGCGGCATGTACAAGCCGCAGGCGGGGCTGGTGCGTATCGACGGACTTGATCTGGCCCATGTCTCCAAGCCGGTGCTGGCCGAGCGGGTCGGTTATTTGCAGCAGGAAGGCCGCCTGTTTGCCGGCACCTTGCGTGAGAACCTGATCTTGGGTCTGATTGATCCGGGCGATGACGTCATCTTGGAGGCTGCGCGGGTGACAGGGCTGATGCAATCGGTGATCGGCCCCAATCCTCAGGGCTTGCAGCAGATGATCCATGAAGGCGGTACCGGCCTGTCGTCGGGCCAACGCCAACTGGTCAACCTCACCCGGGTGTTTTTGCGTCATCCGCGCATCTGGTTGCTCGATGAGCCCACCGCGTCCATGGACGGCGCGCTCGAGCAGCATATCCTGGGCGCTTTGGCCAAGTCGCTGCAGCCTGAGGATGTGCTGGTGGTGGTCACCCACAAGCCCGAGCTGTTGCGCTTGGTCAATCGCATCATCGTGATTGCCAACCACCAGATCGTCATGGACGGGCCCAAGGAAGCGGTGCTGCAGCGCCTGAGTGCGGCCCGCAATCAGGCGCCGCCAGCCGGCGCGTCGCCGACCGCGCAAGGAGCTGCCGCATGAGCGAGCGCAAATCGGGCTTTGGCCTGTCTCTGATCGTCATCCTGTCGGTGATGTTTGCCGTGTTCATTGGCTGGGCCGCCTGGTTCGAGATCGACCAGACGGTACGGGCCCAGGGCTCGGTCATCACCAGTGCCCGCACCCAGATCATTCAGGCCGCTGACGGTGGGGTGCTGGCGCAGATCCTGGTGCAGGAGGGCCAGGAGGTCAAACCCGGCCAGCGTCTGGCCATGCTGGAGAAAGACCGCAGCAGCGCATCCTTTGAGGAAAGTCGGGCCAAGGTGGCCGCCTTGCAGGCTGCTCTCATCAGGGCCCAGGCTGAATCGCAGGGCGTGCAGGGCAGCAAGCCGGTGTTTCCTGCCGGGCTGCGGGCATACCCTGATTTCATCGCAGCGCAGGAGAGGCTGTACGCACAAAAGCGCGCCAGCTTGCTCGACACCACTGATTCGCTCGAAGATGCGCTCAAGCTGGCGCGCGAGGAATTGGAGATGAATCAAAAGCTGCTTAAGTCGGGCGATGTCAGCCGGCTGGAGGTGATGCGGGCTTTGCGCCAAGTCAGTGATCTTGACGCACGCCTGAGCGAGGCGCGCAACAAGTACCTGCAAGAAGCCAGGCTGGAGGTCACCCGCCTGGAAGACGAGTTGTCCTCGCAGCGCTACAAGCTCGATGAAAGGCGCAGCGTGCTCGAGCATACCGACCTGATTGCCCCGGTCGCTGGCATTGTCAAATACATGCGCGTCAACACCGTCGGTGGCGTGCTGCGCGCCGGCGACGAACTGATGCAGATCTCGCCGACCGACAGCGACATGGTCATTGAGGCCAAGGTCAACCCGGTTGACATTGGTCAGCTCGAACTCGGTTTACCGGTTCAGATCAAGCTCGACGCGTTCGACTATTCGGTCTACGGCATGCTCTCTGGCAAGCTCATCTACATCAGCTCAGACACCCTGGTCGAGCAAGCGCCCAACGGCCAGTCCACCAGCACTTACCGGGTGCAGGTGCGCCTGGACGATACGCAGGCCAACAAGGCGCTGAGCCAGGTCTCTCTCAAACCGGGCATGACCGCGACCATTGATGTCAAGACCCGCACACGCAGCGTCTTGCGCTACCTGCTCAAGCCCGTGATCAAGACTTTTTCTGGAGCCCTCAACGAGCGCTGACTCGGCAATCAGGAGTTTTAAACATGCACATCGGCATATTGGAAGATGACGACACTTTGGCCCAACACCTGGCCAAGGTGGTTCAGTCGGCGGGCCATACCAGTGCGGTCTTCAACACGGCCAAAACCTTTCTTTCGTCACTCAACAGGAACACCTTCGACCTGCTGGTGTTCGACTGGAAGTTGCCCGATCAAGATGGCATCAAAGTGCTCAAGCAGTTGCGCGCTTCCTTTCAGGGCGAGACGCCCGTGATTTTTCTGACGGCGATGCACGATGAGCAGGCCATCGTCACCGCGCTGGAAGCCGGTGCCGAAGACTACTGCGTCAAGCCTTTGAGGCCGGCCGAATTCCTGGCCCGCATCTCCGCGCTGCAGCGGCGCGTCTACCCGGTCAAGCAAAACGGCGGCTCGCAGACATTTCACGGTTACACCTTCGATTTGGTCGCCCGGGTGATCACCTGGGAGGGCGGGCAAGCGCAGTTTTCCGGCAAGGAATTTGAGCTGGCCCGCTTTCTCTTTGAGAATGCCGACCGCTCGCTGTCGCGCGAACGTCTGATGCAGGAGGTATGGTCGCGCGAGGATGACCCCTTCTCGCGCACGCTCGATGTCCACATCTCCCGCATCCGCTCGCGGCTCGGTCTCAATGGCCAGTCCAATATGCGACTGCGCTCGGTCCACGGCTTTGGCTACCAACTGATTACCTACGCGGCCGTCGGGCAAGAAGACTGAGCCCTTGCAGATCATCTGTCTGCCCTAGAGCGTGGCTACCTCCCCACCTCAGACTTCGGGCGGCAGCGCTGCTCGCCCGGCCCGCTTCTGGCGACATCGGCTGGTGGGTGGCGGGCGTGAATTTCTTGTCCTGTTGACGATCAGCACGCTGCTGCTGGCGATGCTGGTTTGGAGCGATGCGGGCAGCTCGATCAGCAAGCGCCTGTATGACCGGCTCGAATTGCTGCTGGGCTTTGAGCCTGCCGCGGATGTGGTGCTGGTGGCCGTCGATGAGCGCAGCCGACGTGAGTTCGGCGGCTGGCCAGTGTCTCGCCAGCACTATGCCCACTTGATTGAGCGTTTGGTCAATGAAGGCCAGGCGCCGGCGGCGCTGGGCTTTGATTTGCTGTTTCTCGGCGAGCGCGAAGCCGACGCCGCGCTGGCTGTCCAGATGGCGGGTCTGCCGGTGGTGTTACCGGCCGTGATGTCTACCGCGGGGTCGGTTGAAGGCGCCAAGCCCCGCGATGCGCCGCCCCACTGGCAGTCGCTGCCCCCGCTGCTGGCTGAGGCAGCGCAGGCTCATGGGCATATCCATGTCCGCTACGAAAGCGATGGCATTTTGCGCGGCATCCAGACCCGGTTGGGCGGGCGGCCCCATTTTTCCCTTGCCTTGCTCGATTTGGCGGGGCTCAGGGCCGGGCAGGCCTGGCCCGAGAGCGACTATTTGCGCTTTCCCATGGTCGACCCAAGCCGGCCGTTTGCGACTTACAGCCTGCTTGACCTGCTCGACCCCCGCAAGCCCTTGCCCGCGCTCAAGGGCAAGATCGTGTTGGTAGGCGTCACTGACCCCTTGTTGGGGGATCACCACGCCACCATTTATTCCGGCTCGGCGGCATCGGGCACCCCTGGCGTGGCGATATTGGCCAGCGCTGTCAATGCCCACCTGAGTGGACGCTGGGTGCGGGTCGTGCCCGAAGTCTGGGTATTTGCCGGCAGCATGCTGCTGCTGTTGATGGTGATGGGGGCGCTGCAAGTCTGGCACCCCAGGCGCTTGCGCATCATGACCCTGACCCTGGCCCTGGCCATGCCAGCGATCTCGGTTGCTGCATTGCTGGTGTGGGGCTGGTGGATCGACATGGTGTCCATCTGGTTGACCCTGTTCGTGTTGGCGCTGATGTGGGTCTGGCAGCGCCTGGAGAGCAATTTGCGCTACCTCAAACGCAAGTCCCGCGAGCTCCAGATCGGTCGGCCAGACCTGCCCCATGCACGCGGCGCCGGCGGCATATCGCAGCTTGAGCAGGATCTGGATCTAGCCATTGAAGTGCAGGGCCGGCAACTCGATTTGCTCAATCAGATGATGGAGCACCTGCCTGAGGCCATGGCCGTCATCGACCCAGCCGGTGTGGTGGTCCAGCTCAACGGTCAGATGCAGGCCCTCGGTGGGGGCGGTCTGTGCATCGGCATCAGCCTGCAAAGCCTGGCACAAGAACTGGGCTTGCCAGCAGACAACTGGGATGATCTCGTCGCCGTCTCGGCCCAGGCCGATGCGAGCCTGCGTGTGCGCAGCCCGGCGGGGGAGCGTTCGGTTTACCTCAAGACCACCCTCTTTAACGCCCAGGGCACCCAGGGCCTGCGGCTGCTGATGCTGCTCGATGTGACCGAGCTCAAGCAGTCGCAGGCCCAGCGCGATCAGGCGCTGAGTTTTCTCTCGCACGATATGCGCACCCCCGTGGCCTCGATTCTGGCGCTGAGCCGGCAGATGCAAGCCCTCGAAGGCGTGCCTGCGCTGTGCGCCGCCGATGCCGGGCGGGTGATGGATCATGCCCATCAGCTCATGCGCTTGATGGACGGCTTCCTGTTCGAGAGCATGGCGCACAGCCAGCAGTTGCCGCTGGCGCAGCGCTTGATCGATGACTTGATTGACGACGCCACGGCTCAGGTGCGCGATCTCGCCGGTGCCCGCGGTATGCGCATCGTGTTTGACAGTGGCGAGTGCTACTTCTTTGTACAGGTGTCGACCACGTTGATGGTCAGGGTGTTCATGAACCTGCTGCTCAACGCCATCAAGTACGGGCAGCGGGGGACGCAGATCGCCATCTCGGCCGAGCCCGCCGACCAGGCCAGTGTGCGCATTACGGTCAGCAACCGCATTGCCGCCCCTGGCGCTGAGGTTGACGAGACCATCTTGACCCAGGGCTTTGGCTTGGGCTTGGACTTCGTTCGCACCGTGCTGCAGCGCCACCAGGGTCAGCTGCGCATGGACATCGACAAGGCCTCGGGCCTGGCCACGGTCTGCATCACCTTGCCCGGGCTGATGGATACAGGTTGATCAGGGAAATTGCTGGGCCAGGGTGCGGGCCTGCGCACGGGTGTTAAAGGGGCTTGGCGCTGCCGGCGCGGGTGCTGCCTGTAGGGCCTGCGCGAGCGCATCAGGCAGGCCGGCCAGGCTGACTGTTTCTGCCCGGGTCACGATGCCCAGGCTCAGGGCCGATTGCTGCAAATGCACCGTGCATTCGTGGCGGCTCGAACGGGCCGAGGGGCAGTGCTGGGGTCTTTGCTCTGCCTGCTCGCCGGCCGACATGGCTGGCACCACCAGAAAGCCCGAGGGATCTTTCATCTGATGCACCGCCTGCTCCATGATGGCCGCTGCATAGTTCGCACCCATGCGATGGCGGTAGTAGTCCAGCATCAGGGGCGCGGCCGCTTGGCTGGCTTGCCCGGTGCGGGCGTTGTAGGCGCCGTGGATACCGATCACGCCAGCGGGGTGCTTGGGCAGACTGGCAAATTGACGCTGCTCGCCAGCCATGAAGATCAGGCTGCAGGCCGACATGCAGTGGCCGGCAGCCAGCGTGGTGATGCGCAGGTCTTCCAGCCAGTGGGCGATGCGCAAGCTGGCCATCAAGGCGCCACCGGGTGAGTTCACCAGGATCAGCCTCTCTACCGGCGCCTGTGCATGAGCGGCACGCAAGGCCAAGTCGTCGCCGACCTGAATCACACCGCTGGCATACAGGTCCCCACCTTCGCGGTGCAAGCTCAGCGCCTGGGCCGTGCAGGCCAGCAAGGCGCTGCCCAGCAGGAGGCCTATCTTTGTCATCAAACTATGTCTTTTCATTTGCAAATCTCAATGTTTGTTTGCAGTTGAAGACATTATTGAATAAATAAACTTTACATTTCAAGTCCTTGTTTGACAAATCAGATATAAAAAATATATTTATTTGAAATTTAACCTGCTAAATTCATAAAAAATAGTAATAAAGACGTAAATTTCTTGTTCGAATCGTCGCCAAATCTTGTTTTAACGGCGCTCTGTTTGAGCGGGGTGCCGCGCTGTGTGCACGGCAGAGCCGGTCACAATGTGGCCATGCAGATTCAGCAGCTCTTGTTTTCCCAGGGCTTTGGCACCCGGCGGGTATGTGCAGGATTGGTTCAGCAAGGCCTGGTCGAGATCGCCGGGCAGCAGATCGATGATCCTGGCCATGAACTCGAGCCCGAGGGCCTGGTGTTTCGGGTGCAGGGGGTGGACTGGCTCTACCAGGAGCGGGCCTACCTCATGCTTCACAAACCCGCCGGCTACGAGTGCTCACACCGGGCCGGCGCTTGGCCGAGCATCTACACCTTGTTGCCCGGGCCCCTGCGCGAGCGCGGAGGCGGTGCGGCAGCAGGGGTGCAGGCGGTGGGTCGCCTTGATCAGGACACCACCGGCCTGTTGCTGCTCTCGGACGACGGCCGATTTATTCACCGGCTGACTTCGCCGCGCCACCATGTGCCCAAGGTCTATGACATCGGGCTGCGCCATCCTGTTGACGCGCGGCAGATTGAACGCCTGCTCGCCGGCGTGGTGCTCGATGACGACCCCAAACCGGTTCGTGCGGCCGCCTGCGAAGCCAGCGGTGCTCAGACCCTGAGCTTGACCCTGACCGAAGGCAAATACCACCAAGTCAAGCGCATGATTGCAGCCGTGGGCAACCGGGTCGATCAGCTGCACCGATCGCGCATAGGTCAGGTGTCTTTGCCAGCCGATCTGGCCCCGGGCCAGTGGCGCTGGCTCCAGGCCGACGAGCTGCGCGCTGTGGGCGCATGAGGGCGCATGAGGGCCTGATCGGGCGCTCGCATCGGGTCTGCGGCGCTGCCTTCGCCGTGGGGCCCGCTACACTCGGACCGCGGCCCTCAGGCCAGTGCGGCCCAGACGGGTGAAGCTGGGACGGTCAGAGCAAATCAATCGACAAAAAGGGCAGTGATGGCGTTGCGTAGGCGTGATTTTTTGGCCCTGGGCTGGGCAGGTCTGAGCGCGCAGCTGGCGCTCGCCCAACCTGCGCCAGCGCCCTTGTTTGTGCTCAATTCGCTCGACGGCAGTGTCAGCGTGATCGATCCGCTCACCTGGACCGAACAAAAGCGCATCGCCACCGGCAAAGAGCCACACCACCTCTATCTCACGCCCGACGAGAAGTCGGTCATTGTGGCCAATGCGTCGTCTGACTCTTTGACCTTCATCGACCCGCGCACGGCGCAGGTGCAGCGCACCGTTCGCGGCATCCTGGACCCCTACCACCTGCGCTTCTCGCCCGACATGAAGTGGTTCGTGACCGCCGCCAATCGGCTCAACCATGTCGACATCTACCGCTGGGACGGCATCACCCCGACGCTGGCCAAGCGTATCGCCACTGGCAAGACCCCCAGCCACCTGTGGATCGACAGCAAAAGCACCACGGTGTATGCCACCATGCAAGACAGCAATGAGCTGGTGGCCATCGACCTGGCCACGCAGAGCATGAAGTGGCGCACGCCCACCGGCGCCATGCCGGCCGATGTCTACGGCCTGCCGGGCGACAAGCAACTGTTGGTGGCCCTGACGGGTGGGGACGCGCTCGACCTGTTTGATGTCTCGGGCCCAGCCCCGCGCAAGACGGGACAGGTCAAGACCGCAGCAGGCGCCCACGCCTTTCGCGCCCTGGGCGACGGCCGCCATGTGTGGGTCAGCAACCGCGTGCACAACAGCATCAGCAAGGTCGATCTGCAGACCCTGCAGGTGGTGCAGCAAATTGCGGTGCCCGCCGGGCCCGACTGCATGGATGTTTCGCGCGACGGCAAAACCTTGTACGTCACCTCGCGCTGGGCTGCGCGCTTGTCGGTGGTGGACTTGAGCAGCGGCCGGCTGGTCCGGCAGGTCAAAGTCGGCAGGAGCCCGCATGGCGTTTGGACCCTGGACCACGCCTCCCGCTAAAGCTCAGCTCGCCCACGGCCTGCGCAGCGCCGGGCTGGTGCTGGCCGGCCTCATGCTGGGCGGCGGTGCAGCCGCTGTGTGCCCCGCGCCCGAGAAGATGGTCTACCTGACTTTTGACACCGGCCACATGGGTGTGGCCCCCTTGATAGCCGAAGTCCTTCGCAAGCAAGAGGTGCGGGTGACTTTTTTTGCGGCCCATGAGCGGACCCAAAGCGGCGACGGCAGCCTGGGCCAGGCCTGGGGGCCATGGTGGAAGGAGCGAGCCGCCGAAGGCCATGCCTTTGCCTCGCACACCCATGCCCATGCCTACTGGGCGGGCGACCTTCCTGAGCGTGGCGGCCAGCCCCACTTTCGAATTCGACCTACAGCAGGCGAACTTCAGGGCCAAACCCTGAATTGGAGCGCGACCCAGTACTGTGAAGACCTGCACCGCGCCAGTCGGCGCCTGCTTGCCTTGACCGGACAGACGCCGCTGCCGCTGTTTCGCGCGCCCGGGGGCAAGACATCGCCAGCCTTGATCAAGGCAGCGCAGGCCTGTGGCTATGCCCATGTGGCTTGGGCGCCGGCCGGTTTTCTGGGCGATGAGCTGCCCAGCGACAAATTTCCCAATGACAAGCTCTTGGCGCAGGCCTTGCGGCAGATTCGCGGCGGCGACGTTCTGGTGGCCCATTTGGGGATCTGGTCGCGGCAAGATCCCTGGGCGCCCACCGTGCTCGAGCCCTTGATCGTCGGGCTCAAGCGCAAGGGCCTGTGCTTTGCAACCCTGCGCGAGCATCCGCAGTTTCGACCTTGGATCGATTCTCAGGGTGGCCCCAAGCTACAGGGCCGGCTGCAGGAGGCGCGCTCATGATCTACCCGGGCTGGGCTTGGCTGAGTGAGGCCTTCACCGCGGCGCAGCGCGCGCTGTTCGAGCCGCTGGCGCCGCTGCTGTTCGAATGGGGCTGGGGCCATATGCTCGAAGACGCCTACGCCGCATGTGGTTGGTTCCTCATGGGCTTGCTGCAGCTGGCCCTGATGCTGCTGCTCATCGTGCCGCTGCAGCGCTGGCGCCCGCTGGAGCCGCTGGGCGATCGCAGCGGCGTGCGCACCGATGTGCTCTACACCCTGATTCACCGCCTGGGGCTGTTCAGGCTGGCCCTGTTTTTTGCGCTCGATCCGCTGTTCCTGGAGCTGTTTGGCACCTTGCGCGCCCAGGGCCTGCCCACCTGGCACCTCGATCAGCTGTGGCCGGGCGTGACCGACCAGGCCCTGGTGAGCTTTGTGACCTACCTGGTGGTGTTTGATTTTCTGGCCTACTGGATACACCGCGCCCAACACCGGTCCGAGCGCTGGTGGCAGTTGCATGCACTGCATCATTCGCAGCGACAGATGACCGTGTGGAGCGACAACCGCAACCATGTGCTCGACGATATCGCTGTGGACTGCCTGCTGGTGCTGGCCGCGCAGCTCATTGGTGTCGGGCCGCAGCAGTTCATGGTCTTGATTGCCTTGACGCAGATCAGTGAGAGCTTGCAGCATGCCAATGTGCGGCTGCCCTTCGGTCCGCTGCTCTCGCGCCTGTGGGTGACGCCGCGGTTTCACCGGGCCCACCACAGCATGGAATCGGGCGAGCACAACTACGGTGTGTTGCTGCCGTGGTGGGACATGTTGTTCGGCACCGCACGCTTTGACCTCGGCCACGGCCCTACCGGGGTGATGGATCAGATCACCCATGGGCGTGATTACGGCCGTGGCTGGTGGGCGCAGCAGCGTCTGGGTGTGCTCAGACTCCTGGGCAAGGGGTAAGGGCGATGGGGCCGGTGGTTGAATCCTTCTTTCGCGCCGCGGTGTATTGCCTGCACCCGCGGGTGATTGCGCTGTCCTTTCTACCGCTGGCCATCACCATCGTTGGCGTGTTGGGGCTGGGCTACTTCTTCTGGAACGACGTCATCGAGGCGCTGCGTTTGCAACTGGAGGCCTGGGCCTGGATCAAACTGATTGCCGGCGCCTTGGAGACCATTGGCCTGGGCGGCTTGCGTGCGGTCATGGCGCCAGCCTTGTTGCTGTTCGCCACCATTCCCTTCATTGTCATCATCTGCCTGCTGATGGTCTCGTTCTTCATGACCCCGGCCATGATCGCCTTGGTGGCCGAGCGGCGCTTTCCCACCCTCGAACGCAAGAAGGGCGCCTCGCTGATCGCCAGCGTGGCCTGGGCCCTCGGCTCGACCCTGGCTGCCTGCTTGGCCATGGTGCTGTCTGTGCCGCTGTGGCTCTTGCCGCCGCTGGTGCTGGTGTTGCCGCCGCTGATCTGGGGCTGGCTCAGTTACCGCGTCATGTCCTACGACTGCCTGGCTGAACACGCCAGTGCCGACGAGCGGCGCCAGCTCATGCAGCAAAACCGCTTCCAGCTGCTGGCCATCGGCCTGCTCACCGGCTATCTCGGCGCCCTGCCGAGCGCGCTGTGGGCCTCGGGCGCGATGTTTATCGCCATGGCCCCGGTGCTGGTACCCGTGGCGGTGTGGATTTACACCCTCGTGTTTGCCTTTTCTTCACTCTGGTTTGCGCATTACAGCCTGGCCATGCTCGAGAAGCTGCGCAAGGGCCCGGTTGCCGGGCCTGTTCATCCCAACGTGCCGCCAGAGGCCGTCCCCAGCCTCGCTGACCAGCGCTCGCGCGATCGACCCTGAGGCGGCCTCCTGGCCGAGAGTCAGAGTCATGCGAGGTGGCTCGAAACTTCGCCTCATTTTTCATCTTGTGAAGTTCCATTCGAGCTTGGCTTTGCTCATTCCATGAAAAGCACTCGAAATCACTCAATACATAAAATTATTAAAAAAAATAATTAGCTATTGTTCTCTATTTATGTTTAATTTTTAAATATCAATGAATTCTTTGTTGGTATTGGCAGATGGAGACGCATCACCTATAAATCGGAGGGTTTTACAAAATTTTTCATTTCATTCCATCGGACGTTCCAGGAAGTTCTCATGGCCAACTCAAACAAACCGAATCCCGCCATCAGTTCCGCTGACCCTTCACATGTCTCGCGTGCCCAGCCCGGCAAGGCAGGCCCTGCCCAGTCGCAACTGGAGGCGCTGGGAAAGATCCCAGGAAAAGTCAGGCCAGCAGGTGCTCAAGCCCGACCCTGGGCAGTCAATGCGGACAGTCGGCTTGAGAATGATGGGCAGGGCTTGTCGGAGGGCGCTTCCTCGGCCAGTACGGTATCCCAGTCCCACGCGCAGTCGCAGCCGTCCATGGCTCAGGACGACGCGTCTGCATCAGCGGCAGATGCTGGTCCGCCGGCCGCCACTTTGAGCGGTGCGTTCGAAGCGGCATCGCCGTATTTGCTGGCGCAGGCGCCTTCCGCTGCGCAGGCCAGCGATGCTGCTGCTGGGTCGGCCAGTGCCTCGACGACCGGTGCGGTTGGCGCTACCTCGAATGCTGCCGTGGAAGTGGCGGCCACCACCTGGATCTGGATGGTGCCCTTTGCTCTTGCCGGCGCTGCGCTTGTCAGCAGGTCGTCGTCCAGCGCTGCGAGCAACACCTCTGGCGACGTGACGCGAGCCATACGGGTGGTTGACGGACCTGTGAAAAACGCCACGGTTTATGTGGACCTGAATGACGACGGCGTCATCAATGCCGGTGAGCCCTCCGTGGGCACCACTGGCAGCGACGGTTCTCTGAATGTCACCCTGACAGCCGAGCAGGCTGCACATGGTCTGCTGGCCAAGGGCGGCATCGACACCGAAACCAATAAGTCCTTTGCCGGCGTCCTGGCCGCGCCCAAGGGCAGCACGGTGATCAATCCCTTGACCACCCTGGTGGCGGCGTTGATAGAAGGAGGATCGGGTCTGAGCTTGGCTGCTGCCAAGCAAGCGGTGGTCGACAAACTGGGTCTGACGGCCGGTGTGGACGTCACCACCTATGACACCTTCAAGCTGGCTGCTGAAGGCAATGCCAATGCCTTGGCCGATCACAAAAAGGCGGTGCAGATTGCCAACATCATTGTTGCAGGCTCGGCTCTGGTGGCCGGTGGCGGCGATCAGGTTGCTGCCGCTTCCAGTGTGGTCGATGCTTTGGCTGGCGCGATTAAGGAGGCGGTCAGGGCCTTGGCGCCCAGCGTGACCTTCGACAATGCCACGGTGAGCCAGGTGCTCACCACGGCAGGTGCGACGGTCAATGCCAGTGAAGTGGCCAAATCCATCGTGGCTGTCAACACCGTGGTGGCCAATGCCTCAGGCGCCAATGCGACGCTGGTGCTGGCTGCTACGGCTCAGGCTCAGGTGCTGGCGCAGTCAACCCTGAGCAACGCCATCGCGACGGCTTCCTCGGGCGGGCTCGACACCATCAAGGCCTTGCAGGACAGCCAGTCTGCAAGTCAGATGGCCAGCAAGATCGACGCCAAGAGCACCGATGTCCAAGCCCCGGCAGCCCCCACGCTGGCCTTGGGCACGGGCGTGAGCAATGGCGCGACCAGCGCCGAGGCCGCGGCGGCCGGCGGCGTGGTCAGTGTGGTGGCCGAAGCTGGCGCCAGCACCGTGGTGACTTTCAGCCGCAGTGGCGGCGGCACGGTGAGCAAGACGGTGACGGGCAACGGCAGCACAGCCGTGCCAGTGACCTTGAGTGCGGCCGATCTGACGACCTTGGGTGATGGCACGATCAGCGTGAGCGCTGTGGCCACAGATGCGGCGGGCAATGCCAGCAGCGCAGGCACGGGTAGCTTCACCCTGGACACCGCAGCGCCCGCAGCGCCGACCTTGGCCCTGGGCACCGGAGTCTCCAACGGCGCCACCAGCGCAGAAGCCACCGCCGCAGGCG
>JBAXEN010000034.1:0-20026 GCA_037140415.1 Betaproteobacteria bacterium | reverse complement strand
ACAAGAGTTCGAGCGCACATTTCTGAACAAAGAGTTCGAAGTGTGTTTTCGTTCTAATTTGCATCTTCCTAGCTGTCAAACATAGCGGCTTGAAGTCAAAATTTAACGTATCTCAAACTCAACCTCGATAACGTGCAAAATTGAATGATTGAACTTGAAATACAAATTGAATCGAAAAAATTAAAGTACTAAGATTCAAATTATTTCAATAGCATATATATCCTATTGCAAAATTACTCATAACGGAACTGAGCATCAGTTTGAAAATACCGAAACGGCCCAAGCCTTTATTGATCAACTTTCAACATCAAGAGGACGTCTAGAGATTGAAGGTGGAACACAATTATTTCGATTACTGAATGACATTGGAGCACCAATGAACAATTGGAAATAAATAAATGCAGAAATTTGTAATGAATGGAGTCAAACGTTGGCTGGTAATCAGATTGAGTTAAATTGGCCACTTTTAAGTTCAAAGAGGGTTGATTTGCTCACGCTATTTACAAGTGTGATGGATATTGCTGAGTCAACCGTGGTCCCTGAGGATGTACAAATAATTCGGGAAGCACGGGTTAAACAATACGATTCATTAATTCTCCAAGAGTCTTTGGTTGGTGAAAATTTTTGCGTAGAAACACTCTACGCTGTGACCTCAAGAGAAATCTCTGCAGGTCGTATGGACGAATCCAGTAGACTTAGGCAAGTGGCACTAGACGGTACATCAGGTCCTCACTTAACTCGAGCAGAACTTATTGCCGTAATGCAACCGAAAGCTCTATTTGGTCTTATGCAGAAAATTGGCAATTTTTTTAAATAGTTTACTGAGCGCTCAACTTAGCCACTTGCTTTTAGCTTTGTAAGTCATGCAAAATCGCACGATCGTTCGCAAATGCAATCCATGCCCGACCCGCGATATGGGGCTTTGAAATTTCTAACTTCAGCAGACAGAATTACAAGAGGAGACAAGCGTGCAATTGCTGCAACTGCTGATCAGTGGTGTGGCCCAAGGCTGTATCTATGGACTCATCGCCTTGGGTTTCGTGCTGATTTACAAGGCCACTGAAACGGTGAGCTTTGCCCAGGGCGACTTGATGATGGTGGGGGCCTTTTCGGGTCTGGCCGCCATGACGCTTCTGGGCTTTCCGTTCTGGATCGCGGTACCAGCGGCCATTGTGGCCATGGGTATTTTTGGCGTCTTGCTCGAGCGCTTGGTCATTCGCCCCATCCTTGGGCAACCGGCTTTCTCCATCGTCATGCTCACCATTGGTGTGGGATATGTGCTGCGTGGCTTGATCACCATGATCCCCGATGTGGGCACAGACACCCACACCATGCCCGTGCCCTATGCAGGTGAGGTTTTGCGTCTGGACAGTCTGGTGATCGCTGCAGAGCAGATGGTGGTGATCGGTGCTACGGGCATCCTTTGCCTGGGCTTGTTTGCCATGTTCAAGTACAGCAAGCTGGGCATTGCCATGCAAGCGGCCTCGCAAAACCAGCTGGCCGCTTATTACATGGGCATCCCGGTCAAGCGCATCAACGGCCTGGTCTGGGGCTTGGCGGCAGGTGTAGCGGCGGTGGCCGGTCTGCTTCTGGCACCGATCACCTTTGTGCACGCCAATATGGGATTCATCGGCCTGAAGGCTTTTCCCGCAGCGGTGGTCGGCGGATTTGGCAGCTTGCCCGGCGCGATTGTGGGCGGTCTGGTGATCGGCATCGTCGAATCGCTTTCCGGCTTTTATTTGCCCGAAGGCTTCAAGGACATCGCGCCTTACATCGTGGTGTTACTAATGCTGGTGCTCAAGCCCAATGGCTTGTTCGGCGAACAACTGCGCAAGAAAGTTTGAGGCTCCGGCATGCGTTTCATTTTTAAAACCGATTACAACCAGGACGTGAAGCTGGCCAAGCACGGCGGCCATGTATTTTGGTACAGCCTGCTGGGCCTGTTCCTGGTGGCCGCCCCTTGGGTGGTCGCCGAGTACTGGTTGGCGCAAATGACCTTTGTGCTGATCTACGTGGTGGTGGGCTTGGGCTTAATGCTGCTGGCAGGCTTTACCGGACTGTTCTCCCTGGGCCACGCAGCTTTCTTGGGTGTCGGGGCTTACACCCAGGCCGTCATGGTCAATGCCGGGGTGCCGTTTCCGATGGCGCTGGTTTGCGCGGGTTTGTTCTCGGCCATCGTGGGCATCATCGTGGGTTTGCCTGCGCTGCGCGTCAAAGGCATTTACTTGGGTATGGCCACGCTGGCGTTTGGCTTCATCGTTGAAGAGGGCATGGCCCGCTGGGAGAGGGTGACGGGTGGCAACGCCGGCTTGATGGTGGGCTATCCGGCCATCGGCAGCTGGACGCTGGACAGCACCGAGGAGTTTTATTTCCTGTGCTTGCTGGTCACCGTGGGGGCTACCTTGGCGATCGTGAATCTGCTGCGTTCTTCCACTGGCCGTGCCTTTGTGGCCATCCGGGACTCCGAGATTTCGGCGCAAAGCATGGGCATCCACTTGGCTCGCTACAAGACCCTGTCCTTTGCCCTGTCGGCGGCGCTGGCGGGCATTGGCGGTGCTTTGTACGCCCACAAAATCCAGTTCCTTTCGCCAGAACAGTTCAGCATCATCCAGTCAATTGATTTGTTACTGATGGTGGTGATTGGCGGTTTGGGCTCAATCCATGGAGCCTTCCTCGGCGCCATCTTCCTGATCGTCATGCCGCAGCTGATTTCGATGGCGAAAGACTTTTTGCCAGCCGCCATTGGCGGTGCCGCTGGTTTGCAGGGCACGATTTACGGCATGGTGCTGATTGCCTTTGTGCTGTTTGAGCCCATGGGCCTATATGGCCGCTGGCTCAAGGTGCGGACCTGGTTCCAGTTGTTCCCGTTTTACCGCCGTGGCCTGTTCAAGCGCCAAAAATCGTTCCAGAAGTCGGACCGCCTGAAATGAACGCAGACATCCTTTTATCCGCACAAGACCTGAGCGTGCGCTTTGGCGGCGTGCTGGCCGTCAACAAGGTCAGTTTCGACGTCAAGCGCGGCGAGGTCTTCACCCTGATTGGCCCCAACGGCGCTGGCAAGACCACCGTGTTCAACCTGATTAGCCGCATCTACACCCCCACCACGGGCGTGATCGATTACGCCGGGCCGCAAGGCCCCCTGCGCCTGACCGACCAGCCAGCGCACCAAATTGCCGGGCTGGGCATTGCCCGCACCTTCCAGAACATCGAGCTGTTCGAGCACGCCACAGTGCTGCAAAACCTCTTGATCGGCCGCCACACTCACCGCAAGACGGGGCTGTGGAGCGAAATGTTCTTCACCCGCAAAACCCGCGCGGGTGAGATTGAAGCGCGTGAAAAGGTCGAGGAAGTCATTGATTTTCTTGACCTGCAACACCACCGCGATTCGATGGTGGCGGGCTTGCCTTATGGCGTGCGCAAAGTGGTCGAGCTGGCCCGCGCCCTGTGCACCGAGCCCAAGCTGCTGCTGCTGGACGAGCCATCGTCGGGCCTGAACGTCGAGGAAACCGAAGACATGGCGTTCTGGATCTCGGACATCAAAAACGAGCTGGGCATCACCGTGCTCATGGTCGAACACGACATGAGTTTGGTCTCCAAAGTGTCGGACCGCGTGCTGGCCATGAGCCAGGGCGAAGAAATCGCCACCGGCACGCCCAGCCAGGTGCAAAGCGACGCGGGCGTCATCGAAGCCTATTTGGGTTCGGTGGACGACGTTTCTGCATTGCGTCGCGAAAATTACGTGCCCGGAGGTGCCGCATGAGCGCAGCCACCCAGACCCTGAACACGTCGGCAGAGGCGGCCGATGACAACGTGATGCTAAAGCTGCTCAACGTGGAAAGCGCCTACGGCCCGATCAAGGCGATTCGCGGCGTGAGCCTGCAGGTGCGCCAAGGCGAGATTGCCACTGTGCTCGGCTCCAATGGCGCGGGCAAGACCACCATCTTGAAAACCATCAGCGGCATCATTGACCCGCGCAAAGGCTCGATCGAATTTAAGGGCCAAAGCATCACCGCGCAAGACCCGGCCATCATCGTGCAGCGCGGCTTGATGCATGTGCCCGAGGGGCGCGAGGTTTTCCCGCTGCTGTCGATTCGCGACAACCTGCTCATGGGCGCCTACACCCGCAAGGACCGCGATGGCGTGGCGCGCGACATGGAAGCCGTTTACAACTACTTCCCCATCTTGCGCGAGCGGGCTGCGCAAGATGCTGGCTTGCTCTCGGGTGGTCAGCAGCAAATGCTGGCGATCAGCAGGGCGCTGATGGCCAACCCCGACCTGATCTTGCTGGACGAACCAAGCTTGGGCCTGAGTCCCAAACTGACCAAGGAAATCTTCGAGATCGTGGTGCGCATCAACCGCGAGCGCGGCACCACCATCTTGCTGGTCGAGCAGAACGCCAACATGGCGCTCAATGCTGCGGACTACGGCTATGTGCTGGAAAACGGCCGCATCGTCATGGAAGACCGCTGCGACCGGCTGCGCGAGAAAGACGACATCCGGGAGTTCTACCTCGGCATGAAGGACGCCGGCGTGCGCGGCGAGCGGCGCTGGAAGAAAAAGAAGAACTGGCGGTGATGGCATGAACCTCTGGCAAGCCGATCAGATCGCTACCGAAACCCGGGTGGTGCTCGCAGGTGAAACCCTGCCGGCCCTGTTTTGCAATGCGGTGCAGCAGCGGGCGCAAGAGGTGTGGCTGCGCCAAAAGGAGCTGGGCATCTGGCACAGCCAAAGCTGGCAGGAGGTCGGGCAGATTGTGCGCGAGACCACCGCCGGCCTGCTGCATCTGGGCCTGGCCCGAGGCGAGGTGGCCTCCATCCTGGCCAATACCCGGCGCGAATGGGTCACCAGTGACTTGGCGGTGCTCAGCTGCGCGGCGGTGAGCAACGGCATCTACCCGACCGATGCGCCAGCGCAGGTGCAGTTCCTGTGTGAAGACTCAGGCACGGTGATGCTTTTTGTCGAGGACGACGAGCAACTCGACAAGGCCCTGGAGGTGCGCGCCCAGCTGCCCCGGCTGCGCCAGATCATCGTCTTCGACGACGAGGGCCTGCGCGGCCTGCAGGACCCCATGGTCATCAGCCTGGCCCGCCTGCGCGAGCTCGGACGCGAACATCTGGCGCAGCTAGAGCCGGTGATGGCTGAGCGCCTGCAAGAGCTGCAGCCCGACGACCTGGCGATCTTGGTCTACACCTCGGGCACCACCGGCAAGCCCAAGGGCGCCATGCACACCCACCGCGCCCTGGTGCATACCGTGCGCGGCTACAACACCCTGATCTCGCGCAGCAGCGACGACGAATGCATGTGCTTCTTGCCGCTGTGCCACATCGCCGAGCGGGTGGGCGGTGAGTATTTTTCGCTCTACACCGGCTGCAAGCTCAACTTTGTCGAGAACCCGGAAACGGTGCCAGAAAATGTGCGCGAAATCGCGCCGACGGTGTTCACCGCGGTGCCGCGGGTGTGGGAAAAGTTTTATTCGGGCGTGATGATCGCGCTCAAGGAATCGAGCCGTCTGCAGCAACTGGCTTATGGCTGGGCCATCGCGGTGGGTTACCGGGTGGCCGATGCGGTGATGACCGGCCGGCCTGTGAGCACAGCACTCAAGCTGCAGTTTCGGCTCGCCCGCCTGCTGGCGCTGGACAACACCCGCAAGCTGATCGGCATACACCGCGCGCGCTACTGCGTGACCGGGGCCGCCCCCATTTCGCCCGAGCTGGTGCGCTGGTACCTGGCGCTGGGCGTGCCCATGCTCGAGGTCTGGGGCATGACCGAGACCTGCGGCGCGGCCACCGGCAACCCACCTGGGCGCATCAAACCCGGCTCCATCGGGCCGGCGGCTGGCTTCAATGAGGTGCGGATTGATTCGGCCACCGGCGAGATCCTGGTGCGCGGCACCAATGTGTTCAAGGGTTATCTGAACCTGCCCGACAAAACCGCCGAGGCCATCGACGCTGACGGCTGGCTGCACACCGGCGACGTCGGCGTGGTCGATACTGACGGCTACTTTCGCATCACCGACCGGATGAAAGACATCATCATCACCGCCGGCGGCAAGAACATCACGCCCACCGAGCTGGAGAACGAGCTCAAGTTCTCACCCTACATCACCGATGCGGTGGTCATCGGCGACAAGCGGCCTTACCTAGTGGCCATCGTGATGATCGACCAGGACAATGTCGAAAAATTCGCCCAAGACCGGGAAATCCCCTTCAGTAATTACGCCAGCTTGACGCGCACCCCCGAGGTGCAAGAATTGGTGCAATCGGAGGTCGACCGCGTCAACGCCAAATTCGCCCGGGTCGAGCAAATCAAAAAGTTCTTCCTGCTCGACCGCCAGCTCAGCGCAGAAGACGAGGAACTGACGCCCACGATGAAGCTCAAGCGCAAGCTGGTTGAGAAGAAATACGCTGAGCCCATCGAGGCGATGTACCGGTAAGAGGCAACAGTGATCCAGACACCCCATCCCAAGGAGAATCGCATGAACCCAAGCACCCGGGCGCTCGCCGCCACCCTCTCAGCATTGACGCTGGCCCTCGGCGCCACCTTGGCCCAGGCTCAAAGCCAGGGCGTGAGCAAGGACGCCATCACCCTGGGCAGCATCCAGGACCTCTCAGGGCCCTTGGCCGGCTTTGGCAAGCAGGTGCGCGCTGGCATGCAGTTGCGGGTGGAGGAGCTCAATGAGCAGGGCGGGGTCAATGGACGCCGCATCCAACTGCTGGTGGAAGACTCCGGCTACGACCCCAAGCGGGCCGTGCTGGCCGCGCAAAAGCTGGTCAATCAGGACAAAATTTTCGCCATGCTCGGCCACATTGGTACGGCATCCAACCTGGCGGCCATGCCGGTGCAGTTCGAGAAGAACGTCGTCAATTTCTTCCCCGTCACTGCAGCGCGGGAAATGTATGAACCCTACCACCGGCTCAAATACTCCTTTGCCGCCACCTACTATGACCAGATGCGCATGGCCGTGCCCAAGCTGGTCAAGGAAAAGGGCGCCAAGAAGGTCTGCTCGATATACCAGGACGACGAGTTCGGCCTGGAGATCCAGCGCGGTGCCGAAGAAGGGCTCAAGACCGCCAACGTCACCATGGTCGAGAAGACCACCTTCAAGCGTGGCGCCACTGACTTTTCATCGCAGGTGGCCCGGCTCAAAGCCGCCGAGTGCGACTTCGTGGTGATGGGCACACTCATCCGCGAAACCATAGGCACCATCGCCACCGCCCGCCGCAGCGGCTATAACCCAACCTTCATTGGCTCCAGCGGCGCCTATACCGACCTGATCCACAAGCTCGGTGGTCCGGCCATGAACGGCCTGTATGCCACCATGACCGTGCAAAACCCCTACTTGGACGAAGCCTCCCAGCCCATCCGCTTTTGGGCCAACAAGTACAAGACCAAGTTCAATGACGACCCGACCGTGTTTTCGGTCTACGGCTATATGGTGGTCGACTCCTTCATCCGTGCGGCCCAAAAAGCCGGCAACAACCTGAGCACCGACAGCTTTGTCAAGGCCATGGACAGCATGGTCATCCCGCCCGACATCTTCGGCAGCCCCGAGATGCGCTTTACCTCGCAGCAGCGCCTGGGCAGCAACGTCTCGCGCCTGTCGCAAATCCAGGACGGCCGCTGGAAAGTGGTGTCTGACTACATGAAGTAAATTCGCAAGGGCTGAGCCAGCGCTCAGAGCGAGCTCGGCCCCAATCGAATCTTGTGGGAGCCATCGCCCTCGGGGTGATGGCTCCTTCTCATTTGGGAGCCATCGCCTTCGGGGTGATCGGCGCGACGCGCTGCGCCAAATCTCCAGAGCCTCAGGCGATGATGTAAGCACCCGCGCCCGTGGCGAGCAACTGCCCGTTGTCGGCAAAAAACTCCATCTGGGTATTGGCCAAACGCGAGCCCAGACGGATCACCCGCGCATGGGCTTCAAAGCGCGGGCTGATCGCCGGGCGCAGGTAATCGACCCGCAAATCAATCGTGCCCAGCTTGTCGAAGTGCTTCATCCTGCGCCCCAGGGGCTCACTGTGGTGACGGGTGCCCAGGGCGGCGATGCAGGCCATGCCGGCGATCACATCCAGCACCGCGCTGATCACACCGCCATGCAGGCGGTCATGAACGAAGTTGCCCACCAGATCAGGCCGCATGTCCAGGTCCGCCCGAAACCAGTCCGGACCCGCCGAGTGCATGCGCAAGCCCAGCAGTCGGTTGAAAACAATCTGCTGCTCGAACAAGGTGCGCAGATAGTCGGTGAACTGCGGATCAGTCTGTGCAGGCAGGACTTCGGTAGATGGACTCATAGGGCCGATTGTCGGGCAAGCGCGGCCTGGTCACCGCCAGCGCCAGGGCCCACTCAGACCTTGCTGAAATCGGGCAGGCGCTTGTCCATGAAGGCGGTGAAGGCCTCTTTGGCAGCGGGCTCGCCGAGCATGCGGCCGAAGATCTCCGACTCCTGACTCATGCGCTGGGCCACATCGGCTGCGCTGCCCAACTTCATCAAGCGCTTGGTCTCCAGCAGCGATGCCAAGGGCTTGCTGGCGAGCTTGTAGGCCTGGCGCTGAGCCAATGCATTGGCCTCGGTGGGCGGAACAATGCGGTTGATCAGCCCCCACTCCAGAGCGCTTTCGGCCGAAAACGGCTCGCCCAGCAGCAGGGCCTCAGCAGCGCGCGCATGGCCCATGCGCTGGGGCATGAGCAGACTCGACGCCGCCTCCGGGCACAAGCCGAGGTTTACAAAAGGTGTGGAAAAAGCCGCGTTGTCACCCGCATAGACCAAGTCGCAATGCAGCAGCAAGGTGGTGCCCACGCCCACCGCCGGCCCGCAGACGGCGGCCACCAGCGGCTTGGCAAAGCTGCTGATGCCGCGCAGGAACCGAAACACCGGCGCGTCCTGCGAGCGTGGCGGGGTGTTCAAAAAATCACCAATGTCATTGCCCGCCGAAAACACCGTCTCATGGCCCTGGATCACCACCACACGCACCTGCGCATCGCCAGCGGCCTGCGCCAGCGCATCGGCAAGCTGGCCGTACATGGCAGCGGTCAAGGAATTTTTGCGCTGCAAGCGGTTGATGGTGAGGGTGCTCACACCGCCTTCGGTATGGGCCAGGATATCGCTCATGAAGTCACTCCTTGTAGTAAACAATCTGATGGGCGGTCGCCAATAACATGCCGTCCGTCGCCCAGAAATGGGCGGTCTGATCAAAACATCCGTACCGAAAATCCTGCGCCCTGGCCTGCGCGTAAATGAAGTCCGAGCCCAGCCCCTCGAGCTCCCGCGCCGAAGCATGGAAGTACACCGTCAAAGACACGGTGCCGCTGGGCACCCAGCGCGCCCGGCGCAGCCAGATGCGGGGGTAAAACGCATCGCTGATGGCCGTCAGCGCGCACAGGTCCAAGGGCCGCCGTTGAACGTCGCGCAGCCACATCTGCGTCAGGCTGTCATGGCCGCTCCCGTCGTACAGCGTCGGCAAAGCGCCGCGCACCATCCGCATATCGTAGCGCTCCAACCACCGCACAGCATCGTTCGGCCTGCTTGGACTGAGCGACTGCGGCTGCGGCACTTCGGGTCGGGGCAGGTCCTGGCAGCGCCAGACCTCGCGCCGCAGCGCGCAGACCGCGGTGGCAGTGACCATGGTCTGCAATGCGCCCTCGGCCTCCTGCTGCAGCTCGAGCACCCAGTGTTGGGTGGACCGGTTGGTCCGGGCAGCGCGACAAACAATCTGAAACGGACCGTCGCTCAGGGCGGCCGCATAGTTGAGCGTCAATGCCACCGGTTCGCCCAAACACTGCGACTGCTGCAGGGCGCGCACCAGAACTGCGGCGGTCATGCCCCCATAAGGGCCCACCATATTGGCCCAGGCCGGGTCGGTCTGCCCATGCAGAACCCCAGGCTCGGGGCCAGGGTGCAACTCCAAACCTCGGTCGAGATCGTAAGCGCTGCTGTTGCTCACAGTTGATCCCCACGGCTGCGTGCGCGGGTCCATCTGACATCGGGCAAAGGCTGAGGCTGACTGCGCATGGATGCCGCTCAGACCCGCTCGAAGATACCCGCCGCGCCCTGGCCCATGCCCACACACATGGTGACCATGCCGTAGCGCAGCTGGTGGCGCCGCAGCGCATGCACCACCGTCGCGGCGCGGATCGCACCCGTCGCTCCCAAGGGATGACCCAGCGCGATTGCGCCGCCCAGGGGATTGACCTTGGCGGCATCGAGCCCGAGGGTGTCGATGACGGCCAGCGACTGCGCAGCAAAGGCCTCATTGAGCTCGATCCAGTCGAGGTCGTGCTGTTGCAAGCCAGCGTGACGCAGCGCCGCCGGAATCGCCTCGATCGGTCCGATGCCCATGATGTGGGGCGGCACGCCCTTGCTGGCAAAGCTGACAAAGCGCGCCAATGGCGTCAGGCCGTGGGTCTTGATGGCCCTTTCGCTGGCCAAAATCAAAGCACCAGCGCCGTCGGAGGTCTGCGAGGAATTGCCAGCAGTCACCGAGCCGCGGGCCGCAAACACCGGCTTGAGCCGACCCAGCCCTTGCATCGAGGTATCGGCGCGCGGGCCTTCGTCGAGGCTGACGGTGCGCTCACGCTGCTGCAACTGCCCGGTCTGCAGGTCGGGCTCACGCTCGGTCACCGTCATCGGCGCAATTTCATCCGCAAACTCGCCGGCCTGCTGGGCCTTGAGGGCCCGCGCATGCGACTCGCAGGCGAAGCGGTCCTGCGCCTCGCGGCTGACCTTCCACTGCTGCGCCACCTTCTCGGCGGTCAGGCCCATGCCGTAGGCGATACCCACGTCCTCGTCGCGGGCGAACATGGCCGGCGACAGCGAGGGCGTGTTGCCCGACATCGGAACCATGCTCATGCTCTCGGTGCCGGCGGCGATCATCACATCGGCCTCGCCGACACGGATGCGGTCGGCCGCCATCTGTACGGCAGACAGGCCAGAGGCGCAAAACCGATTGACGGTGATGCCGCCGACCCCGGTGGGCAAGCCGGCCAGCACCGCCGCAATGCGCGCCACATTCAGACCCTGCGGCCCTTCGGGTATGGCACAGCCGGCAATCACGTCCTCAATGGCTTGCGGATCGAGGGTGGGCGCCTGAGCGAGCGCGCAGCGCAAGGCATGCACCAACAATTCGTCGGGCCGGGTGTTGCGGAAAAAACCCCGACCCGAACGACCGATGGGGGTGCGGGTGGCGGCAACGATGTAGGCGTCTTGGATGTGTTTCATGTCGGGCTCCGTGCGTTATTGCTCCCTCCCCCTTTGGGGGAGGGCCGGGGTGGGGGCATCGCCCGCCACCACCTTGGGTTGTTCAATCAGGGCTTGCAGTTGCCTGCATCGGCGCCCAACATAGGCCATCAAGGGTGCGGCATCGTGCCCCCACCCCAGCCCTCCCCCAGAGGGGGAGGGGATAGGAAGATCGTGCGCATTCATGGTGGGTGCCATGGGACTCACTCCCTCCCCCGCTGGGGGAGGGCTGGGGTGGGGGCATCGCCTGACAGCACCCTCAATTGTTCAAAGATAACTTGCAGCACGCCTTCCATGTTTCGCAAGGGTGCGTCGGTCGGAAAGCGCAGCACCGCAAAGCCTTGCGCCCTCAAAAATCCATCGCGCCGGGCATCGTAAGCCGCCTGTTCGGCGTGCTGAGAACCATCAAGCTCGACGATCAGAGCAGGCGCCAGGCAGGCAAAGTCCGCAATGTAAGAACCCAGCGGATGCTGACGCCTGAACTTCACGCCCATTTGCTTACCGCGGAGCCTGGCCCACAGTTTGCGCTCGGAGTCTGTCATCCCCGAGCGCAGCTCGCGAGCATGGCCTTGAGCCTGGATCGTCGATTGGTGCTGCATCGTGCCCCTCCCCTTCCCTGCCCTCCCCCAGAGGGGGAGAGAGAAGAAAAAATCAATTCCTCAGCGGCTTGCCCGTGCTCATCATGGCCATGATGCGTTCCTGGCTCTTGGGGTGGGCGACCAGTTCACAAAAGGCCTTGCGCTCGAGCGCCATCATGTAATCCTCACTGACGAGGGTACCGGGCTCCACCTCACCGCCGCAGACCACCTGTGCGATCAGTTGGGCGATGTGATAGTCGTGGGCGCTGATGAAGCCACCGTCGCGCATGTTCACCAGTTGACCCTGGATCGTCGCCAGCGCGTGCCGACCGGCTGCGGGGAAGAGCTTTTTGAGCGGCGCCCGCCAGCCGCCAGCGGCCATGGCGCGCGCTTCGTTGATCGCCACAAACAGCAACTCGTCTTTGTGCGCAACGATGATGTCTTCGTCCAGCAGGTAACCGAGCTTGCGGCCCTCGAGCGCGCTGGTGCCGACCTTGGCCATGGCAGCGGCGGTAAAGCCTTCGCTCAGGAAGGGCAGCAAGTCCTTGCCGGTGCTCAGCTGGGCATTCTCGGCCGCGCGGCGTGCAATGTAGGTCAGCCCACCCGCACCTGGCACCAAACCGACGCCCACCTCCACCAGTCCAATGTAGCTCTCCAGCGCCGCCACCCGGCGAGCGCTGTAGACGGCCAGTTCGCAGCCGCCGCCCAGGGCCAAGCCGCGGATGGCCGAGACCACCGGCACGCTGGCGTAACGCAGCCTGAGCATGACCTTCTGCAGCTCATGCTCGGCCGATTCAATGGCCGACACCCCGGCCAGCATGAAGGCCGGCAGCATGGCCTGCAGGTCGGCGCCGGCGGAAAACACATCGTCAGGCGACCAGATCACCAGCGCCTGGTAGTTCTGCTCGGCCAACTCGACACCGCGCGCCAGACCTTCGGCCACATCCGGGCTGATCGCATGCATCTTGGTCTTGATGCTGGCAATCAGCACCTGGCCGTCAAGCGACCACAGGCGCAGCGCATCGTCCTCATGGACGGTGGTGCCGGCGCGCGCAGCAGCGCGGGCCGGTGTGTCCATAGGCGCTTCCGAGAAATGCTGGCGCTCATGCACAGGCAGCCGACGCGGCGGCACAAAACGCCCGTCGGCGGGTGACCAGGAGCCCTCTAGCGTGTGCACACCGCCAGCTTCGTCGACCGGCCCCTTGAACACCCATTCGGGCAGCGGTGCCTTGCACAAGGCCTGGCCAGAGTCGATGTCTTCCTGTATCCATTTGGCCACCTGCCGCCAGCCGGCCTCCTGCCACAGCTCAAAAGGCCCCTGCTTCATGCCAAAGCCCCAGCGCATGGCCATGTCGACCTCGCGTGCCGTCTCGGCAATCGCTTGCAGGTGCACCGCCGCGTAGTGGAACTGGTCCCGCAATATCGCCCACAAAAAACGGGGCTCGGCGCCCTGGGCGTGGCGCAGCAGGCGCAGCCGCTCGGCGGCCGGCTTTTTGAGCATGCGGCCCACCACGTCGTCGGCCTTGGCGCCGCCGGTGACGTACTCCATGGTGGCCGGATCGAGGCGCAAGACCTCGCGGCCCACCTTTTTGTAGAAACCCGCGCCGGTTTTTTGTCCCAGACGCTGGTCCTCGATCAGTCGCAACAGCACCGGCGGGGTTTGGTAGATCGCTGCGAACGGATCGGCAGGTGCGGTGCAGTTTTCGCGCAAGGTGGTGATCACATGGGCCAGGGTATCCAGGCCGACGACATCGGCGGTGCGAAAGGTCCCTGAGCTCGCGCGGCCGAGTTTCTTGCCGGTCAGGTCATCGACCACGTCATAGCTCAGGCCAAATTTTTCGGCCTCGACGATGGTGGCCAGCATGCCGGCCGTGCCCACCCGGTTGGCGATGAAATTGGGCGTGTCTTTCGCGCGCACCACGCTCTTGCCCAGGGTGGTGGTGACAAAGGTTTCGAGCGCGTCCATCACCTGCGGCTCGGTGGCCGGGGTGGCGATCAGCTCGACCAGCTGCATATAGCGCGGCGGGTTGAAAAAATGGATGCCGCAAAACCGAGGCCGCAGCGTCTCGGGCAGGGCCTGGCTGAGCGCTGTGATCGACAGGCCCGAGGTGTTGCTGGCCACCAGGGCGTGGCTGGCCAGGGACGGGGCGATTTTTTCGTAGAGCGCCAGCTTCCAGTCCATGCGCTCGGCGATCGCCTCGATCACCAGGTCGCAGTCCTTGAGCAGACCCAGGTGCTCTTCGTAATTGACCGGCCGAATCAGCGCGGCGTCCTCAGGCAGACCCAGCGGGGAAGGCTTGAGTTTTTTCAGGCCGTCGATGGCGCGCATGGCAATGGCGCTTTTGGGAGCAGCCGCATCGCTATTGGGCAAATCGAACAGCAGCACCGGCACCTTGAGGTTGACCAGGTGAGCGGCGATCTGGGCGCCCATCACGCCAGCGCCGAGCACCGCCACCTGCCTGACATTGAATCGTTTCATGGAAGGTCCTTGTTTCATTGCACCCGTTGCCACACCTGGGTGCGGAAAAACGGCCCGATATAGCCACGCACCTGCAGCGTCTTGCCACCGTCTTGTGGCGTCAGCCTGAGCTTGTAGACCTTGCCGTTTTCAGGGTCTAGGATGGTGCCGCCCTCCCACACTGCATCGGCGCCGCTGCGCTGGGCGCCGCGGATGATTTCCATGCCGATCTTGGGCTGGCCTTTGCGGTCGTCGGTGCACAGATTGCACAGCGGTTCGGCGCCAGTGGCCTGCAAGCTGCGCTCGACCTTGCCGGACAGCACGCCGGCGCTGTCGCGGATGACGATTTCTGCCTTGGGCTTGCCAGTGGCGTCGTCGATGCTGTGCCAGCTGCCCACCGGCGTCATCTGGGCCTGCGCGGCTGCGCTCAGGGCCAGCGCAAGTAATCCATAAAGGCGTGTCATGCGGTGTCCTCTCAGGCCAGGGCGGCTTCGGTGTCCATCAGCGGACGACTGCCGGTGCGCGCGGTGCGCATCAGCGTGGCCGTCTCTGGGAACAGCTTGGCAAAGTAAAACCGGGCGGTCTGCAGCTTGGCGGTGTAGAAGGGGTCGCTGGAGCCCGCCGCGATCTGCCGCAGCGCCACCTGGGCCATGCGGGCCCAGAAGTAGGCGAACACCAGGTGGCCGGCCACCCGCAGGTAGTCGACCGCAGCCGCGCCGACCTCGTCGGCGTTTTGAAAGGCCCGAAAGCCCAGCTCGGTGGTGAACTTGGTCATCTGCTCGCCCAGGTAGGCCAGCGGATTGATGAACTCGGCCATCTGCTCGTTGACACCCTCCTGCTCGACCAGGGCGGCGATCAGCTTGCCGAATTTCTTGAGCGAGGCACCGTTGTTGCCCAGCACCTTGCGGCCCAGCAGGTCGAGCGACTGTATGGTGTTGGTGCCCTCGTAGATCATGTTGATGCGGTTATCACGGGTGAACTGCTCCATGCCCCATTCCTTGATGAAGCCATGGCCGCCGAACACCTGCAGGCAAGCGTTGGTGGCGGTGTGGCCGTTGTCAGTGAGGAAGGCTTTGACGATGGGCGTGAGCAGAGCCAGCAGCTCGGCGGCATCTTTACGGGTTTTCTCGTCCGGGTGATTGAGCTCCTGGTCGAGCAACAAGGCGCAGTAGGTCGACAAAGCTCGGCCGCCTTCGGCATAGGCTTTGGCCGTCATCAGCATCTTGCGCACATCGGGGTGGACGATGATCGGATCGGCCGGCTTGTCCTTGGCCTTGGGGCCGGTCAGCGATCGCATCTGCACCCGGTCCTTGGCATAGGCCAGAGCGTTTTGGAAAGCCACCTCGGTCAGACCCAGCGACTGGTTACCCACCCCTAAGCGGGCTGCGTTCATCATGACGAACATCGCCGCCAGGCCCTTGTGCGGCTGACCCACCAATTGACCTACCGCGCCTTCGAGCACCATCTGGCAGGTCGCGTTGCCGTGGATGCCCATTTTGTGCTCCAGGCCGCCGCAATAAATGCCGTTGCGCTCGCCCAGCGCGCCGTCAGGCTTGACATGAAACTTGGGCACCACAAACAGGCTGATGCCTTTGCTGCCGACCGGTGCATCGGGCAGGCGGGCCAGCACCAGGTGGACGATGTTGGCCGCCAGGTCGTGTTCGCCGGCGCTGATGAAGATCTTGTTGCCGGTGAGCGTGTAGCTGCCGTCGGCCTGGGGCTCGGCCCGGGTGCGCAGCAGGCCCAGGTCGGTGCCGCAGTGCGGCTCGGTCAGGCACATGGTGCCGGTCCACTCGCCACTGGTCAGCTTGGGCAAATAGAGCTGCTTTTGCTCGGTCGTGCCGTGCGCATGCAGGCATTCATAAGCGCCATGCGACAAGCCTGGGTACATGGTCCAGGCCTGGTTGGCCGAATTGAGCATCTCGTAGAGAAAGTTGTTGATCGCAAAAGGCAGGCCCTGGCCGCCGTAAGCCGGGTCACATGACAGCGCCGGCCAGCCGCCCTGCAGATACTGTGCATAGGCGGCCTTAAAGCCCTCGGGCGTTCTGACCTCGTGGGTGGTTTTGTCCAGGCTGCAGCCCTGCTCGTCACCAATGCGGTTGAGCGGAAAAGCCACCTCGGCGGCGAACTTGCCGGCTTCTTCAAGCACCGCATTCATGGTGTCGGCATCCATGTCGGCATGCGGCGGTAACTGCTTGAGCGCGGCGGGCAACTCCAGCACCTCGTGCATCACAAACTGCATGTCGCGCAGCGGCGGGTTGTAGACAGGCATAAGAACTCCTTGGAATGAGAGGTGAGTACAGTGGTGTTCAGCGCACGGCCACGGAGGCGGTGCTGCCGCCTTGCACATAGCGCTGCAAAATGTTTTCAAAAGCAAGCAAAGCGCGCTCGATGGAACCAGGGTTTTTGAGAAAGCGGTCTTCGTAATGCAGGCCAAGGATCAGTCCGTGGATCTCAAAGGCCATTTGGCGCTCGTCGGTATCAGGGCGCAGATGGCCCTGCTCGCGCGCCAGCACAATGGCACGGTGAAAGGCGGCCAGCCAGGCCTGTACCGACGAGGCCAGCGCATCCCGCACCGGCCCCGGCCGGTCGTCAAACTCCACCGCCCCACTGATGAAGATGCAGCCTGACTGCAACTCCAGCGAGACCCGCTTCATCCAGTTGGCAAACAGCGCCCGCACCCGCGGCAGGCCGCGCGGCTCGGCCAGGGCTGGCTCAAACACCTCCTGCTCGAAGCGGTGGTCGTACTCGCGAACCACAGAAATCTGCAGCTCCTCGCGCGAGCCGAAATGGGAGAACACGCCCGACTTGCTCATCTGCATGAGCTCGGCCAGCGCGCCGATGGACAGGCCTTCGAGGCCCACCTGTGAGGCCAGCGCCAACGCTGCGTCGACGATGGCCGCGCGCGTTTGCTGGCCCTTGGGCCGCGCTGCAGCTGGGCTTGGCCGCTCGGAAGGCGTAGCAATGCTTAATTTCACAGCAGTCATGAGGGCTCGAAATAAAACGAACGATCGTGCTATTTTGGCCGAAAACAAGTCTCTGTCAATCGCCGGGGATAGGCTGGAGCGAGAAAAAGGGCCAGGGCTGAGCTCTGGGGTGGGCCTTGGGTCCCGTTCATGGGCTCTATCGCGCCGACGGCGGCGCTTCCACTTGGAAGGCACCCGGCCTTGAAGTGGGGTCTGTGGGCTGAGCCCGCGCAGAGATGGAACGCTCCATCCAAAGCCGATCAGGTTATCCTCGCTGCCATGACGACCACTGCCTGCCCGCGCTGCGGCCGCAGCTTTGACTGCGGCGCCACAGACAGCAGCAAGCCCTGCTGGTGCGTGAGCCTGCCGGCGCTGCCGCTGGAGCAACTGGGCAAGGACGACGCCGGCTGCTACTGCCCCGACTGCCTGCGCTTGCGACTGGCCGAACCCACTCGGCCTGGCCCGGGGGCCCCATGAGCGTCAATCTTGAAGGCCAGTTGGTGGTGGCGATTTCCTCGCGGGCCTTGTTCGACTTCGAGGAAGAAAACCGGGTCTTCGAGGAAGGCCAGCACCACGGCACCGCGCCCGGCACCAAGCGCGATGCGGCCTATATGAAGCTGCAACTCGAACGCCTGGATGTTCCGGCCAAGCCGGGCGTGGCGTTTTCGCTCATCAAGAAGCTGCTGGCCTTCAACACCGCGCCCGAGAGCATCGAAGAAACACTGAGCCCAACCGGACCGCAGCGCGTTGAGGTGGTGATCCTGTCTCGCAACGACCCGGTCTCAGGCATGCGGGTGTTCCGCTCGGCCCAGCACTATGGGCTCGATATCAAGCGCGCCACCTTCAACCGCGGCGAGGCGCCGTGGCGCTACCTCAAGCCCCTGCACGCCAATTTGTTCCTGTCGGCCCACCTCAGCGATGTGCGCGCAGCGCTGGATGCGGGCGTGCCCGCGGCGCAGGTCTACCCGCAATCGGCCCAGGCCAGCCAGGCGCACCCGCATGAAGTGCGCATCGCCTTTGACGGCGACGCGGTGCTGTTTTCAGACGAGGCCGAGCGGGTCTACCAGGCCCAAGGCCTGCAGGCCTTTCAGCAACACGAGCGCGACAAGGCTGAACAACCCCTGCTGGCTGGCCCCTTCAAGCCCCTGCTTGAAGCCCTGCACCGGCTGCAACAGGCGGGCACCTCGCGCATGCGGGTGCGCACCGCCCTGGTTACCGCGCGCAGCGCGCCCGCCCATGAAAGGGCCATTCGGACCCTGATGGACTGGAACGTAGAGGTCGATGAAGCCATGTTCCTGGGCGGCCTGGCCAAAGGGGAGTTCCTGCGCGAATTCGAGCCCGACTTCTTTTTTGACGATCAGACAGGCCACGTCAACTCAGCCGCTGCCCATGTGCCGGCCGGCCATGTGGCCAGCGGGGTGGCCAACGGCCCTCGCGGCGACTGATCGGCCGCCCCATCGCCGCGAGGGCGCGGCTCCTACAGCCCCAAACACGGGCAGTGCCTTGTCTGTGCGGGAGCGCCGCCCTCAGCTCTTGAGAAACATCCGATACGCAGGGTTGTCGGTCTCTTCGACGTGCGGGTAGCCGAGGGTCTGAAGAAACTGCTTGAAGGCGGCATTGTCGGCCCGGGGAACTTGCAGACCCACCAAAATGCGGCCGTAGTCAGCGCCCTGATTGCGGTAATGAAACAGCGAGATATTCCAGCCCGGCTGCATGGCCGAGAGGAATTTCATCAGCGCGCCTGGCCTTTCAGGAAAGATAAAGCGCAGCAGACGCTCGTCCTTGGACAAGGCACTGTGCCCGCCCACCATATGGCGTATGTGCTCCTTGGCCAGATCGTCGTGGGTCAGGTCGATGGCCTCAAAGCCATTGCGCTTGAAGGCCGCCGCAATCTTGGCGCTCTCGCCCCGGGTCTGCGTGGTCAGGCCCACGAACACATGGGCCTTGGCGCTGTCGCTGATGCGGTAATTGAATTCGGTGACGTTGCGCGCTCCGCCTGGCAGTTGACCGATCAACTCGCAAAAGCGCCTGAAACTGCCGCGCTCCTCGGGAATGGTGACCGCAAACAAGGCCTCGCGCTCCTCGCCCACCTCGGCGCGCTCGGCCACAAAACGCAGCCGGTCGAAGTTCATATTGGCGCCACACAAAATCGCCGCGTAGGTCTGGCCCTTCTTGCGCTGGCGCGCGGCATACTGCTTGATCGCAGCGACAGCCAAGGCGCCTGCGGGCTCGACGATGCTGCGGGTGTCCACAAAAACATCTTTGATGGCGGCGCAGACCGCGTCGGTATCGACGGTGATGAACTCGTCAACCAACTCGCGGCTGATGCGCAGGGTTTCCTCGCCCACTTGCTTGACCGCAGTGCCGTCCGAAAACAGCCCCACCTCGGGCAAGGACAGCCTTCGGCCGGCGGCCACCGACTGCATCATCGCGTCGGAGTCATTCATCTGAACACCGATCACCCGCACCTCGGGTCGCACCGCCTTGATGTAATTGGCGACGCCCGAAATCAAGCCGCCGCCACCAATGGCCACAAACACCGCGTCGAGGCGATCGCCGGTGTTCTGAATCTGGCGCAGCATCTCCATGGCGATCGTGCCCTGGCCGGCAATCACATCCGGGTCGTCAAAGGGGTGGACAAAGGTCAGGCCCTTCTTGCGCTCCAGCTCGAGCGCATGCGCATAGGCGTCGGAATAGCTGTCGCCATGCAGCACCACTTCGCCGCCGAGGGCGCGAACTGCGTCGACCTTGAGCTGGGGCGTGGTCACCGGCATCACCACCAAGGCCCGGGTGC
>JBAXEN010000033.1:0-20212 GCA_037140415.1 Betaproteobacteria bacterium | reverse complement strand
CGTACAGGCCCTGCTGCGCCTTGGTGGTCGACTTGATGTGCCACTGCAGCAGTGGCATTTGCAGGGCGGCGGCCACTTCTTCGGCCAGCATGGTCTTGCCGGTGCCCGGCTCGCCCTTGACCAGCAGGGGCTTTTTCAGGGTCGAAGCGGCATGCACTGCCAGCATCAGGTCGTCGGTAGCAACGTATTGGTCTGAGCCTTTGAATTTCATGGTGTGGGGCGGGTCAAGTGCAGGCGCTGCTCGCTGCTGAGCAGGTGCCGAAGGTGTCAGGAAGGATTCAGGTCGGCTGCATGCCGGTGGCTATAATTCGCGAGTTTTTTTAGTCGACCCTTAGATTGTGCGCTCAAAATGACGAAGCTGTTTTCCATGATTTTCGCTGTGTTTGTCTCATTGGGGACGCCGGCGATGGCCCAGGATCTCAAGGGCGATGCCAAGGCCGGTGAAGGCATTAATGCCATGTGCATAGGCTGCCATGGCATCAAGGGCTACCAGGCCAGTTTCCCCGAGGTCTACCGGGTCCCCATGATCTCCGGCCAAAGTGCCAAGTACATCGCTTCGGCCCTCAATGCCTACAAAAAAGGCGATCGCAAGCATCCGACCATGCGGGGCGTTTCCGAGTCGCTGACCGACCAAAACATCGCCGATCTGGCCGCCTACTACAGTGAGCACGGCCTGCCTGGCGGCAAGTCGGAGGCTCCCAAGGAAGCCAAGGCCCCGAGCGCCCAGGTCGCTGCCTTGCTGGGCAAGGCCAACTGCGCCTCCTGCCATGGCGCCAACTTCAGCGCCCCCATTGACCCTTCTTATCCCAAGCTGGCTGGCCAGCACGCCGACTACCTGTTTGTCACCCTCAAGGGCTACAAGAACGACTCCAACCAGGTGGTTGGCCGCAACAACGCCATCATGGGCGGCTTTGCCAAGCAGTTCACCAACGCCGAACTCAAGCAGATTGCCGGCTACCTCGCCTCGCTCGAAGGTGATGTGAAGGTGGTGCCTCAGAGCCGCTTCCGCTGATCAGGCGCAAGCCTCACGAAAAAGCCGCCTGCGGGCGGCTTTTTTTATGGCCGTTTGAAGGCGGCAGGTCTCAGTCGCGGGTGGCGTGGCGCTGCACGCAGTCGAGATAGGCCTGCCCGTCGGGCGGGCGGCTGGCCCGCTGGCTTTCCCAGATCATGCGGCCCAGGCAGTCCATGGCCTCATGGTGGGCCTCGTGCAGCGAGGACCTTCGGGCGGCGAGCAACTCAATGGCCTGGCGTATGCCGCGCGGCTGGTCGATCGAGCATTGCTCGCTGATCGACAGGTGCATCGCCAGATGCAGGAAGGGGTTGCTGCGACCGTCCTCCACCGCGTACATGCGGCTGAGCGCCTGCTCGGCATCGCTCAGGTCGGCGTGGTACTCGGGGTGCTCAGCGATCCACTGGCCGGCCAGGGTTTCCAGCGCGCTCATCGGTTCGCCCGCTTGCGATTTGGCATGCACCGCGCAAAAGAATTTGCGCACATCGGCTTGTGAGGGTGAGAACATGGTGCGAGCTTAAGCGAGCTTGAGTTTGGCGGGGCGCCCAGGCGCAAGAGGCGGGCGGTCGCGGGACTAGAATTTACCCCGACATCCATTACCGGCATGCAAGCAGTCCGCGGGGCGAGTCGGCGTCCCCTCCATTGGCTGCTGTTTATCGAAAGATCCCTCGTCATGATCAACAAGATCGCACCGTCGATCGAAGCGGCCTTGGCCGGTTTGCCAGACGGCGCTACCGTGCTGATTGGCGGCTTTGGCACCGCCGGCATTCCCAATGAACTGATCGACGGCCTGATCGCCCAGGGCGCGCGCGATTTGGTCATCGTCAACAACAACGCCGGCAACGGTGAGAGCGGCCTGGCCGCGCTGCTCAAGACCGGCCGGGTGCGCAAGGTGATTTGCAGCTTTCCGCGCCAAGCCGACAGCCACATCTTTGACGGCCTGTACCGCAGCGGCAAGATCGAGCTTGAGCTCACGCCCCAGGGCAATTTGGCCGAGCGCATCCGCGCCGCCGGCGCCGGCATCGGAGCTTTTTTCTCGCCCACCGGCTTCGGCACCGAGCTGGCCCAGGGCAAGGAAACCCGCGAGATCAATGGCAAGATGTTCGTGCTGGAAATGCCCATCCACGGCGATCTGGCGCTGATTCGCGCCGAGCGCGGCGACCGCTGGGGCAATCTGATCTACCGCAAGGCGGCGCGCAATTTTGGTCCGGTCATGGCGACTGCCGCCAAGAAGACGGTGGCCACCGTCCATGAGATCGCAGAGCTGGGCCAGATGGACCCCGAGCACATCGTCACGCCCGGCATCTTCGTCACCCATATTGTTCAGATCCCCCGTGTGGCCACCCAGGCTGGCGGCATCAAGAAGGCGGCTTGAGCATGAGCTACACACGACGCAGCAAGGATGAACTGGCCCAGCGGGTCGCCCGCGACATTCACGACGGCGCCTATGTGAACCTGGGCATAGGCCAGCCCACCCTGGTGGCCAACCACCTGCCGGCCGGTATCGAAGTCATCTTGCACAGCGAAAACGGCATCTTGGGCATGGGCCCGGCCCCGAGCGAAGGCCAGGAAGACTATGACCTGATCAACGCCGGCAAGCAGCCAGTCACCCTGCTGCCCGGCGGCGCGTTTTTCCACCATGCTGACAGCTTCGGCATGATGCGCGGCGGCCATCTCGATATTTGCGTGCTCGGTGCGTTTCAGGTCAGCGCCACCGGCGATCTGGCCAACTGGAGCACCGGCGAGCCGGGCGCCATACCGGCCGTCGGCGGGGCCATGGACCTGGCCATCGGTGCCAAACAGACCTGGGTGATGATGGACCTGCTGACCAAAAAAGGGGAGTCCAAGGTGGTCCAGCACTGCAGCTATCCGCTGACCGGCATAGGCTGCGTCAAGCGCATTTATTCCGACCTCGCGACCCTGGCCTGTACGCCCGAGGGCCTGCGCCTGATCGATACCGTCGATGGTCTGTCGCATGCCGAGCTCGAAAAGCTGCTTGGCTTGCCCATTGCTGTCTGAAATTGCCACCTGATTCCGGCTCAATCCAGACGTCGCCACTTTTTTTCATTCCTTCCTGTGAGACTTCCATGACCCACGCTTTTATTTGTGACGCCATTCGCACCCCCTTTGGCCGCTATGGCGGCGCGCTCTCCTCGGTGCGGACCGACGACCTGGCCGCCATCCCTCTCAAGGCGCTGATGGCGCGCAACCCGAATGTGGACTGGGCCACCATCACCGATGTGATTTATGGCTGCGCCAACCAGGCCGGCGAGGACAACCGCAACGTGGCCCATATGGCCAGCCTGCTGGCCGGCCTGCCTATTGATGTACCCGGCGCCACCCTGAACCGTCTGTGCGGCTCGGGCTTGGACGCGGTGGGCACGGCAGCGCGCGCCATCAAGGCGGGTGAGGCGGGCCTGATGATCGCCGGCGGCGTCGAGAGCATGAGCCGTGCGCCTTTCGTCATGCCCAAAGCTGAGAGCGCCTTTTCCCGGGCCAACGCGGTGTATGACACCACCATCGGATGGCGCTTCATCAACAAGCTGATGAAAGAGAAATACGGCGTCGACGCCATGCCCGAGACCGCCGAAAACGTGGCGGTGGACTTCAAGATCGAGCGCGAGGCGCAGGACCGCATGGCCTTGGCCAGCCAGATGAAGGCGGTGGCCGCGCAAAAAGCCGGCCACCTGGCCCGTGAGATCTGCCCGGTGACCATCCCCCAGAAAAAGGGCGACCCGCTGGTGGTCGACAAGGACGAGCATCCGCGCGAGACCAGCCTGGAGGCCCTGGCCAAACTCAAAGGCGTGGTGCGGCCCGACGGCTCGGTGACGGCCGGAAATGCCAGCGGCGTCAACGACGGCTCCTGCGCGCTCCTGCTGGCCGATGAAGCCTCGGCCGCCAAAAACGGCTTGATACCCAAGGCCCGGGTGGTGGGCATGGCCACGGCTGGCGTGGCCCCGCGCATCATGGGCATAGGCCCCGCCCCCGCCACCGAAAAAGTGCTGGCGCTCACCGGCCTGAAGCTCGAGCAGATGGACGTGATCGAACTCAATGAGGCTTTTGCCGCCCAAGGCCTGGCCGTGCTGCGCATGCTGGGCCTCCAAGACGAGGACGAGCGCGTCAACGCTTGGGGCGGCGCCATCGCCCTGGGCCACCCCCTGGGCGCCTCGGGTGCGCGCCTGGCCACCACCGCCATCAACCGCCTGCATGCCACCGGCGGCCGTTACGCGCTGTGCACCATGTGCATTGGTGTGGGGCAGGGCATTGCGCTGATTCTTGAGCGGGTCTGAGCGCTTCTTACGGGTGAGAGGCTGCATTTCCCAGTGCTTGGCTGGGGATGCGGCCTTTTTCGTTTGAGCAAGCCCTGGGTCAGCCCATGTCGGGTCAAGAAGCGATGGTTGGCCCGGCCCAATGGGCAGACTTGGCTGCCATGATGATCGCAGTCCTTTGCAAGTTATCGAATTTCGATAACTTGAATAATTTCCTTATAAATGGCGGTGTGTGGAACCCATCCGCCATTCATATTTCACTGTTGCAGGCACTCCCTCTTCAAGCCTGGCCCCATGTGGCCCTTTCGAGTGGCAATTCCTGAACGAAGTGGTGCATTCGCCGCGATGCATCTCCTGGCTGGCTGTTCAGTCTGAAATAGTATTTAACGATTCTTTTCTCAGGAAGTGCTGTTGTTATGTACAGTATCGAGGTGTTGAGGCTACGCCAATACCAACTTGAGGAGTGAGAGCTTCCTATGCTTGACCATATGACATTTCGTGTGACTGACATCGGCCGTGCAAAAGCGTTTTACAGCGCGGCGCTTGCCCCGCTTGGCTACAGCGTGACCTTCGAGGGAAATTTCGGGGTGAATATCCTGGGTTTTGCTTATCCCGATTCCACGGAGCCCGATGGCAAAAAGGCCGATGTGTGGTTTGTAGATGGACCTTCGCCTTACGGTGGTCCCCCTTCCACAAGTGGTTGCCATCTTGCTTGGAAAGCTGATTCACGCGCGCAGGTAGACGCCTTTTATCAAGCTGCGATTGCAGCGGGTGGCAAAGACAACGGCCCACCGGGCCTCAGGCCCGACTATCACGCGAACTATTACGGCGCCTTCGTCATTGATCCGGAGGGCAACAATATTGAGGCGGTGTGTCACCATCCCGTCTAGATTCCGCTGTTTGTGGCGCCACGGCTTGGTGACCATTTCGCAGAAATGAGCAGTCCCTTTGTGACCACACCGCACAGTCCTGCAAGCTTGGTGAAAAGGGTACTTAGACGCGTACCGTAGCACCGAACGAACTCCCTGTCTGTTAGCTCTGTGGGTGAGCGCTCATGTCAAGCGCAAGTCATCAGCAACCAAAGATTTCTCAACAAAAAGTAGCTCGCAGGCTACAATCAAACTGTGCGCGTAGAAAAGACTGATGAGTACGTGCATTGGATCGACACCCTCAAGGACACGGCGAGTCGGGCCCGAATCCTTGTCCGAGTCGAGCGATTGATCGACGGAAACCCTGGCCAGCACCGCCACCTGACCAGCGGCGTTTCAGAACTCAAGATCGACGTGGGTCCGGGCTACAGGGTCTACTACTCGCATCGCGGATCAAGACTGTTGCTTCTTCTGGCCGGAGGCGACAAGGCCAGTCAGTCCCATGACATCGATCTGGCCATCAGGTTGGCTCGGAACTTTCAGGAGTAGTGCGCCATGCCAAGTGAGCCCAGCAAAGCCATCCAGACGCGAACCACACCCTACGATGTCGCAGAGCATCTGCGCACGCCCGAAGAAATGGCTGCCTACCTCGATGCCTGGCTGGAAGAAGCGTCCGACGACGCGGCTGGCATCGCCAAGGCCCTGGGTGACATTGCCCGAGCCAAAGGCATGAGCCAGGTGGCCAAGGATGCCGGACTGAGTCGGGAGAGCTTGTACAGGGCACTGAGTGCCGACGGCAATCCGAGTTTTGCCACCGTGCTGAAGGTGGCGCGCGCGCTCGGCGTTAAGCTTCACGCGCAAGCCGCGTAGCACGCGCCCTAACCCCAGCCTGTCTCGGCTTTTTCACTTGCGAGGGTTTTGGGGTCCGATAAACCCCGGTTATTCCGCGATCAGAAAAACTGATTTCCGCCGCCTTTCTTGTACCCTCGGAGTGGCTGCGACACACTGTCACCTTTTTGAAATCCGTTGGAGTCAAGCATGAGCATTCGAGTAGGCTGGATAGGCTTGGGCCGCATGGGCGAGGCCATGGCCAAGAAATTGATCAAGGCCGGTCATGATGTGAACGTGTGGAACCGCACTGCTTCCAAGGCCGCACCGCTGGCCGAGGCCGGCGCCACCATCGTCGCGAGCAAGCAGGATCTGGCCGACTGCCAGGCGGTCTTCACCATGGTTTCGACCACCGATGACCTGAAAGAAGTGCTGTTTGCCGATGGCGGCCTGGTGGCCGGCGCGAAAAAGCCGCGCATGGTGATCGACTCCTCCTCGATTTCCCAGGAAGGCTCGGCCGAGATTCGCGAGCGGCTCGAAGCCATGGGCGTGGGCTATCTGTGCGCCCCGGTTTCGGGCAATGCCAAGGTGGCCAAGGCTGGCAAGCTGCTGCTGGTGGCCTCTGGCCCCAAGGCCCTGTATGACGAAGTCGAGGCCATGCTGCAGGCCATGGCCCGGCGGGTGCTGTGGGTGGGCGAGGGCGAACTCGCCCGGGTTTGGAAGATCGCCCACAACACCATGTTTGGCGTGGTCATCCAAAACCTGTGCGAGATCACGGTCATGGCCGAAAAAGCGGGCATCCCGCGCCATGTTTTCCTTGAGAGCATCAATGACTCGGTGGTTGGCTCCATGTACACCCGCTACAAGACGCCGATGCTCACCAACCTCACTTTCGACCAGGTCACCTTCACCCCCAAGCTGCTGCTCAAAGACATGGACCTGGGCCTCGGTGCTGCCAAGGCCTACGGCGTGCCCATGCCCGCCGCTGCGGCCACCCGCGAGTCGATTGCGCGCATGGTCGGCCGTGGCTATGAGGACATCGACTTTGCGGTGCTGCTCAAAGAAGTGGCGGCCGACTCGGGCCTGGAACTCAAGTCCGAGCATGTGAAGATGAGCGACGGCCTGGAATCCTGAGCCCATGCGCGACACGCTGATACGCGGCGCCACCGTCATCACCATGGACAGCCAGGGCGATTTGCCCTGCGCTGATATCCTGGTGCGCGGCGACCAGATCGCCGAGATCGCGCCGCTCATCGCGTCCGACTCGGCCGAGCTGATCGACGCCAGCGGCTACATCGTCATTCCGGGGCTGATCAACGCCCATATGCACACCTGGCAGACCGCGCTGCGCGGTCTGGCCTCCAACTGGACGCTGCTGGAATACTTTGCCAAGATGCATGCCGGTCTGGCCACGGTGTTCAAGCCGGAAGACCTGCACATTGCCACCCTGGTCGGCGCGCTCAACCAGATCAACTGCGGCAGCACCACGCTGGTGGACTGGTGCCATAACAACCCGACGCCGGCGCACAACGACGCGGCCATCGAAGGCCTGCTGGAGTCCGGCATCCGCGCCGCCTTTTTCCACGGCACGCCCAAGCCCGACCCCAAGCCGGGTGAAAAACCTTTCTGGGAAGTGCCGCATCCGCGCGCCGAGATCGAGCGCCTGCTCAAGGCCCACCAAGGCCGCAGTCTGCTGAGCATTCATGCGGCGGTGCTGGGCCCGCATTACTCCACGCTGGAGGTGGCTCTGCACGACTTTGCCATGGCCCGCGATCTGGGCATCATCGCCTCGCTGCACCAAGGCGGCGGCCCGCCGCGCACGCCCGAAGGCTGGCAGGTGCTGCAGCAGCAGGGCCTGCTGGGCGCGCATGTGAACATCGTGCATGGCCACGCCCTGGACGACGAACAACTGCGCCGCTTTTGCGAGCTGGGCATGAGCTTTTCGGCCGCTGCCGAAAACGAAATGACCCAGGGCCACGGCCATCCGCTGACCGGTCGGCTGCGCCAGTTCGGCCGCGCGCCGTCCTTGGGCGCCGACCTGGAAAGCGTGCTGGCTGGCGACATGCTGAGCCAGGCGCGCATTGCCCTGGGCATGCAGCGCTCGCTCGACAACGTGGCGCATCGGCAGGCCCACGGCACCATCCCGCCGACATCGACCATCACCACCCGCGAGGCCCTGGGCTGGGTCACGGTGGAGGGCGCGCGCATGCTCGGCCAGCTCGACCGCATCGGCAGCCTTGCCGCCGGTAAGCAGGCCGATCTGGTGATGATCCGCGCCAGCGACCTGAACATGCAGCCGGTGCACGATGCGGTCAGCAGCGTGGTGTTTCAGACCACGCTGGCCAATATCGACAGCGTCATGGTCGCCGGCCAATGGAAAAAGCGCCAGGGACAGCTGCTCGGCGTCGAGCTCGGTCCGCTGCTGGCGCAGCTGCAATCCTCGGGGCGCAAGATCACCCAGGCCATGGGCCTGGCTTGAAGCTCATCAGACAGACTATTCCCCAAGAACCAAGCAGGAGACACCCATGAAGCGTTTACTCATCGGCGCCGCCGCCGCCCTGGCGGTGGCCTGCAGCTGGGCCCAGACTTATCCCAGCAAGACCATCAAGATCGTCGTGCCCTTCACGGCCGGCAGCGCCACCGACATCATGGCCCGGGTGGTCGGTGAAAAGTTGCAGGCGGCCTGGGGCCAGCCGGTGGTGGTGGAAAACCGGCCTGGAGCCGGCGGCACCCTGGGCGCCACACAAGTGGCCCGCGCCGAGGCCGACGGTCACACCTTGCTGGTGGTCTCCACCGGCCATGTGGTCAATCCGGTGCTCTACAGCGGCATCCAGTACGACACCCTGGGCGACTTTGCCGGCGTCTCGCCGCTGGCTGCCCTGCCCAGCATGCTGGTGGTCGGCGCCGGCAGCCCGGTCAAAACCGTGGCCGAATTGCTGGCGGTGGCCCGCGCCAAGCCCGGTGCGCTCAACTACGCCTCGGCCGGCGTGGGCAGTGCCACCCATGTGAACGCGGAGAAGTTCCGCGCCATGGCCAATTTGCAGGTCACCCACATCCCCTTCAAGGGCACGCCGGAGACCATCGTGGAGGTCAGCACCGGCCGCGCTGACTTCATGTTCACGCCCATCCTGGCCTCGCTGCCAGCGGTGCGCGAAAACCGGCTGCGCGCCATCGCTGTGAGCACCTCCAAGCGTTCCTCGGCACTGCCCAATGTGCCGACCGTGGCCGAATCGGGCTTGCCCGGCTTTGTGTTTGATTTTTGGATCGGCATGCTGGCTCCGGCCAAGACACCCAAGCCTGTGCTGGCCAAGCTCAATGGCGAGATCGCCCGCATTCTGGCGCTGCCTGAGGTCAAAGAGCGCATGAACACTCTGGGCGCCGAGCCGATGCCGATGAGCCCGGAGCAGTTTGACGCCTACATCAAGGACGAGTTCAACACCCTGGGCGCGGTGATGCGCTCGGCACCGAAGCAATAAAGCGAGCGGCAAGCCATGGCCCAGATCAGCGTCGCGCTGGAGCTCAACGGTCAGCTCTGCCGGCTAGAGGGCGATGCGGCCATGCCTTTGCTGTACGCGCTGCGCGAGCAGGGCCACAAGGGCACCCGCTTTGGCTGTGGCGCTGGCCAGTGCGGCGCCTGCCATGTGCTGATCGACGGCCGCAGCCGGCCGGCCTGCGACACGCCCCTGGCCGCGCTGGAAGGCCAGCGGGTGACCACGGTTGAAGGTCTGGCCGAAGGCGGCGTGCCGGGCGTGCTGCAACAGGCGTTTTTGGACGAGCAGGCGGCCCAGTGTGGCTACTGCCTCTCGGGCATCTTGGTCACGGCCAGCGAACTGCTGGCCCGCCAGAGCCAGCCCAGTGCCGAGCAGGTGCGCCAGGCGCTCGACGGCCATTTGTGCCGTTGTGGCTCGCACCAGCGCATCGTGCGCGCAGTGCTGCTGGCGGCCCAGCGCATGCGGGGGGCTGCAGCGTGAGCACGCCTCCACCCAAGCCGCTGGTCAGCTTGCAGGCCAATCCCCGCCTGGGCCAGTGGCTGGCCTTTCATGCCAACGGCAGCGTCACGGTGCGCAGCGGCAAGGTCGAGATCGGCCAGGGCATACGCACCGCGCTGGCGCAGATCGTGGCGCAGGCGCTGGACCTCGATCTGTCCCGGGTGCACATGCTCAGCGCCGACACCGCCATCTCGCCCAATGAGGGCGTGACCGCAGGCAGCCTGTCGATCACCGACTCCGGCGGCGCGCTGCGCCAGGTTTGCGCGCAGGCTCGGCAGATTTATCTGGACGCCGCCGCCCGCCAATTCGGCCTCGGGACCGAGCAGCGGGCCCTGCTGCAGGTGCGCGACGGGCAGATCGGCCTGCCCGACGCCCCGGCGCTCACCAGCTATTGGCAATTGGCCGACCCGGCCTTGCTCGAGCACGCTGCGGGTGAGCCCTTGCCCACCGCCACTTCAAGCGCGGCGCCTGAGCATCTGCAGCGCCTGGACCTGCCGGCCAAGGTGCTGGGCCAGGCCAGCTTTGTGCACGACATGGAACTGCTCGGCATGCTGCACGGCGCGGTGGTGCAAGCACCTTCGCCGGCGGCGCGCCTGCTCGAGGTGGATCTGCAGGCCGCGCAAGCCCTGCCTGGCGTGGTGGCGGTGCTGCGCAGCGGCAGCTTTTTGGGCCTGGTGGCCCAGACCGAATACCAGGCCCTGCAGGCCCGAGCCCGGCTGGCGGCCTTGGCGCGCTGGCAGGAAGAGCCCAGCCTGCCTGAGATGCAGGCCCTGGCCGAGCATCTGCGCCAGGGACCGGTGGATACCCACACTGTCAGCCAGAAAACGGGCGAGGGCGCAGCGGCGGTTCAGAGCCTGAGCGCGTCCTATCAGCGGCCTTTTTTGGCACATGCCTCCATTGCACCTTCATGCGCGGTGGCCACCTACACGCCGGGCCAGCCCACGCAGCTCGAAGTCTGGAGCCATACCCAGGGCGTGTTCAATTTGCGCGCCGATCTGGCCACCATGCTGGGCCTGCCACCTGAGGCGGTGCGGGTGCGCCATGCCGACGGCGCTGGCTGCTACGGCCACAACGGCGCCGACGATGTGGCCGGCGACGCCGCGCTGCTGGCGCGGGCGGTGCCGGGACGGCCGGTGCGGCTGCAGTGGAGCCGCGAAGATGAGCTCAGCTGCGCGCCGGTGGGTGCTGCCATGGTCGCCGATCTGCAGGCCGATCTTGACGCCCATGGCCGCATCAGCCGCTGGCAGCACCAGGTTTGGTCGACCGGGCACAGCATGCGCCCCGGCCGCAGCCCGATCCCGGTGCTGCGCGCCGCCGCCATGATGGAGCCGCCGTTTGAGCGGCAGGTGGCGATCAACATGCCGCTGGCCGTCGGCGGCGGGGCCGAACGCAATGCGGTGCCCTTGTATGACTTTGCCAGCCACGAGGTGCTCAGCCACCGGGCGCTGCGCATGCCGATTCGCACCTCCTCGCTGCGCTCACTCGGTGCCCACCTCAATGTGTTTGCGGCTGAATGCTTCATGGACGAGCTGGCCGAGCAGGCAGGTACCGACCCCTTGACCTTCCGACTGCGCCACCTGGCCGATGCGCGTGCCCGCGCGGTGCTCGAGCGCGTCGCCGCGCTGGCCGGCTGGAGTCCGGCGGGCTTGGCTGAGGGACGGGGCTGGGGCCTGGGCCTGACCCGCTACAAGAACACTGGCGCTTGGTGCGCTGCGGTCGCGCAGGTCGATCTGCGTGAGCGCTTTGCGATCGAGCAGCTGTGGCTGGTGGTCGATGCCGGCCGCCTGGTCAATCCCGACGGTGCGCGCAACCAGATCGAAGGCGGCGCGATTCAGACCCTGAGCTGGGTCACCAAGGAGCAGGTGGCCTTTGACCGCACCCGCATCACCTCGAACACCTGGGACAGCTATCCGATCCTGAAGTTTTCTGAGGTTGCGCCGGTGGAGGTGGAATTCATAGACCGGCCCGAGCAGCCCAGTCTGGGCGTGGGCGAGGCCAGCCACGGCCCGGTGGCCGCTGCCCTGGCCAATGCGGTGTATGCCGCCGTCGGGGTGCGCATGCGCAGCATGCCGATCAACGCCGACACCATCGCCCGCGCTGCGCTGGCATCCTGATTTGTCTGGAGACCCGATGAACACCTTGCGCGTGAATATTTTCAACACCTCGAGCAATCTGCCGCTGCTGGCCGCCTTGCAGGCCGGCGACTTTGCCGAGCAGGGTCTGAACATCGAGGTGCAGCACACCCCCAATTCCGACGAGCAGCGCGCAGGCCTGCCGGCAGGCCGCTTTGAGATCGCGCATGCGGCGGTGGACAACGCGGTGGCCCTGATCGAGTCGGGCGCCGACGCGGTCATCGTTTGCGGTGGCGATGCCGGTCTCAATGACTTCATCGTGCGGCCCGAGATCGGCGGCTTCGAGGACTTGCGCGGCAAGCTGCTGGCGGTCGACGCGCCTAACACCGCTTATGCCTTGGCGGCCAAGAAGATCCTCAAAGACCGTGGCTTGCTCGAAGGCCGCGACTACCAGATCAAGCTGGCCGGCGGCACTGGCCCACGCGCTGCCGCCATGGCCAGTGACCCCGAGCTGGCCTGCGGCATGATCAACCCGCCCTTCAACTTCAAGCTGCGGGCCCAGGGCCTCAAGAGCCTGGGCAGTCAGTACGATTTGCTCGGCCCTTATCAGGCCACCGGCGCCTATGTGATGCGGGCCTGGGCGCAGGCCCATGGCGATCTGCTGCGCCGCTACCTCACTGCCTATATTCGCGGCCAGCGGCGGGCCATGGACAGGGCCAATGAGAGCGCGATGATTGAGCTGCTGGGCGCCAACTTCAAGCTCGAAGGTCAGGCCGCCCGCAATACCTACGAGGCCCTGCTCACCCCAGGCTCTGGCCTGGCCCCCGATGCCGCCTTCAATCGCGAGGGCTTTGCCCGCGTACTCTCGATCCGCGCCGAGATGGAGGGCATGTGGAGCGGGGTGGCGCCGGCGCCTGAGCGCTATCTGGACCTGAGCGCTTACGAGCAAGCCCTGGCATCGGCCTGAAACTGGAGCACCCCATGAGCACATCCCCCCAGCGCCTGCCTTATGTGGAGGCCTCGGCCATCGCCGACCCGGCCATGCGCGCCGAGTTTGAGCGCGCCGCCCGCGAGGGCGCGCCGCGGCCCGAAAGCCATGCCATCCGGGCCCATGTGCCGGCGGTGTTCTGGTCTTTTGCCAATGCCTGGAACGACACCTTCGTCAATGGCGTGTGTGACCATGCGCTCAAAGAACTGTGCCGGCTTTATGTGTCGCAGGCGGTCAACTGCAATTACTGCGGCAACCAGCGCTCGCTCAAGGCGCAGGCCCAGGGCCTGGTGGAAGACGATGTGCGCGAGCTGCTTGAATTTGAAAAATCGGGCCGCTTTGATGAACGTCAAAAAGCCGCGCTGCGCCTGGCCGAGGCCATGACCTGGGGCCTGGACTCCACCGACGCGATGTGGCTGGCCCTGCGCGCTCATCTGGAGGTGCCGCAGATTGTGGAGCTGGGTTTCTTCATCGGCCTGACCATGGGCCAGCAGCGCTGGAACCGTCTGCTCAATTTGCAGCACGGCAGCTTCATGGGTGGCACCACCGGCGGCCTAGCCCCGGCTGCGGCGCAAGCGGCTGCCCAAAAGGCGGCCTGAGCATGGCCCGCATTCATTTTCTGGGCGTGGGCAAGATGGGCCTGCCCATGGCCAGCCACCTCCAAGGCGCCGGTCATGAGGTGACGGTCAGCGACCCCAGCGCCGACCGCTTGGCCTTGGCGCGTGGCGCTGGCCTGACGGTGGCCGAAGCCGGCGCGCTGGCCCAGGCCGAATTTGTGTTTTCGTCGCTGCCGAACGACGCGGCGCTGCAGGCGGTGGGCGAGCAGGTGGCGCAATCGGCCAGCGCGGGCGCGATCTATGTCGACACCAGCACCGTGTCGCTGGCGGCCTCGGCGCGGGTGGCCGAGCTGTGCAGCGCGCGCGGCGTGGCCTACTTGCGCACCACGGTTTCGGGCAACAACAAAATGGCCGAGGCGGCGCAGTTGACGGTGATGGCCTCGGGCCCGCGCGCGGCCTACGATCGCTGCGAGCCGCTCTTGGCCTGCTGGGGGCCGCAGCGGTTTTATTTGGGCGAGGGCGAGCAGGCCAGGCTGATGAAGCTGGTGGTCAACCTGCTGATCGCGCAGACCAGCGCCATGCTGGCCGAAGGTTTGACGCTGGGCCGCAAGGGCGGCCTCGATTGGCAAGACATGTGGCAGGTGCTGTGCGCCAGCGCGGTGGGCTCGCCTATTCTCAAGGCCAAGTCGGTGCAACTGAGTCAGCGCGACTTCACCCCCACCTTCACGGTGGAGCAGATGATCAAGGACCTGGAGCTGATTGTGGGCGCTGCCCGCGATGTGCATGCGCCCCTGCCGCAGACCGCGGCCACCCTGCAGCTGATGCACGCCGCCGTTGCCCAGGGCCAGGCCTTGGACGACTACGCGGCCATCATCCAGGCCGTCGAGCGCAGCGCCGGCCTGCCCACCGAATTCAAGCCATGATGAACGCCTTCATTTACAACGCCTACGCCGCCCGTGTGGTCTTCGGCGCCGGCAGCCTGAAGCACCTGGAGCGCGAGATCGACGCGCTGGGCTACAGCCGCGCCCTTGTGCTGTCCACGCCCGAGCAGCGCAGCTCGGCCGAGATGGTGGCCACACTGCTGGGTCCGCGTGCGGCCGGCGTGTTCGACCGCGCCGTCATGCATGTGCCGATCGAGACTGCGCGCGAAGCCAGAGAGGTGGCGCGCAAGCTCGGCGCTGACTGCGCGGTGGCCATCGGGGGGGGATCGACCACCGGCCTGGGCAAAGCCATTGCCCTGGACTCGGGCCTGCCCATCATCGCCATTCCCACCACCTATGCCGGCTCGGAGATGACGCCGGTCTTTGGCATCACCGAAGGCGGCATGAAGAAAACCGGCAAGGACGCCAAAGTGGTGCCGCGCGCGGTGATCTACGACCCAGAACTCACCCTGAGCCTGCCCCCGGCCATGAGCCTGACCAGCGGCATCAACGCGATCGCGCATTCGGCCGAGGGCCTGTACGCGGCCGATCGCAACCCGGTGATCGACTTCATGGCCCGCGACGGCATTGCCGCGCTCGGCCGCGCGCTGCCGGCAATCTGCAAAAACCCCAGCGACATGCAGGCCCGCACCGACGCCTTTTATGGCGCCTGGCTGTGCGGCATCGTCATGGGCAGCGTGGGCATGGCTCTGCACCACAAGCTCTGTCATACCCTGGGCGGCACCTTCAACCTGCCGCATGCAGAGACCCACACCGCGGTGCTGCCGCATGCCCTGGCCTACAACGCCCCGGCTGCGCCCGAGGCCATGGCCAAAATCGCCCAAGCCCTGGGCGGCGCGAGCGGCCCGGCGGCGGTGTTCGACCTTGCCAAGAACAACGGCGCGGCCGTCGCCCTGCGTGATCTGGGGATGAAGGAAGCCGATCTGGACAAGGCCTGCGACATCGCGGTGCAAAACCAGTATCCCAATCCCAGGCCGCTGGACCGCACGGCGCTGCGGCAGCTGTTCCAGAATGCCTGGGAAGGTGTGCGGCCGGGCTGAAGCCGACGGCCTTGGATCCAAGGCCGCATCGCGCCGAGGGCGCGGCTCCCACACTCTGAGCATCTGAGCTCGATCAGTGTGTGGGAGCCGCGCCCTCGCGGCGATGGGGCGGTCATCTGAGCGCCCTCAGTCCCCAAAACGTCCGGTCCACTTGCGCTCGTAGTCCATGCGGGCGAAGTGTTCGACCATGAAGTCGATGAAGGTACGCACTTTGGCCGACAGGTGTTTGCGGCTGGGGTAGGCCAAGTTGATGGTCAGGCGCGGCAGTTCCCAGTCGTCGAGCACCGGCACCAGGCGGCCGGCGACGATGTCGTCGTAGAGGATGTAGGTCGGCTGAACCAGAATGCCCAGGCCGTCCAGGGCGGCAGCGCGCAGGATCTGGCCGTCGTTCGATTCAAGCAGGCCCTTGACGGTCAGGGTGCTGCTGACCCCGGCTTTGGAAAAACGCAGCTCGTTGGGGGTGTTGGCATGGGTGTAGATCAGCAACTTGTGCTGCTGCAACTCCTCCAGCGATTGCGGCGTGCCGAATTTAGCCAGGTAGCCGGGCGAGGCGGCCATCATGCGGCGGGTCTCGGCCATGCGGCGGATGGTGATGTTGGAGTCGGGCTCGGATTCGCGGGTGCGGATGGCCACATCGATGTTGTTGTCGATGATGTCCATGTAGCGATTGGCGGCCTCCAGATGCACCTGCACATTGGGGTAGCGCTGGGTGTATTCACGCAGCAGCGGCGCCACATGGTGCATCGCAAACGAGAGTGAGGCGGTGACCCGCAACACGCCGGTGGGGTTGAGCGCGGTGGCGTTGACCGCCGATTCCGCATCGCGCAGGTCAGAGACGATGGTGCGGGCCCGGCTGTGAAATTCCCGGCCTGTGTCGGTCAGGTACAGACGCCGGGTGTTGCGCTCGACCAGGCGTGCGCCCAGCCTGGCCTCCAGCGCCGCCAGGTGCCGGCTGGCGGCGGCGTTGGACAGCTGCAGCGCCTCGGCCGCGCGGCTCAAGCTGCCGGTTTCGGCCACTTGCACAAAAAGTTCGATTTCGGTCCAGCGGTCCATAGGTTGGGCTCGGCGCGCAGCGTGTTCGGGTGGCCAGGTCGCGCCGCAGCGCATTGTCTCGCGCTTTATTCCAGTTGGTGGAAAAGTCATTTGCGGCTTCGCTATTTTTCTTCGGGTTTTGAAAATCTATAGTCCCGACTGCTAAAAAAACCAGCAGCGGGGACAGGCTTTTGCGCAACTTGAATCAGGAGACCATCACCCAGGCCGTTATTGCGCGCCTGGCGCAGACGCCAGATGCGCGTCTGAAGGAGCTGATGACCAGCCTGGTGCAGCACCTGCACGCCTTCGCCCGCGAGACCCGGCTGACCGAGCCGGAGTGGCAGATGGGCATTGAGTTTCTGACGTCGGTGGGGCACAAGTGCAGCCCGATGCGGCAGGAGTTCGTGCTCTTGTCCGATGTTCTGGGCCTGTCGACCCTGATGGTGGCCATGAATCATGACAAACCGGCTGGCTGCACCGAATCGACGGTGCTCGGCCCTTTTTATGTGGCCGATGCGCCGCACTTGCCTGACGGGGCCGACCTGGCCCGTGGCGCGCCGGGCCAGCCTTGCCTGGTACGAGGCCGGGTTTGCGCCCTCGATGGCGCTGCGGTGGCCGGCGCCGAGGTGGAGTTTTGGCAATCCGACGCCGAAGGCCGCTATGACGTTCAATACGAAGACCTGGACGAGCACCGAGCCCGTGGTGTGCTGAGCAGCGGCAGCGATGGCCGGTTTGAGCTGCGCACCGTGCTGGCCCTGCCGTATCCGGTGCCTGTCGACGGACCGGTTGGGCAGCTGCTCGGCGCCACCGGCGGCCATCCCTGGCGGCCGGCGCACATGCATTTCAAGATCAGTGCGCCCGGCTATCAGCCGCTGACCACCCATGTCTACCGGCAGGACGACCCTTACCTGGACAGCGATGCGGTCTACGGTGTGCGGCAGTCGCTGATTGCGCCCTGGGTGGACGACGGCCAGGGACTGCACCGGGTTGAGTTTGATTTTGTGCTTCAGCGGAGCGCTCTGTGATTTTCACCTTCATCCTGATCGATAAGCCCGATACCCAGGCCCTGCGCCATCGCCTGCGCCCTGAGCACAAGGCCTACTTGGGCCAGGTGGGCCAGCGCATTGCCTTTGCCGGCCCCTTGGTCGCCGATGACGGGCAGACCATGCTGGGCAGCTTGCTGGCCATCGACTTTGAATCGCGCGATGCAGCCCACGCTTGGCTGGCCGACGAGCCCTTTACCCGCGCGGGCCTGTATGGCAGCACCACCGTGCATGCCTTTGTGAACCTGTGGCCGCAAAGCGCTGGCTTTGCGCCGCAGGTTTGAACCGGAGAAGCGCTTGATCAAGCACATCGTCATGTGGAATTTGCGCGGCGACACGGACCAGGCCAAGGCCCGCGCCATCGAGCTGCTCAAGCGCAGCTTCGAGTCTTTGCGCGGGCGCATTCCGGGTCTGCTGCATCTGGAAATCGGGGTCGATTCCAGCCGCATCGACTACGCCTGTGACGTGGTGCTTTACTCGGAGTTCGAGTCGCAGGCTGCGCTCGATGCCTACGCGCTGCACCCCGAGCACCTGCGGGTCAAACAAGAGTTGGCCGACCTGCGCATTGCGCGTCACCAGGTCGATTACCGGGTCGAGCCGGTCTGAATTTAAGGAGTCACAGCAATGGATCAAGCGATGCACGATGAGTTGGAAATCCGCCAGATGGTCGAGCGTTGGGCCGTCTGGCGCGATGCCGGCGACTGGGACCGTTTTGCCACCGTCTGGCACCCTGAGGGGGTGATGATGGCGACCTGGTTTCAGGGGCCGTTCAAGGACTTCATCCGCGTCACCCAGGAGGGCTGGGCCAAGGGGGTAAGTATTTTGCATTTCCTGGGCGGCAGCGCGGTCGAGGTGGCGGGTGACCGCGCAATCGCCCAGACCAAGATGACTATTTCCCAGCGTGGTATGGTCGAAGGCACCGACGGCCCGGTGCTGTGCGATGTGGTGTGTACCGGCCGCTTTTATGATTTTGTGAGCCGCCACGAAGGGCGCTGGAAGCTGCTCCACCGCCAGCCTATTTACGAAAAAGACCGCATCGACCCGGTCGATCCGGTGGCCGTGCTCAAGCTTGATCAGCAGGCTCTGGCCAGCTACCCCGAGGGCTATCGCCACCTGGCCTACATCCAGACCCGCATTGGCTACAAGGTCAAGATGGACATGCCCATGCTCAAAGGCGCCGGGGTGCAGGATCTTTATCAACGCGGCAGCCGCTGGCTGGCCGGCGGTGCGCTCGAGCGCTGAAGCAGACTCTGTTTATCAGGAGACAAAAATCATGAACAAGCGATCTTTCAGTCAAGCACTGCTTATCGGCTGTTTCGGCGCCATGAGTGGCGGGCTCGCATGGGCCCAAGCTTTTCCGAGCAAGCCCTTGCGTGTGGTGGTGCCTCAACCGCCCGGCGGAGGTTTTGATGTGGTGTCGCGGATTCTGGGCCAGTACCTCGGCGAGGTGCTCAAGCAAAACATCGTGATCGAGAACCGTACCGGCGCTGGCACCCTGGTGGGCACACAGGTCGCTGCCAAGGCAGCGCCTGACGGCTACACCCTGCTGGCCGGCGGCCTGAGCAACATCGTCTGGAACATGCACCTCTACAGCAGCCCGGGCTACGACGGGCTGGCCGATTTTGTGCCGGTCGGCCTGGCCTACACCGTGCCCTATGTGGCGGTGGTGCGCAAAGATTTTCCGGCCAACAACCTCAAGGAAATGCTCGATCTGGCGCGCGCACAACCGGGTAAATTGAACATGGCCCACCTGGGCAGCGGCACCGGCGCGCACATCATGGGGACCTATCTGATGAAGCAGACCGGCGTGCGCTTTACAGACGTTCCCTACAAGGGCTCGCAAGCAGCCTACCCTGACCTGATCGCCGGTCGCGCAGACGTGATGTTCGACACCGCGCCGTCGGCTCGGCCACACATCCAGGCCGGCAATATGAAGGCTCTGGCCATCGTCAGCCCGCGCCGCAGCAGCCTGTTTCCCAACGTACCCACCTCGGCCGAGGCGGGCGTGCCCGGCTGGGAGATCGAGTCCTGGGTCGGCCTGTTCGCGCCTGCCAAGACGCCGCCCGCCGTTCTGGACAAGCTGCGCAGCGCACTCAATCAGGTACTGAGCAACAAGGAGTTGCGCCAGAAATTTGAAACCACCGCCGGCGAAGTCTTCACCCTGGGCCCGCAGGAAACCGAGGCCTTCATCAAGGCCGAAGGTCGCAAATGGGCGGCCATCGTGCGCGACGCGGGGATCAAGCCGCAATAGCCTTAGAAACACCAGCGGCGGCCACCGACGGCCAGCATCGGCCTTGACGCACACGCTGCAAAGCCGAGCTGGCCCAGCATAGGGCGATGAGATCTACCGCAGTGCGAAGCCTGCAAGCAGGGGCAGCGGCCCTGGTCGCAGCCAGCCTGCTGGGCTGCCTAGACGGCAAATCACCAACGCCACCGCCCCGGGTGCCCAAGCCCAAGGTGGCGCCGGCCGTGACAGCGCCCGCCCTCAGCGCCCCGCCAGCCCCATGCTGCGCGCGACCACCTCTTTCATGATCTCGTTGGTGCCGCCGTAGATGCGCTGCACCCGCGCATCGGC
>JBAXEN010000032.1:0-20234 GCA_037140415.1 Betaproteobacteria bacterium | reverse complement strand
ACGATGCCAGCTTCATCGGGTCGAATCAAGATGGGTTGGCCGGACGGATACGCTGAATTGGACCGTACCCTTGGCGAACTGAATATTTTGGATAGGGGTGGGCATGACCTTGCTCCGAAACCTGGTGCGGTCGCGGAGGTTTTAGCACCGTGATCGCCCCTCAAGACGGTTACTTTTTATGAATTATCCTATCGTCCCGGCTCCGTGGGCACGACTCATGAACGAGCTGAACTGCAGTTCCTGGGCAGAGACATTCGCGATGCTCTCACTTCAGGTTCCGGGGCTTCGCAAAAACGGGTGGCGACGCAGTACCGACAGCGGATGATCGGTGGGCGCCATTGCCGGCAGGTAGGGCAGGCCGTGATTCGGCAGCCAGCCCAGGGCCTCGCGCAGGCAGTCGCGGCCGAAGGCGAGGGCGCTTTCGGGTGGCACCTGACCGAGCAAAGTGTCGAGCTCCTCGCTGAAGGTCACCGCCTGGTCGCCTTCGAATGGCTGGCCGGCCACATGCGCCAGCAAGTCATTCAGAGGCCCTAGGTCGTCCCTTCGACCGCTCTCATGCAGGGCTGTGAACAGCAGGCTGATACCCCAGCGGTAAAGCGGCTCGCCCGCAGTATCTGCTTGGTCTTGCGTCCACCGCGGCATCGCGAAGCTGGGCCAAGCGTTTGGCCCAGCGGGCTGCTCAGCCAGTGCTGGCAGGGCAAGCGGCTGCGAGCCCTCGCCCAGCGCTTGCAAGGCCTGCGCCGCGCGGTGCTGCAGGCTGCCAGCTGCAAACGCCGGCAGTGGCGCCATCGTCGCAGCTCTGGCTGTATCCTTGGTCTCCTCGAAGGTGGCCAGGGCTGCATTGGCCACCTTGGCGTGAAATTGATCCAGCGTACTGGCTTGGCCAAAGGCCCTCTGCATATCCTGGTAGAGCTGGCGCCCTAGCGGATGAGGGTGATTGGCGCCCGCCGGATCGATCAAAAGGTCTGGCCCCTGCGTCTTGAGTAAGCGCATGAAGACGTTTGGCGGCATACCCCGCTCACCAGCCAGTCTTTCCATCACCTTCAGGTCGGCAAAGCCGGTGATTGTGTAGTCGTGGTGATCATGGCTGATCGGATACTCTCCAACCAGCGTTCCTTCGGCCCAAGGGTATGCGTTTCGAACCAAGGCCAGCTCGACCTGAAGCACCGCCTCGTCCTGCGAATTGTAGAGTTCCAGCAGTTTCTTCAGAGCCTCATCGCGCTCCGTGGGAAGGCGCCCGGCCTGAACCGATCCGGCTTGCAAGCGGGCTTTTCCCACCTGCGCCTGCGCGAGGAATTGGGGATCGTCTCCCAGCTTGTGCTCAAGCTCGCGCACCAGCGCGACCAGGCTGCGCGTGCCCAACTTGCGGCCCGATGTTTGCAGGTATTTATAAATGGCTCGATCGAGCGAATCCTTCATGCCCAACTCGGCCATGCGATCGCCATAGCCCTGCTCGATCAAGCCGCGCACTTGCTCGACGGCTCCGCTGCGATCGCCCGATGTCCAACGCGAGGTATTGCTCAGGGTCTGCCCGTCGTCGGAAAGGCTCATGTAGCCGCTGTGAACTTTGCCCTTCTCGTCGACCAAGCCGCTGGCCAGATCGCGCAGGGCCCGGCGCGCGTCCTGCCGATTGTCGTAGGCCTGGGGGTCAGCTTGTTGAAGGCGGCTTTCCTTGACCAGCTTGACCGTCCCGGCAATGGCCAGCGCACCGGTCTTGCCGCTGTTGAGCAGCAGGGCCATGCCGGTGGAACTTTGCGCCTTGCCCAGCGCCGCCAGCCTATCGGCCTGCGGCTGGTCGGTGGCTTGCTTGGGCGGTAGATTGAAATCAAGCCGGGTCATGGCGATCCGCCCGATTCACCGTTGGTTGGCGGCGGAGAGTTGCTGATGCACTCGCTTCATGACGGCCTCGATCTTACCGATCGCAAGGTTGGCGTCTTCGATACGGGCCTGTGCGGCCCGCTCGGCCTCCCCGCGCGCCTTGGTCTGATCTTCCTGCGCCTGCTTCACTTCATTGATTGCTTGCTCGCTTTCGGACGTCACTTTGGCCAGTTCGACCTCCAAGCCTTGCAGTCCCATGGCCTGCCATTGCGCCTCTTCGGCTGCCGACTCCGACATTTCATCCGTGTCAGGAGGGTCAACGCCATCCAACAGGCGCTGCCGTTCTTGTTCCAGGGCGGCCAGTCTGTCCTCGTCGCCCAGTGTTGATGCTACAGCGGCATCGGGCAGGTTTTCCCGGCTTGCAAGCATGCGATTGAGGCTGCGGATTTGTCCTTGCAAGGTCATGATTTGTCGCGCGCGGGCATCAACCCTTTCTGCCAGGAGCTGCTTTTTGCGGCTCGCTTCATTGGCCACACCTTGCGCCGCGCTGGCCCGCTTGTTGTAATCGCGAAGGATATCGGCGAAAGCTTGTTCCCGCTCATTGTTCAAGCGGAGCACCAAGGTGTCCACCAAATCCTGGAGCTTTGTGGCGATAAGACCATCGGGCTTCAATGCAGCTTGCAATCCGATGCGTTGGGCAGCGCTCAATGGCAGCTCACTGTCCGTCAAACTGAGCAGATTGTTCAGTTGTGACTCATAGTTTCTGAGGTCGGTCTCAGGTTGAGCAGTGGCTTGGAATAGTGTCAAGTTGCGCAATGAGGCCTGTACCTCCGGGTCATCTGGCGTGGTGGTTTGGACAGTTCCGGTGCGCTGCACCTGTAACTTTTTACCTAAGGCTTGCTCGATGTCCCGAGCAGTCTGCTGCATGCCTTGTCGCACGTCTTGCAGTGCCGACTGGCGATCTTTCACAGCGGCTTGCATGGTCGGTATCTCGCCGAAGACCTTGCGCAGCTCCTGCTCATGGTCCTTCAGATCCGATTCTGCCCTTCCAAGCTGAGTCTCAAGAGCTGCGATCTCGCTTTGCTTCGCCTTCAACTCATTTCGGATCTGCACCAGTGCGTAAATCGCTTGCGTTTCACCAGATCGGGCATTGCTGAACAATTGATCGAAGCGGGACCTTAAGACGACTGCCTCTTTAGCAAGGTCCTGGGACCGGGGCTTGGCCTTGTTCAAAATCGTTTCCGATTCGCTCAGCAAATTGTGTTGGTATTCCAGCTGCCGCTGGGCCACCAGCGCTTCATCCGGAGCCGCACTCAATAGGTGATCGCGGCGTGCCAGCAACTCGCCTAGACTGGAGGCAATGGAATCAGTCAGCGCCAGACTCTCCTGGATGACCTGATCCGCTTTTGGGTCAGCTTCCAGCCGGTCGAGAAAATTGTCTACCTGGCTTGTTAATTCGTCTCTTTCGTCAAGCAAGGCACCGAAATTGTTGTCGAGGCTGCTTGCTAGTTTTCCGACATCGTCCCGGAGCTTTCTGAGGTCCCGCTGGTCTTCCAGCCGACCGTCGAATTCATTGATCAATCTCTCCAGCGTGTCCAACTTCGATTGCAATTCCTTGGCGGTGCCCTTCAAGTTTCGATCTTTTAAGCCAGCGCCTTGCTCGGTGCTCATTTGGTCGAACATGAGCTCCCAGTCCACCAAGCTTTCGGTGTAGTTGTCTACTTGACCGACGAATTCGTTCCACGCCTGGATATTTTTCTCCGCCGCCTGCTTGGCCATGACTTCGGCGACGACTTGCCGACTTTCGGCGGCCCGTTGGCTTATCTGCTTATCCACATCGAATTCGCCGTCGTCATCCTCAGAGAGAGCTGGATTTATAGGCCCTGGAACCAGGCCGGGGCCGATGGGGCCAGGGGGGTTCGGTAGAAAAGGATCTTCCTCACCAATAAAGCCCTGTGAAATTTCCTCAGCTTCGCTTCTGTGCGGGATATAACTGGTGCGCTGGCCATTAAAGTATTGCTGATCTTCCTCGGCCATGTACTGCTGCCCGTCAGCTCCTTCCATCAAGCCTTCAAAAAAAGACGAGCTTGATAGCGGCCGTTGGGGGTTGAAATAAAGGTTCTCGTCGTCGTTGTTGGCTTCGAAACTCTCTTGCCAGGCTGGTCCTTGCGATTCGTCCAGATTTTCTGGCTGTATTTGCGAATCGATCATCTCGGATGAATCGCGCTGGCTCCCCGGCAACTCTTCTAAGGGGCTCGCGTCCGGTTGGAGTTCATTACCATTGCGGTCCACTGAGACCTCAGAGGTTTGCGCAAATTCCACCTCGTTGAACTTTTCGCTCTGCTTGATGTCGCGGTTGGTCTGGCCGCTTTCGTCCAGCAGCGACTGGTTTGCCTCGATGGGCCGGGCCCCATCCTCGATTTTTCTCGCTAATGCGTCGGTCCCCCCTGAGAGCTGGCTGGGGTCGGGAAGTTTGGGGTCGGGAAGGTTGGGGGCAAGGATGTCCGCTTGGGTTGGAAGCTTCTGCGACACCGGCCGCCCTTTTGCAGCAGCGGCTTTCATGCCCTGCAGCTCGTCTGCGAGCTTGTCGCTAGCGGGCTGCGGCGCAGGTTCCCCTGGCATGTCAGGCCCTTGCGGCTTCGCTGGGACGATCGCTTGTTGCTCTGGCTCTGGCTGTGCTACTTGCAAGGCTTCAGAGTTCTGCTGGTGCAGATTCGGCTGACCCATGGGTGCTTGCCCGTCAAGCTGGGGGGGCTTGCCTGCAGCGATCGCTTCCTGGAGTTGTTTGACCAGTTTGTTGAGGCGATCTCCCTCGATGGCCAAATTAGGAGTATTGAGGTAACTTTCGACTTCCTGCTGGAGCGCACTTTGCTTGGCTGGGTCGGCGATCTGCCCACCGGCCTTGGCAAAAAGATTGCGCACCACCGCCACCGTGTGTGTGGCCCGTTCATGGCTGACCTGGCTCTGGCGGATAAAGCGGGGGGTCTTGCTGCTGGTGCGGTGATGAATGGCCAACTGCTTGCCTTTGAGCAGTTTTCCGGCAACTGCTTCTAGCGTTTCTTGGGCCCGCTCGGCGCTGACGCTTCCCGTGATGTTGTCCGCCACCTGAGTGGCGGACAACCTTTGCGCATCGGTTCGCGTGATATTGCTGGCGCCTTGGATTTTTGTGCCGCCAAAGACCATGGCTGCTCCTTCTACGTTTGGTCAGGCGCGCAGTGCGCCGATGTCCAGGTTCAAGTTATGGCTCTGTGTATCGCCGCTTTGCTCGATCATGGCCAGGGCCTTGTTCCACAGGCCTGCCACCGCGGCGGCCCGCTCGAGCCCGGAGGCCATCAGGTCCTGCAACTGGCTGGCGTCAGTGCTGGCCAACGGGCGCTGGGTGTGCAGCACGATGTGGTCGTCCTCGTCCAGGCTGAGCTGCCAGCCATGGCGAAAGCGCGCCACATGGTTGATCCGGTGCAGCAAGGCCAAGGCCGGCGCTGGCGCGTCGGCTGCATCGGCCAACTCAACCTCAATCACTAAGCGCTCGTCATTGCTGCCATCAGGCATGACCCGCAGCTGATAAGGCCCGGCCTGCAAAAGAAGGCCGGCATCACCGGGCTCTGCCGGCAGTTCGCTGAGCGCGCTCAGCGATTGGATCAGGGCCTGGAAGCGGGGGTTGGTGGGGGGGGTGTTTGAAGTGTCGGTCATCTGCATCTCAATAATTGCCAGGTTCTAGCACGGCGGCGAAGTTGTTGCGGTTCATGTCGTAGTCATGGGAGTCGTCAAGGTCGGGCTCCTCATCAAACCGCGCCTCGTCCAGCCGCCCCAGCATCTGGTCGTCCAGGCCTTCGGCCTGCGCTGCAGTGAGGCCCCCTCGGCTGCTGGCAGGAAAGAGGTCCCGGTAAGACGTCTTGACCTGCGCGAGGTTTGCCGCGAACTTGTCTTTCGTGGCGTACTTGAGCTCCACCCGTTTATCCCCAGGTACGCCCTTGGGGATCCAGCGGTTCTTCGGGTTGAGCAGCTCCTGCTGGATCAGCGCGCCGTTGTAGCTGTGGCTGGCCGCCCGGGCCTTCAAGAGGTTGACGTCGTACCATTTCGGCAAGCCTTTGGCCTTGGCAATCAAGCCAACGTACACCCTTCCCAGCTCCGAGCGCAGGTAGCCCAATTGGTCCAGGGCCTTGAGCGAACGCGGTGGCTGCTGGCCATCGAGCTGGTTGAGTCTGTGCTCTTGCAGCTGGTCCATGACCTTTTCGTCCAGTTGGCTCAGGGCTTGCAACTGCTGCTCGCTGTAGCTCGCCGATGAACTAAGTTGCTTGCTCAGTTCGGAGAGATCCTTGATAAGGGCTGCCGTGACCTTGGACGCTCCGTTCGCTTCCAGGCGTTGGGGCGCTCCTGGCCCTAGGCGCGCGAGGAAGGACTCCTCCAGCTTGCCCCTGAGCTGGTCCCAATCGGCTCTTGGCTCAGGGCCCAGGCTATCAACCCGTATCTCGAGGGCGCGATAGGCCCGTCCGGCCAGAAACAGTGCGGTGGCTGGGTCGCTCAGGGTGGCCTGGCCCGCTTCGCTCCATTGGGTGAGAAGGCCTTTAATTTGCTCGGCCTGGATCACCTTAGACTGAACCAGACGGTCGAGCAAAACCCTGTCTTCCAGGTCCAGCCCAGCCTGGAACATCAGCGTGAGCTGCGCATCAGCCGGGGCCTTGCTCAGGTCGATCCGGTCGAGTTCAGCCTTGAGGGCGCGGTGGCTGGCCACGAACTCGTTTTGCTGCTGAATCAGAGCGCCCAGTTCCTTGGCCAGGGCTTGTTGATCCTGGGGGCCGAGGGCGCTTTCCAGGTCTTCGATGCCCTTGCCGATCAGGCTCTGGGACCATTGCTCGATCTCGGGAAAGGCGTCCTTGCTCACGCCTTCGAGCAGTGCCTTCCACTGCGCCGTCACCGCCTGAATGTCGGCTTCGGTCAGGTGTGCCTTGTCGCCTTGCTTGGCGGCCAGTTGTTCGCTGGCCAGCATTTCGAATGCCGCCTGGACCTTGCGCGAGTCCGCTACCAGCTGGTTCTTGGCCTGAACCAGCTCGCCCAGCTTACCTTCCAGAGTGCTTGCTTGCTGCTGGTACTGACCCTCTAGCAGTCTGGCCTTGTTGATGTCGGCCATGGCCTTGGCCACGGCCTGGCTGGTGTCGCCGCCGGCCCCCAAGAGCCGGTTCAGCCGCTCGCCCTTGCGCATCAGGCTAAAGAGAACCCGCCCGAAAAATCCAGGGCGATCGGCGTTAAAGCGCTGCGGGTCAAAGTATTTGAGCGCGTCGCGCGAGGCCTGTAGCTGACCGTTGAGATAAGCCAGCTCGATCTGCGTCTGATTCATGGGCCGGCAGGTGTCGGCTTGCAGCATGAGGGCGCCCATCTGCGCCAGCGCGCCGGTGTGTGGGGCGCGAAAAGCCTGTGGCAGTTCGGCTGCGGCGGCCAGCTGCTGGTCTAGCAGTTGCTGCTGTGCTTGCAGGTAAGTGCTCGAGCCGCCGCTTTTCTCGCTGAGCGTCTGCTGAAGGTGGCTGAGCGCCTGTTTTTGCACCTGCAGCGAGTGGCCCAGGCTGTTCGAAAGCTTGTTGAGGTTGGCATCTGCCAAGGCGGTGCCCTGGGTCAGCTTGGCCAGGTGTGCCGCCTTTTCCGTGGGGTCGGCGCTGCCTTCAAGAATAACGCGCACCGCGCGTGCGGGCAGGTCGAGCTTGAGGTCTTGCCGGAGTGCTTCATAGGCATGCTCCTCGCGCAGGAAGTTCTCCAGGTAGGCCCGGGTGCGCGGTTCCTTGCTGAGCAGGCGTTCGAGAGCCTTGTCTTCCTTGCCTCTGAACTTGGCGATAAAGCCATTGCGCTCGATGATGCGAGGGCGCAGTTCTGGCGACAGCTCGGCCAGGTAGCTGGCAGGCTGCTCGATATAGCTGCCCAGCGCGCGCGCGCCGGCCAGCAGTTGCGCCTGCGTGAAGCTGTGCTGCAGCCGGGGCGGGTTGTCTAGGCCTGCCAGTTGGTGATTGGCATGCATCAGCGTCATGAGTTCCGATCGCAACTCGGCATGCTCGGCAATGCGCTGGACCAGTTTATCCACCGAGCCCTTGTAGCCCAGCGTGGTCTTGAGGTATTGACCCAGGCGCTGGATATCTTCGGCGCCGAGTCGTCGGTCTCTGACCAGCGCTGCCTGATCCTGCTGGACTTGGCGAATTTCTTGCGCCTTGGCCTGGAGTCGCCCGGCGAGGCCACCGGCCACCGGCGCCGAGGACTGGGCCACCGCCTGACGCACGCGTGGGTCCAAACTGCCCTGGCCGCCAGGAACGATATTTTGGGCATGCGCCCGGGCCATGGCCTGGGCTTTGAGTTTGTCCAATTCGATCGCTTGGTCCAGGTTGCTGTTGAAGCTGGTGATCAGATCCTTGACCCGAACCAGATTCGATTCATCCAGGTCCTTGAGTTTGTCCGCCTCGGCTGCCCAGTCTGCCAGGGGCTGGTCCAGAGAGCCAGGCAGCGCGAGCTGATCCCTGACCGTGCGTGAGGCCTCGATCAGCGCTGGATTGCTCTGGCTTTGCCCGTCCTGAAAGCGCACCATGAGGTCCAACATGACCGCCCGGTTGTACCCATTGGCATAGCTGGGGATCTGAATGAATTTTTGCGCGGCCCAGGCATAGGCTTTTAGGCCGCGCTCGCTGCCATGCAGGGCGCGCAGTTGCTGGTCCAGCGACTGCAGCGCGACGTACTTGTTGATCGACACGAGTGCGCCCGGGTGCAGGTTCTGCACCAGCTCGCTGCAAGGCTGGGTGGCACCGTTGAACATCTTGGCCTCGATCAGACCCTTGTAGCTGCGCAAGGCCTTGTCTTGCAGCTCCTTCGGGCTGTCCCCGGGCGCTGGCAGGTTGTCTTGCAGCAGCTGCAGCGCTGCGTTCTTGTCGCCGGGCTGCTTGAGTTCATCGCGCAGTAGCGCAATGGCATCACCGAGGTCTCCATGCGACATCTTGAGCAGCAGCGGTTCGAAGCGAACCACCTGCTCCAAATCCAGACCGAGGGCGGCGCCCACGGCCTGCGCGCGCCACTGCTCCAGCTGCTTGGGCTGCACCGCACCCAGGTCGGTCGGCACTTTGAAGCCTGCCCCCTCCCAGGCCCCAAGCTCCACCGTCTGCTTGTGAAGCTCGGCCTCCAGGCCTTCGGTGAAATCGCGCGCAAGTACCTCGCTCAACTGCCCTTGGCCGGCCTGCGCCAGTCCCAGGTCCATTTTTTCGCGCAACCTCTGGGCTGCTTCTGCACCGGCCTCCAGGTTCTCGTACACGGTGACCAAGCGACTGGCCTCTAGTTTGCCCTCCATGAGGGCGAGGTTGCGATCCGTGAAGTCAGCGGGGTCAGCCTGGGCCGGGTCGATGAAGTGCTGTGCCAGGGGCGAGAGCTTGGCGGCATGGGCACGCACCTGCGCCATCGTGGGGTCTGCGATGAAATCTTCGCGTGCCTCAGCCAAGGTCTGTGTTGCCGTCGTCGCGAGCTCTAGCGACTTTTGCACTGCATCGAGCAAGTCCAGGAATTGCTTGGCATGGCCTTGGACCAGCTTGTCGGTGCCCTGGTCGTCGTCCGCTGCGATGCGTGCGCGCAGGGTATTAATCTCGGCCGCGAGTTCGCTGTTTTTTTGCTGTATTTCCTGCGGGCTCAGCCGCTCGGTGAGCAGCGCTGAAATCCCCTGGTTGACATGGTCCAGCGTACCTAGTGGGGCTTGGGCTGGCAGTTCGGCAGCGTCTTCGGGCGGCGCGCCGTGAATCAGGGCGTCTATTTGGCCGATGGAAGCCAGGTGGGCCTGCACATCGCCGTCGAGCTTGCGCAACACCTCGGTGTATTTCCTGACATTGTCCTCGCCCAGGGTGGCTTTCTGGGCTTCCAGGTCCTTGATGAGCGCCTTAGGCCCTCGCCGCTGAAAGGCCAGCAGGCTGTTTTTGTGGTCCTGGGTCTCGTGGATGTGATGGCTGGCGTCGATGTTGCTTGGGTAGAGTTTCTCAACGGCCCGCTGAAACGCGTTGAAGTGTGCCTCGGCACCGCCATTTTTCTGCAGCTCCCCGACGGCCTTGTCGCTGAGCTCGTCAGACAGGTCGGCCACCATGGACTGCAGCACGCCTTCCTGCACGCCTTGCATGATGCCGCGGGTGATCTCGCGAGTGACCGTATCCACGGTTTTTTGCGCATGGCCCTTGGGATCGCCCTTGAACAGGTTGTGAAACCAGTAGCGATTGGCATCCTGACGGATGTTTTCCGGCAGGGGTGACTTGTCGGACTTCACGAAATCTTTGACTTTCTTCTGCAGAGCCTTGGAATCATTGCCGCGGGCCAGGAGCACGAAGTCGGTCAGCATCTGCGGGCTGTCCAGCACCATCTTCTTGATGTAGCCCCCCTCTGGCGCGGCCAGGTTGTGCTCGCTGACGTCGCCCACCACTTGCCGCTTGACCATCTCGGCAATGTCGTCGGCCGCGTTGCGGGCCTGCTGGCGCAGCTCTTTTTGCTGCTGGCCTTCGGCGGTCTTGCCCCACCAGGGCGATTTGCCCCATATGGCTTTTCCCAGCAGGTACAAGCCACCGATGGCACCTCCGATGACGCCGGCTGTCGCCAGGACAGGTGCCGCCATGACCACGCCGGCAGCGATGCCGGTGGCGGCCAGGGTGCCGCCGGTCGCTGCCAGCCCTATCCAAAGGCCTTTGCGAAGCCCGGCCTTGTTCTCGAACGAGGAAACCTGATTGGACGTGAATGTGATCGGTGCACCTGCCTTGTCCTGCGTCTTGGCCGTGCTGATCGTCAGCTCGACCTCGCGTTTGACATCGGGCGCATCGTCAGGCGCCTGGGGCAGGACCGGAATAAGTGGGCCAGGAACGCCGGCTAGTGCGGGCTGCGGGGGGGCCGGTGGCTGAGCGTCCGCTGCGGCCTGCTGCAGGGCGACCGGGACCTGTGCATCGCCTTCCATAACCTTGGCGTTGAACTGAAGGTCTGTAGGTGGTGCCTTACCAAACAGCTTTTTGAAGAAGTTGGTCAGACCGGCCAGGCGGCTTTGCTTGGCATCGCCATCTGGTTTGACCTTGAGCAGCTCGCGGTGCAGGGAGTCATAACCGGCCTTCACGCGCTCGAAGTTCTTCTTGGCCTGGCTGCGGCTGATATCCTGGCCTTCCCCGCGCCGAATGACCTTGAGCTTGGCCGAAGGAATGCTGCTGCCCTCATCGAAGACGGCCAATTTGGCCAGGCCTTCGCCCATATGGCCCCTGATCTGGTCCGCCGAGGGCTGGATGCGGCTGAAAGTGTGCTTGAAGCCGTCGTTCTGGTGCAGGTTGTGCACGCCGACGAACTGCCGGTGTATGCCCCGTAGGGTGGATTGCTCCATGCCCTTGGTAATCGGCTCGATGTTCACCTTGGCGGGGATAAGCCCGGCCTGAAGGTTCCTGAGGTTGGGAACGCTCATGAGAACTCCCCTGGTTCAGGCGCGGTTGAACATCATCGGGGCCAGTTCGGCAGGCCGGGCTTGCTCTGCGCTGTCCTCCTCGCCTGATGCGAAGGCCAGATCTCCTTCGAGCAGTGGCAGCAGGTCTTCGCGCACCTCGCGCCCGGCCCGCAGCAGAATGTTGAGTTCGTGGGCCAACTGGGCGCTTGTCGGCTCACCATGGAGTTGGCGCGAGAGAACCAGGCTGTCGGCCGCCGAGTTCCAGGACAACACGCAGCCAAAGGTGCGCAGCCCCATGAACTGGTAGTCCATCAGGGTCGCGAACAGGCCGGGGTCGTCCGCGCGCACGTCCACTGCTATCGCGCAGGCCAGCACCAAGGTAGGGTCAGCAAAACGGATCAGCACCGGGACTTCGTCGTCAAAGACCAGGTTGGCCTCGCCCTGCTCGTCGAGCGTGTAGGAATCGCTTTGCCCACCGAGTTCAACGCCGAGCTCGCGGATGAGTTGTTGGGCCTGTTCGAGGTTCATGGGTGGTCCTTATGGAAGAGGGGGAAGTCCCTGTTTGTCAATAATTGTTACAAATTGAATACATTTGTCAACTGGGGCAAGGCGCTTCAGCCCCTGAGTATGCCGCCGGCATGGGGGTCGAAGGCCAAGAGGGCCGAGGCGGGGTCGTCCGCATGCTCGGGCTGAGCGGTAGCCAGGCTGGCGAGCGCCTGGGCGCGTTCGATCCCATCGACCAGCAGGCCCTCCAGGTCGCTGGGGGTGGTCTGTGCGATGGATCGCTGGGTGTGCAGTCTGAGCTCGCCAGCCAGGCCGACGCTGGCCACCCAGTCGTGCTCCAGGCGCGCTGCGTCGTTGAGGTGGTTCAGCAGGCGAAACAAGGCCTCGGGAAGTTCGCTAAAGCCGCCGACCAGTACTTCGGCCAGCAGGCGCTGGTCGTCGCGTGGGTCTGGCGACACCAGCACGGTGTGGCCGTCGGCCTCGAACTCCAGGCCCAGGGCCTCGGGGTCTGCGGGCAGGCCGACGGACTGGCAGAAGCTGGCCAACAGGGTCTCAAAGACGGAGGAGGGGAGTGCTTGCATATTGAGTGCGTTCGGTGGTGGTGGTGAATCGGGGTTCAGGAGCCGACCCATGAGCTCAAGCCTTTAAAGGCCTCCTTGGGTACCAGCTCCTCTTTTTGCCTTTTGCTCAATTTGGCGCCGAGGTCGGCGCGCAGGGTGTTCATCAGGGGCTTGACCAGCGCCTTGACCTCCACCTTGCTGCCCGGCAGCGAGGTGTTGTCTTTCTGGATTTGGAAGGATCCGCCCTCGCGCACCAGCTTGGCATGGTTCTGGGCTTCCTGGGGGCTTACCTGCGCATTGGGCGGCGGCACTTCGCCTTTGAGTTGATAGCGCGCGTACAGCTGCTTGACCTGCACATCGAGCTCGCCGGTGCGGTCCTTGCCGCTTTTGCAGTTGAAGGCGGGTACCGCGCCAACTTCATGGGCCAAGGCGGTCAGGCGAGAGGCCAGCTTGTAGGGCTCGCTGCCGGCGCGCTGCCAGGACAGCGCGCTGCCTGCAGGTGCGTTCATGATTTGCCGGACCTGAGCGACCAGGCTCTTAATGCGTGCGCTGTCGGCGGACAAGGCGCTCGTATCCGCGCCGGCTTGCTGGGCTTTAGAAATACTCTGGTCCAGTTCGGCGAGCTTCGCACCAGCCAGGCCCCCGATTCCAGCGCCTTCGGTCGTCGTACCCAGCAAGCCTCGGATGCTGGCCTCATTGGTCTGCGCGCTGGTTGCCAAGCCGCCTAAAAAGGGCCTGAGAGCGGCGCTCTCAAGCGCAACGCTGTTGACCGGGGTACTGAAGGCCAGAATTCTGGGCTGCACCGTGATGTCTCGCAGGCCCAGACCGTCGCCCAGGTCGGCCGTCATGGTGAATGGCTGCTGGTTGGCTCTGTTATAGGCCTGGCTTTGCTGCGCCCACATCTGGCCTTCATTGCCAAACTTTCCTGGCGAGACCAGCGAGACAGACACCAGCTCGAGCCGGTAGCTGCCGTCTCCATTGGGCTTGAGCTTTTCGGGGTAGGCATCGACCGCAGCGCGCAAAAACTGGTCGACCTTGGCCGTGGCCGCGGCTTGACGCGCATCGGCATCCTTGATTTTGTAGGCGTCGTGTATGCCGTGGCGCAGGGCCGAAAACCGCAGGCTGCTGCCTTCGGCCTGGAACTCGGTTTTCCACAAATTGACAGTTTGCTGGCTGTTGGTGTTGTTCAGGCAAGAGACACCTTTTTGCCCGTCGGTATAGGTCTTGGCCACCTGCTGGCTGAAATCTTTGGCCGGCGTGATGAGGTTTTCAAAGCGGCTAGGCTTACCTTCTTTGTTCTGCAAAGTGATGGTGTTGCGGATGGTCTGCCACGCCTGGCTGCGCTCGTTGTGCAGCGCCATTTGATGGGCCAGCTCACCCTTGACGGCCTTGATCTGGGCTTTGTCGTCGAGTTTGGCGCGCTTGAGGATGCCCTTGAGATGGGCGGCCATGGCTGCCTGCAAGTGCACTGGCGGTCCGGGCACGACGAAGGGCTGCCCATTTTTGGCCGCACGTTCCAGGCCTGAGAGTTGCGCCTTGGCGCGTCTGTTGTCTGAAAAGCTGAACTTCCACAGGTTTTTCAGGCTGTTGGGCTCTTTGATGCGCCCGCCCATGATCAGCGAAATCTGGCGCAGCTGCTCAGCGTCGGGGGTACCTGAGCTGATCTGGCCTTGCAGAGTATCGGCCCGGCCCTTCGCTTCGGTCAGGCTCTGGCTGACCTGCGCTTTGAAGTCTTGCAGATCCAGCAGGGCTCGGCTCAGACGCTGCTTGACCCCTGGATCTGCGTCATTGCCGTATTGCTGGTTGAGTCGGGCTTGCAAGTGCAGGGCAGTGAACCGGCCGGCCTCGCCCATCATGGTGCGAAAGTCGACGGCGTCTTTGAAGCTGAAGGGCGCTTGGGGCTGAGACGGCTCAAGACCCCGCAGTGCAGCGTTGATTTCCTCGTCATCAAGCTCTTGCGCAAAGCGATTGGATACGTCGCTTCGGGCATCAGGAGGCTGTGATCCTGCCAGCCGCTCTGACAGCAGCGACTGCAGGTCAGCGGTGTGCTTGCTCAGTGCGCGTGCCGGCGGCGCTGGGGCCGCCTGGGACAGCCTCCGCGGTGCCTCTACCGCCTGGCCAGCCCCGACGCCGTCGAGCCGGGCGGTGGCCGGCGTTTGAAAAGAAGCGCTGCGCTGAATGGGCGGTCCTGGCATAGCGTCTTAGGCGCGCAGGCCCGATAGATAAAGTTGCAAAGGGTCGAGCGGGCCTGCCTGGGGGCCGCTGTCGTCGCCGGCCAGTTCGGCGTCCAGGGCCAGCATGCGGGCCAGCAGCAAGCGCAGCTGCTCAAGCGTGCAAGCGGCGGGCTCGAGCAGGCCTTGCATGAACACCTGCTGGCCGCCGGCGTCGGCCACCCATTGCAGCTGCGGGCCCATCTGCAGCGCGTCGTTGCTTGCCAGCTGCTCTTGCAAGGTCACGCGCAGCGCGGGCGGGTCTTCGGGCAGCATGGCCTGGGGCATCAGCACTGCCAAGCGCACCGCCTCGCCGGGGCTGGCCGCCAGCAGGGGGCGCAGCAGGAACAAGCAGTCCTCGTCTTCGGTGGCGATCAGCAGCTCGCCGGTATCGTCGTCAAGCTCGCACAGCGGGCCCAACTCGGGGTCTTGTTCGAGCAGTGCGAACAAGTCCTCCATGAGCTGCAGCGCGGCTGGGCTGGGTGGCTCGGGTTCAAGGCCGTCCGGTGCCGCGCTCAGCTCTTGCTGGGCCCCATCGCGCAGCAGGCCGAGGGCCGTCTGGGCATCGTCCAGCATTGCGGCGGCCAGATCGCCCAGCGGCGCCGGGTCTGCCTCGCTCCAGCTGATTTGCAGGGCCAGCGCTTGCTCGCGCAGCACCAGGCGGGCCGGCAGGTGCCAGGGCTGGACCAGCCCCAACTGCAAAGCCTGCAGCAGCGCTCGGTCGTCGGCCTCGCCCAGCAGGACGGGCGACTCCAGCACGATAAAGCCCAGGCTACTGCGCCAGGCTCGCCAGAGGTCATTGTCAGCGGGCCATGGCAGACCCCACCAGGTATCTTCTTCCAGTTCGCTAAGGGCTTCGGGTTTCATGGTGCTTGAACAGAGTGACGCCGGAGGAGGTCGCCGTGGACCAGCATGCGCAGGCGGCCTGTGTCTGCGGTATGCCCGAGGTCTGCATGCTGGCGATGCAAGGCGCCCAGGGCGTTTTTCATGTTGTCCGTCGCTTGGCTGGCCAGACCCAGCCCCAAGCGCGCCCCCTTGGGGTGCCCTTCCACCTTGAGCATCATGTGCCCCATGGGGCTTGCGCCGCTGCGGCCGACTGGCCTAGCCTTTCAAAGACCTGCCCCAGGCTGGCAACAGCTCGTTCAGTCGCTGGTGGCGAGGCACTTCTGTCGTGGTAGGTCTGCAGCGCCTGCGCCACCTGGTGTGCGAGGCCTTGCAAATCGGCAGGGGGCAGCAGACCCTGGAGCAGTGTCTGCACGGCCGCGCTGCTCATGGGGTTCGGCGGGGCCTTGTCAGTGCCGGCGAGCAGGTTGTAGCCTAGCTTGAGCAGGTCTCGGCGGTCTGCGCTTTTTGCCTCGTCCCGGGTTTGCGGCACGCCGAAAAGATCGGGGCAGGGCCGGTCTGAATATTCGAAGTCGTGGGCATTGCCGAAGTCGGCCAGGGCGGCTGTGCCGTCCTCGCGAATCAGCACGTTCTTGGTATTGAGGTCGCGGTGCACGATATCTGCGTCGTGCAGGAGTTCCATGGCCTGGCGGGTCTGGCCAAACCATGCCGCGCGCAGGGCCAGGTTGCCCGCCTGCACCGGCCCCGGCGTGTCCAGCAGCATGGAGCCCTTGCACCGCTCCAGCACCAGAATGCCTGCCGCAGCGTCATGGCCGAGCTCACGCACGATGTGGGGATGAGGGCCACCTCGGGCCCGCAGCCTGGCCAGGACCCGATGCTCGACCGCCGTCCCGCGCCGTCCAGCCTTGTCCATCTTCAGACAGGCTGTCTGTGTGGGATCGTCGCTGGCGCGGGCCATGACGACCACACCGTCGGCGCCGGAGTGGAGCGTGCCCGACTCGAGTTGGTAGGTCCGACCCTGAACGGTTCGCTCCTCAAGCGTCTTTTCTTGCGGCGCGCGCGTGGCGGCCGGGGCATTGAGCTGGATGCGTCCGCCCAGCCGAGCAGTTTGCAAGCGTTGCAGGGGGGAGCCCTCTGCGAGCGAGTCCTTCTCCATGGCCTTGACCAGCTTGAGAAAGCTCTTGACGCCCACTTTGTCGCGTCCCTGCAAGTAGGTTTGAAGATCGCGCACGACTTGTGATTCGGTGCCGTAGGCCTTACCCACCAGATCGCTGACCAGACGCGAAGCCGCCGTGTAGCCGTTGCTCCAGCGGCCGTGGCCCAGTTCGGGACTGTCTCGGCTACCGTGCAGGCGCAAAAAGCCGGACTTGACGGAATTGCCCTTGACCAGAGAGGCAGCAATCTCCACCAATTGCTTGCGCGCCTCGGTTTTGCCGACCTCTTCGGTCGTAGCGGCCGACTTGCTTGCGGGAATAAAGGTGACGGATCGCGGCGAAAGCTTCATAGAGGGCTTAGGTGTCGTAGCGCTTGAACAGGCTTATCCGCTTGAGTCCCCCTGCGCGCTCGTCGTGCTGGCTGCCGGTCATCTGGCTTACCTTTTCAGTGTGCATGCTTAGACACGCAGCATGTCAGGCTGCGCGTATTCAATGACGGTGGCCATAGGCATGTAGCGATCCTTCTCGCGGGCATTGAGGTTGGTCACCCCTTCATAGTCCTCATTGGCGTTGTCGTTATGCCCATGCAATTGCCGAAATCCCGCTATGTGGGTAAATCCCAGTGCCTCTGGCGTCATGTCAACATCCTCGGGTCGAAAGTCAGTGGATATCAAATTCGTCGGACCGCCAGCTTCAATCCGATCGAAGAAGGCGGTGTTCATCGCCTCGGCCAGTTGCTCAGGGCTTTCAGCGATCACGCTGGAGCAATCACTGACCCTGGTTCCTGTGGCTGTTACTTTTGGGCGGTTGCGCCGCCCTGGGGCGCTTAAGCCGATCAGATATTCATCGTCCCCCTGGCCTTTGACCACACCGTTGTGCGTGGTCAAAACGCCTGCGCTGTAGTCGGCCGCCTTGAAGCAATTTTTCAGGAGATCCTTGTATTGAGCAGCCTTGATCTTTTTATGGGCGTAGGCGCCCCATTGGTAGTCGCCTTCGGAGGAACGGTCGAAGATCTTTGAGTCATCGCTTTTGAGCAGGGGCATGGTGTCATGATTGCCTGCGATAAAGCGCACACCGGTGTCGATTCGCTGGGCAGGGTCGGGGTTCTTTGGATCCAGCCCGCTGAGCTTGTAGATGAACGTGGACATGGCTTCCTGGTTGTTGGTGAACCGGTCCGACAGAATGTCGCCCAGGAAAATGCAAGCAGGCTTGCCTCCTTGGGGCTGGGGCTGGGAGATCAGGGCCTCAGCCACCTCATCCAAGTCTTTGCTCACTTGTTCGTCAGACTGGAAGTCCTCCATGCCGGCGTCTCCTTGTCGGAGGGCATGCACCTCTGCGAGCATCAGGCGGGCCAGGGCGGGCATGTTCGCTTCAGGCAACTCGGCGACCCCACTGGCGATGGCATGCAAGACCATGCGTCCCATGCTGCCGTCGGCATCGCCCATGGCAAAAGTGCGGGGAGCCTGCGGGCCTTGCACCTCGCTGGCTTGGTTCAGCTCAGACGTTTTTGGGAACATCAAATGCCCAAAGAGCAAGAACTTTAGGTTCCATTTGAGCTTGTCGCCTGACTCCGTTTGAGACAGGGCGAAGGCCAGGCTTTGAAATTGTTTAAGAGCCGCGTCAGAGATGGGGCTGTTATTGCTGGCGCGTATTTTGACTATGTAGTCGTTAATTTTCTCGCGAGGCGCAGCCCTCTTGGTTGCTGCGCTGGCTTGTGCTTCTACCGGGGCCTGCGGTTTTATCTCCTGCGCTTCGGCTTCGGGTGCTTTGGTCTCCTGCGCTAGGGCCTCTTGCGGTGGGACCTCTTGCGGTGGGACCTCTTGCGGTGGGACCTCTTGTGCTTCGGGCTTGAGGATAGGAGGGGAGTCTGATGGAGGGCCTTGCGTGGCTGCAGGCGCAGGCGCTTGCTCTTGTGCAGACCTTGGCGACGGCGCCTGCAGTTCCGGGCCCGCCGGCTCCGGGTTCGACAGTCCCGGGCCCGCCGCCTCCGGGTTCGACAGATCCGGGCCCGCCGCCTCCGGGTTCGACAGATCCGGGCCAGGCAAATCCAGTCCAGACAGATCTAGGCGCGATTCGATGGTACCCAGGTCATCGAATTTGGCCGACTGTGCGCTGTCATCGGGCACCAGCCTTTCCAGCTTCTTGACCAGCTTGACAAAGCTTTTGGTGCCCAGGGCCTCACCCGTCTTTCCCAAGTATTGCGCCAGGGCTTTGTCGAGTGCACCTTTCTGATCTGGGTTCATGCGGTCTCCGTAGGCTTGCATGAGCATTTCCTTAACCGATCCGGCCGCCTTGGAATAGCTGCCGCTGGTGTAGAAAAAGCCAGCATTCAATGTGCCGGAGTTGGTGAGCTTGAGATAGCCGGATTGAATCTTCCCAGTCTTGGCATCGATGAGCTTGCCTGCGAGTTCGGTCAGCTGCTGACGGGCTGCCGTGTCCTGAGGCGACCGGACCGACATGATGCTTGCTGCGATTTTCATGGTGGGTCTGGTGCGGGAAAAAAGCTTGCGGCAAGGTTTTGGTGCGGTCTTGGCGTGCTCGGCGTTCGGGGCTTTAGCCGCGGATCATTCTGGACAGATCCAGTCTTTCGGAAAGGTCGGTCGTGAGTGACTCCCCGCCGGCGGGCAGGCTCTCGCACAGGGCGTGCAAGGCTTGCGCCCGATCTATGCCCTCGGCCAGCAGGGTTTGCAGATCGGACGCATTGCAGTGGGCGATAGAGCGCTGGGTGTGGATGCGCAGCAAGTTGGTGACATCGAGCGTGATGACCCAGTCGTGCTCCAGCCGGGCGGCGTCGTTGAGCTGATGCAGCGCAGCCAGCAATGCAGGCGGGCGGCCTTCAAGAAGCCGTACGTTCACCTCGACGAGCAAACGCTCTGGGTCCCGCGGGTCAGAGATGATCAAAACGGTGTGCGGTTCGACCGAAAACTCGATTCCCAGGTCCCCCTCGTCCATGGGCAGGCCTAGGCCGCTGCAGAAGTCTCTGAGCAATGCGCCAAATTGATCATGGAGGGAAGGTGTGCCGCTCATGTTTTACTCGGTAGCTTGTATGACGCTCAAGCCCCATACCGCTTGAACAGGCTGACCCGGTTGCGATCACCCTCGCGCTCGTAGTGCTGGCTGTCGGTCATCTGGCGCACCAGGTGTACGCCCAGGCCGCCGATGGCGCGGCTGTCCAGGTCCAGGTCGGTATCAGGCGCGTCCAGGGAGAAGGGGTCGAAGGCCAGGCCGTTGTCTTGCAGCACGGCCTTCACGCCTTCAGCCTCACCGTACAGACTGACTTCGGACCAGGCATGGCCGGCTTCCTGGCCGCCGTGGACCAGGGCATTGACCATCAGCTCTTCGATGACCAGGGCCAGTTGCATCTGGAAGGCGGGATCCCAGCCTGCATTCATACCTGTGGTCTCCAGGCCGTCGAGCACTTCGGGCAGGGCCTCGACGGTGGTGATGCGGCGTTGGAACAGCGGCTCGGACATGATGCTCGCGCTCAGCCGCCGAACTGGGCCTGGGCGGCTGCCCGGTCGGCCAGCAGGGGGATGACTTTGTCAAAGCCACTCATTTTGAGTACTTCGGCAATCGTCGCTGGCGCGTTGCAGATCACCGCCTTGCCGCCTTTGGCGCGGGCGGTTTTGGCGCCCACCAGCAGCACCCGCAGGCCGGCCGAGCTGATGTAGCTCAGGCCGCTGAGGTCGATGATGGCCGAGGGGCCGCTGGCTTCCATCAGGGCCAGCAGGTCGCG
>JBAXEN010000031.1:0-20344 GCA_037140415.1 Betaproteobacteria bacterium | reverse complement strand
CCATGATGGAGCCGCCCGGCGGCACGGCCTTGGTGGAGGAGAGTATTGCCGAGGCCCTGGATTTCCGCCGCGCCATGCGCAAGGTGGACGAGGAATACGGTGACGACTGGTGGTTCAAGGTCTGGGGCCCGGACAAGCTGGTGGACGAGGGCATTGGCCGCTCTGACAGCTGGATCATCAAAGGCGAATCGCGCAATGCCAAAGCGGGCGTGAACTGGCACGGCTTCGGCAAGATGGCGGCCGGCTTCAACATGCTGGACCCGATCAAGTCCACCATCGTGACGCCAGGCATGGACCTGAACGGCAAGTTTGCCAAGACCGGCATCCCGGCCAGCATCGTGACCAAGTTCCTGGCGGAGCATGGCGTGGTGGTCGAAAAAACCGGTCTCTACAGCTTTTTCATCATGTTCACCATTGGCATCACCAAGGGCCGTTGGAACAGCATGCTGACGGCACTGCAGCAGTTCAAGGACGACTACGCCAAGAACCAGCCGATGTGGCGCATCCTGCCTGAGTTCTGCCAGAAGTACCCGCGCTACGAGCGCATGGGGCTGCGCGATCTGTGCCAACACATCCACGAGCTGTATGCCAAGTACGACATCGCCCGCCTGACCACCGAGGTCTATCTGAGTGATCTGGCCCCAGCCATGACACCCAGCGACGCCTATGCCCACATTGCCCACCGCAAGACCGAGCGGGTGGAGATCGACGACCTGGAAGGGCGCATCACCGTTGGGCTGGTTACACCCTATCCGCCCGGCATCCCGCTGCTGGTGCCCGGCGAGGTGTTTAACCGCAAGATCGTCGACTACCTGAAGTTTGCCCGCGAATTCAATGCCCAGTGCCCGGGCTTTGAAACCGACATTCACGGACTGGTGGAAGAAGCGGACGCTTCGGGCCGGGTGCGCTACTGCGCCGACTGCGTCAAACTTTAGTCGCCACAGGCGACGATTAGGAGCGCCGCCTTCGGCGCGACGGGACGTCTAACACCTGCAGCGGCCCTGTCGCCGCCTCATCGCTGCCAGGGCCCAGCTCCCACGCGCTCGGCTCTGACTGTTCCCAGGTTCTGTAGCAGCGCCGCCCTCGGCGCGATCAAGGCTTATTGCGCTGCCGGCTCGGCAATGCCGCCCACCACCTGGCTAAAGCCGCCGTCGACGTAGGTGATTTCGGCACTCACGCCGGCAGCCAGGTCGCTGAGCAAGAAGGCGGCGACATTGCCGACATCATCGATGGTCACGTTGCGGCGGATCGGTGAGGTCTCAGCCACCACACTCAAAATCTTGCCAAAGCCCTTGATGCCACTGGCGGCCAGGGTTTTGATCGGGCCGGCACTGATGCCGTTGACCCGTACGCCCTTGGGGCCCAGCGACTCGGCCAGGTAGCGCACCGAGGCCTCCAGGCTGGCCTTGGCCAGGCCCATGGTGTTGTAGTTGGGCACGGTGCGAATGGCACCCAGATAGCTCAGGGTGAGCAGGGCGGATTTGTCACGCAGCATGGGTGCGGCTGCCTTGGCCATAGCCGGGAAGCTATAGGCGCTGATATCGTGCGCGATGCGAAAGGCCTCGCGCGAGAGCCCCTCGAGAAAATCGCCAGCAATGGCCTCGCGCGGCGCAAAGCCGATGGCATGCACAAAGCCGTCGAATTGGGGCCAGTGCTGAGCCAAGTCCGTGAAGAGTTGGGCGATCTGCTCGTCGCTGCCAACATCGCAATCGAACACCAGCTTGGATCCAAAGTCAGCGGCAAACTCGGTGATGCGGTCCTTGAAGCGCTCCCCCACATAGCTGAAGGCCAGCTCAGCGCCCTGGGCGTGGCAGGCCCGGGCGATGCCATAGGCGATCGATCGATTGGAGAGCACGCCGGTGATCAAAAGCCTCTTGCCTTGCAGAAATCCCATTTTTCTTCCTTCGTTGGTGGGCCAACAGCACCCATATATCCCTGTGCAGTACCACCCTGTGGACTTGCGGCAGAATTGTCGCATGAGGCTTTTGCGTTGTTACTGCCTTGCACTTTTGGCTTCTTGGGCCGGTCTGCCTGCCTGGGCAGGGCACGGCTATGCGCTTTGGGGCGACCTCAAGTACCCCGCCGGGTTTTCGAATTTTGACTACGTCAACCCACAAGCACCACGCGGGGGCGAGCTGCGCCTGGTCAGCAACACGCGCGCCTCGACCTTCGATAAATACAACCCCTTCACCATCAAAGGCAGCGCGCCGTCCTACCTGGGCGATCTGATGTTCGACAGCCTGCTGGCCGGCTCGCTCGACGAAACCGGCTCTGGCTACGGGCTGCTGGCCGAAGACGTGAGCGTCGCCGCCGATGGCCTGAGCGCGACCTTCAAGCTGCGACCGCAGGCACGCTTTCATGACGGCAGCCCGGTGCTGGCGGCCGACGTCAAGCACAGCTACGACACCCTGATGGGGCCCTACACCTCGCCGGCCTACAAAACCATGCTGGAAGATGTTGCAGGCATCGACGTGCTGGACGATCTGTCCGTGCGCTACCGCTTTCGCAAGCCCAACCGGGAATTACCGCTGACCGTAGGAGGGCTTCCGGTCTTTAGCCGCGCCTGGGGCATGGAGGGCGGCAAGGCCAAGCGCTTTGACCAGGTGGTCATGGATATCCCGGTAGGCAGTGGTCCTTACAAGATCGGGCCGGTGCGCTTTGGCAAAGACATCACCTATGTGCGCGATCCTGGCTATTGGGCCCGTGATCTGGGCGTGCGGCGCGGTATGGCCAATTTCGACCGCATCACCGTCAAGATCTACAAGGACAACACCGCCAGACTGGAGGCGCTCAAGGCCGGCGAGTTTGACCTGATGCGGTTTTTCTCGGCCGGTGACTGGGCCCGCCGCGTCACTGGCAAGCGTTTTGACAGCGGTGAGTTGTTCAAGGGGGAGTTTCAGCACAAGCTGCCCTCGGGGTTTCAAAGTTATGTGATCAACATCCGGCGCGACAAGTTCAAGGATGTGCGCGTGCGTGAAGCCCTGGGCCTGGCCATGGACTATGAATGGATGAACCGCCAGCTGTTCTACGGTGCCTACCAGCGGGTGGCGGGCTTGTTCGGCAACACCGAATGCCAGGCCGATGGCTTACCGACGCAGGAAGAACGAGCATTGCTGCAAGCCTGGCAAGGCCAGGTGCCGGAAGCAGCGTTCGGGGCCATGGCCAAGCCGCCGCGCACCGATGGCGACAGCAGCCTGCGCGGCAACCTCAGGCGAGCCCGTGACTTGTTGGCTGCGGCCGGCTGGACCATCCAGGACGGGGTTTTGCGCAACAGCAAAGGGCAAGCGCTGGAAATTGAATACCTCGACAGCAACGAAGGCGGCGCCCGGGTGGTGATGCCCTGGTCGCGCAACCTCGAGAAGCTGGGCATCAAGATGAACTACCGTCCGGTGGACTATGCGCTCTACCAGCAGCGGCTTCAGCGCTTTGAGTTCGACATCACCACCATCGCCTATGGCGGCACCCACAGTCCCGGGCAGGAATATGCCGACCTGTTTGGCAGTAAAGCAGCGCAGACCGAGGACTCGGGCAATCTCACAGGCATCAGCAGTGCGGCGGTCGACGCGCTGATCGGGCGCATGGTTTCGGCCAAAACCAAGACCGAGTTCCTGCCGGCCTGCCGGGCCCTGGAGCGGGTGATTGCGCACAGTCACATCCTGATTCCGCAGTGGTCGGCGCCCACCCACCGCATGGCCTTCAATCAAAAACGCCTGGCCCGGCCAGCGCAAATGCCGCCCTATGTCACCGGCGAGGCCTGGGCCTTGTTCACCTGGTGGAGTCGCTGATGCTGGCCTACATCGTCAAACGCCTGCTGCTGATGATCCCGACCTTGTTCGGGGTCTTGCTGCTGACTTTTGTGGTGATTCAGTTTGTGCCGGGCGGGCCAGTGGAGCAGTACTTGGCCGAGGCCAAAGCCGCCCCTGGCGGTGGCGGCGCCGAGGCCGGCGGCCTGAGTTACCGCGGCGCGCAGGGGGTCGATCCCAAGCGTCTGGAGCAGATCAAGGCACTGTATGGCTTTGACAAGCCGGCCAGCGAGCGTTTCATACAAATGCTGGGGCAATTCGCCCGCTTTGACCTGGGCAAGAGCTTTTTCCAGAACAAGGCGGTGTCAGACCTCATCATTGAAAAATTGCCGGTCTCCATCAGCCTGGGGCTGTGGACTTTTTTCATCAGCTATTTGGTGGCAGTGCCTTTGGGCGTGGCCAAGGCGGTGCGCGCCGGCTCTCGCTTTGACATGATCACCACCTTGCTGGTCTTGGTGGGCTATGCCATTCCCGGCTTTGTGCTGGGCGTGGTGCTGCTGGTGGTGTTTGGCGGGCAGTTGCAATGGTTTCCGCTGCGCGGGCTGACCTCGAGCAACTGGGACGAGTTGTCCTGGGCGGCACGCACCGTGGACTACTTGTGGCACATCTGCCTGCCGATCACCGCCATGGTGCTGGGCAGCTTTGCGGTGACCGCCATCCTGACCAAAAACGCGTTTTTAGAGGAAATCCGTAAGCAGTATGTGATCACCGCCCGCGCCAAAGGCCTGTCTCAGAGGCAGGTGCTCTACAAACATGTATTTCGCAATGCGCTGATCCCCATTGTCACCGGCTTCCCGGCGGCTTTTGTGGGGGCGTTTTTCACCGGCTCGTTGCTGATTGAGACCTTGTTTTCGCTCGACGGTCTGGGCCTGCTGAGCTATGAGAGTGTGATCCGCCGCGACTATCCGGTGGTGCTGGGAACCTTGTATTTATTCACGCTGATCGGCCTGGTGACCAAGCTGATCAGCGACCTCTGTTATGTCTGGGTCGATCCTCGTGTCCGCTTTGACTGAAACCACCGCAGTGCGCGCTGCCCCTGTTGGACTGTCGCCCGCTCGGCGGGCCTGGCTGCGCTTTCGGCGCAACCGCCTGGGCTACTGGAGCTTGCTGCTGTTTTCCCTGCTGGTTCTCGTCAGCCTGGGCGCGGAGCTGGTGTCCAACGACCGGCCGCTGCTGGTGCGCTACGAGGGCCAGCTGTACTCGCCCCTGATCAAAAACTATCCGGAAAAGGTGTTTGGCGGCGACTTTGACACTGCCACCGACTACCACGACCCCTTCATCCGCCAGCGCCTGTCTGAAGGCGGCAATTGGGCCGTGTTTGCGCCCAATCCCTACGGCTACAAGACCATCAACTACTTCGCGCGCGAGCCCAACCCCTCGCGCCCAACCCGCGACAACCTGCTGGGCACCGACGACCGCGGCCGCGACCTGCTGGCGCAGCTGATTTATGGCTTTAGAGTCAGTGTGTTGTTTGCGCTGGCTCTGACCTTCACCGGCGTCTTGCTGGGGGTGCTCACCGGGGCGATTCAGGGCTATTTTGGGGGCAAGACCGATCTGGCTTTTCAGCGCTTCATCGAGATCTGGGGCTCCATGCCCGAGCTGTACCTGCTCATCATTTTTAGTGCGGTTTTTGCGCCCAGCGTTTCGCTGCTGCTGCTGCTGCTGAGCCTGTTTGGCTGGATGGGTCTGTCCGACTATGTGCGGGCAGAATTCCTGCGCAACCGGCAGATGGACTATGTGCGGGCCGCCCGCGCCATGGGGCTATCGGCTGGGCAGATCATCTGGCGCCATGTGCTGCCCAACAGTCTGACACCGGTCGTGACCTTCCTGCCCTTTCGGATGAGTGCAGCCATTTTGGCGCTGACTTCACTGGATTTTCTCGGCCTGGGCGTGCCACCCGGCACACCCTCCTTGGGCGAGTTGCTGTCACAGGGCAAAAGCAGCATCGATGCCTGGTGGATTTCGCTATCGACCTTTGCGGTGCTGGTCACCACGCTGTTGCTGCTGACCTTCATGGGTGATGCACTGCGCGATGCGCTCGACCCCCGAAAGGCTGAGCGATGAGCACACCGCTGCTGCAAGTGCGCGATTTGCGCCTGTCTTTCGGCGAGCAAACCGTGGTCAAGGGGATTGCCTTTGACATTGAGGCCGGCCAAAAACTGGCACTGGTCGGCGAATCGGGCTCGGGCAAATCGGTCACGGCCCTGGCGCTGCTCGGGCTGGCGCAGGGCGCGCGGGTCAGCGGCCAGGCCCTGTTGCAAATGGACCCAGGGCCTGCCCAGGACCTTTTGGCCCTGAGTGAGCAGCAGCTCAGAGGCCTGCGCGGCAGTGACATTGCCATGGTCTTTCAAGAACCGATGACGGCACTCAACCCGCTGTTTTCAGTGGGCGATCAAATCGCCGAGGTGCTGCAGCTCAAGCAGGGACTCACCCGCAACCAAGCCTGGGCAGGGGCCATCGAAGCGCTTGCGCAAACCGGCATTGCAGAACCAGCTCGGCGCGCCAAGGCCTTTGCGCACCAGCTCTCGGGCGGCCAGCGACAACGCGCCATGATCGCCATGGCCCTGGCTTGCCAGCCACGGCTGCTCCTGGCCGACGAACCCACCACCGCGCTGGACGTGAGTCTGCGCGGACAAATCCTGGATTTGCTGGGCCAATTGCAGCGCCAAAACGGCATGGCGGTGATGCTCATCACCCATGACCTGAACCTGGTGCGTCGCTTTGCCGACCGGGTGGCGGTCATGGAGCGCGGTCAGATCGTCGAGCAGGGGGCCGTCGAGGCGGTCTTTGCCCAGCCGCAGCACAACTACACCCGCCAGCTCCTGGCCAGTCGGCCCGAGCGCCGGCTGAGCGAGCCAAGGGCCGCCGAGCCCTGGCTCAATGCGCGCGGGCTGCGCGTGAGCTACCCGGTGCCCAAGCCGGGCTGGCGAGGCTGGTTCAGCGCGGGCCGTTTTGTAGCGGTGCAGGGGGCCGATGTGGCCATTGCCGCGGGCCGTACGCTGGGCGTGGTGGGCGAGTCGGGCTCTGGCAAGTCCACATTGGCGCTGGCGCTGCTGGGCTTGCAGCCCATGGATGCCGGTGAGTTGGAGCTGGGGCAGGGCGGGTGGAGCCGTGACGCCTTGGCCAACAAAGCCTTGAGGCGGCAGATCCAGGTGGTGTTTCAAGACCCGTTTTCTTCACTGTCGCCCCGCATGACGCTCGAAGACATTGTGGGCGAAGGCCTGCGTGTACATCACCCAACTCTGCGGCCCGCCCAGCGCCGTGAGCGGGTGGCCGAGGCGCTGGCCGAGGTGGGCTTGACCGAGGCCTTGTTTCCGGGCCTGCTTGCCCGTTATCCGCACGAATTTTCGGGCGGACAACGCCAGCGCATTGCGATCGCCCGGGCGCTGGTGGTCGAGCCGCGCCTGATCGTGCTCGACGAGCCCACCAGCGCGCTTGATGTGACGGTGCAGCAGCAGGTGCTGGCTTTGCTGCAGCGCTTGCAGAGCGAACGGGGACTGAGCTACCTGCTCATCACCCACGATGTGCAGGTGATCGAGGCCATGGCCCATGATGTGATGGTCATGAAAGACGGACAGGTGGTCGAACAAGGCCCAGCTTTGCAGGTGCTGCGCCAGCCTCAGCACCCCTATACCCGGATGCTGGTGGCATCGGTTTGAGGCGGCGCCCTGGGCTTGCAAGCCGGGCCGCCAACGCTGAGCTCTAGCGCCCCGTCATGGGGCGGCAGGCCCACCAAGCACAGGGCCCATTGAGGGCGACCAAGCTGGAAAATCGCTCTGACTTGGGCTACAATAATCGCTTCACGACCAAATGGGCGGGTTTTCACCGCCCATTTTTTTTGGTCGATTGTTTTTGCTGCCGGAGGGTCGAGTCTGAGCCTTCCGGGGCGAGACTCCCTGTTGGGGTTGCAAGAACGAGATGGCGGCGAGATGGCGCTTCACGAGGCGGTAGAGCAGGCGGTCACTGGCCTGGGTTATGAGTTGGTCGATATTGAGCGAACCGGCGGCGGTTTGCTGCGCGTGACCATCGACTGGCCCTGGCAGCCCGAGTTGGAGCGATTCATTACCGCAGAAGACTGCGAGCGGGTAACCCGGCAACTGCAGTTCGTCTTGGAAGTCGAGAACATCGATTACGCCCGGCTGGAGATCAGCTCGCCGGGTATCGACAGGCCGCTCAAGGGACAAAAGGATTTCGAGCGTTTTGAGGGCGAGCTGATCGACCTGACGCTCAAAGCGCCCATCGGAGGTGGAGCAGGTTCAGCGGTGTCGGCCAATCGTAAAAAGTTTCGCGGCCGGCTGGCCCGTTCTGAGCAGGGATGGCAGTTGCTGTGGTCGGATGAGACGCCGCCCAAGCCAGGCCAAAAGCCGGCGCGCAAGAAGGTGCCGGCGCCACTGCTGGCGATGGACTTCGTGCTCGAGGATGTTGCGCAGGCGCGTTTGGCGCCAGTGGTGGATTTCAAGGGGCGTCAAACCAAGACGCCTGCGGTCAACAAGGATATTGAGTCAAGAGGAAAGGCAGGCGTGTGATATGAATCGCGAACTGTTGATGCTGGTCGATGCGATCTCGCGTGAGAAAAACGTTGAGCGTGATGTGGTCTTTGGCGCGGTCGAACTGGCCCTGGCTTCGGCCACCAAAAAGGTCTACCCCGAGGGCACGGACATCCGTGTCGCGGTCGATCGAGACAGCGGCAATTACGAAACCTTCCGGCGCTGGCTGGTCGTGCCCGATGAGGCCGGCCTGCAAAACCCCGAGGGCGAGGAACTGCTCAGTGATGCGCGCGAAGAACTCGCCGACATCGAGGAGGGCGACTACATTGAAAAACCGGTCGACAGCCTGCCCATAGGCCGCATTGGCGCGCAAGCGGCCAAGCAGGTGATCTTGCAAAAGATCCGTGATGCCGAGCGCGAAATGCTGCTGAGCGACTTCATGTCGCGCGGCGAAAAAATCTTCGTCGGGACGGTCAAACGGATGGACAAGGGCGACATCATTGTCGAGTCCGGACGGGTCGAAGGTCGCTTGCGCCGCAACGACATGATCCCCAAAGAAAATCTGCGTTCGGGCGACCGGGTGCGCGCCATCATCATGGCGGTCGATGCGACGCTGCGTGGCGCTCCGATTTTGCTTTCACGCACCGCACCAGAATTCATGATCGAGCTGTTCCGCCAGGAAGTGCCCGAGATCGAACAGGGTCTGCTGGAAATCAAGTCCTGCGCCCGTGACCCAGGCTCGCGTGCCAAGATCGCCGTGCTGTCGCATGACAAGCGGGTGGACCCCATCGGCACCTGCGTCGGTGTGCGCGGCACCCGTGTCAATGCCGTCACCAATGAGTTGGCCGGCGAGCGGGTGGACATTGTTCTGTGGAGCGAGGATCCTGCCCAGTTTGTGATCGGCGCGCTGGCTCCAGCCAACGTGCAGTCCATTGTGGTTGACGAAGAAAAGCACGCCATGGACGTGGTGGTGGACGAAGAAAACCTGGCCATCTCGATCGGTCGTGGCGGCCAAAACGTGCGTCTGGCCTCTGACCTGACGGGCTGGAAGATCAACATCATGACCGCCGACGAATCGGCGCAAAAGCAAGCCACCGAGACAGAGTCTGCGCGCAAGCTCTTCATGGACAAGCTCGATGTCGATGAGGAAATTGCCGACATCCTGATTGGTGAAGGATTCAACAGCCTGGAAGAGGTCGCTTATGTGCCGCTGCAGGAGATGTTGGACATCGATGCATTTGACGAAGACACCATCAATGAGCTGCGTAACCGGGCCAAGGATGCGCTGCTGACGATGGAAATCGCCCGCGAGGAAAACGTCGAGGAGGTGTCGCAGAACCTGCGCGATATCGACGGCCTGACCCCTGAACTGATCGCCAGCCTCACCCAGGCCGGCGTTCACACCCGCGACGACTTGGCCGATCTGGCCGTCGACGAATTGACCGAGATCACTGGCCAGACGCCCGAAGAGGCCAAGGTCCTGATCATGACAGCGCGCGCCCATTGGTTTACCGATGAGTCCGCAATGCAAGCGCAATGATCATGGAGGCCGGGAATCCCAACTATGTCCAGTACTACCACCGTCGCTGAATTCGCAGCGGAACTTAATAAACCCACCGCGGTATTGCTCGAACAATTGAGCAGTGCAGGCGTCGCCATGAAGGCAGCCTCTGACTCCCTGTCGGAGGCCGACAAGCAAAAGCTGCTGAGCTATCTGCAGGCCAGCCACGGCACGGCAGCGCCCGAGCGCAAGAAGATCACGCTCGTCAAGAAGCAGACCACAGAAATCAAGCAAGCCGACGCCACCGGCAGAGCGCGCACCATCCAGGTGGAGGTTCGCAAGAAGCGCACCTTCATCAAGCGTGAAGACGGCGTCGAGGTGCCGGTTGAAGAGGCGCCGCCTCCCGCACCCGTCGTTGCAGCAGCACCGGCTGCACCTGCCATAGACCCCGCTGAATTGGCACGCCGCGAAGAAGAAGCCCGCCGTCAAGCCCAACTGCTGCGCCGTCAGGAAGAAGACCTGGCCGAAAAGCGCCGCCAGCGTGAAGAGCAGGAGGCGCGCGAACGTGAGCGCCTGGCCCAAGAAAAGGCAGCGCAAGAATCTCGCGCCGCCGAAGAGGCCAAGGCTGCAGCGGCTGCGCCCCCCATTTCTGCCGAAGCCGCCACCGCCAAGGCCGAGCAGGCTGCAGTCAAGGCTGCCACTGATGCTGCGGACGCAGCTGCGGCCAAAGCCAAGGCCCAAGCTGAGTTTCAGGCCGAGGCTGCGCGCGCCCATGACCTGCAAGAGCGCCGCCGCAAGGCCGAAGCTGAGGCGGCCAACATCCGCGCCATGCTCAATGCGCCCAAACGCGTTCTCAGCGCGCCGCCGCCGCCGCCGCCCGAGCCGGCCAAGGCCAGCATCAAAGGCACTTTGCACAAGCCCGCGCAAGCGCCTGGAACGCCTGCCAAACCCGCCGTCGGCGCAACCACGCCTGCCGCAGCAGCCGGCCGTAAGGAAGTCAAATCTGAGAATTTGTCGTCCACCTGGAAGGACGACGCGGCCAAGAAGAAGGAAATCAAGACCCGCGGCGCTGCTGCAGTGCCCGGTCGCGGCAGCTGGCGCGCCGGTCCGCGGGGTGGACGACGGGGCGATCGCGATTCGCGCGTCGAGCCGAGCTTTGCTGCCCCCGCCGAATTCAAGGCCCTTGAGGTGCATGTTCCGGAGACCATCACCGTCTCCGAGCTGGCTCACAAGATGAGCATCAAGTCGTCCGAGGTCATCAAACATTTGATGAAATTGGGCCAGTTGGCGACCATCAATCAGCCGCTGGATCAGGATACGGCCATGATCGTGGTCGAAGAAATGGGACACAAGGCTGTCACAGCCGCGCTCGACGACCCCGAGGCATTTACCGCCGAAGAGGTGCAGGGCCAGGAATCCGAAGCCCTGGCCAGGGCTCCGGTGGTTACTGTCATGGGCCACGTCGATCATGGCAAGACCTCTTTGCTCGACTACATCCGGCGCGCCAAGGTGGCCGCTGGCGAGGCGGGCGGCATTACGCAGCATATCGGCGCCTACCACGTCGAGACGCCGCGCGGCATGATCTCCTTTCTCGATACGCCCGGTCACGAGGCCTTCACCGCAATGCGGGCACGCGGCGCGCAAGCCACAGACATCGTGATCCTGGTGGTGGCTGCTGACGACGGCGTCATGCCGCAGACCAAAGAGGCCATCAAGCACGCCAAGGCCGCTGGAGTTCCCATCGTGGTTGCGATCAACAAGATCGACAAGCCCGATGCCAACCTCGAGCGCGTCAAGAGCGAGCTGGTGGGCGAACAGGTGGTCCCCGAAGAATTCGGCGGCGAATCACCTTTCGTCTCGGTCTCGGCCAAAACCGGCCAGGGCATTGACGAATTGCTTGAGCAGGTTTTGCTGCAAGCCGAGGTGCTGGAATTGCGCGCGCCGGTCAATGCCATGGCCAAGGGCCTGGTGATCGAGGCGCAGCTCGACAAAGGCCGCGGCCCTGTGGCCACGGTCCTGGTGCAGTCCGGCACCCTCAAGGTTGGCGATGTGGTGCTGGCTGGCCAGACCTACGGCCGGGTGCGTGCCATGCTCGATGAGAACGGTCGCAAGACCGAATCGGCCGGCCCCTCCATTCCGGTTGAAATTCAGGGCCTGACCGAAGTGCCACAGGCTGGCGACGAGTTCATGGTGCTGACCGACGAGCGTCGGGCCCGTGAAATCGCCACCTACCGGGCGGGCAAGTTCCGCAACACCAAATTGGCCAAGCAACAAGCGGCCAAACTCGAGAACATGTTCTCGGAGATGGCCAGTGGTGAAGTCAAGACCTTGCCCATCATCATCAAAGCTGATGTGCAGGGCTCGCAAGAGGCGCTGTCACAGTCGCTGCTCAAGCTGTCGAACGAAGAAGTGCGCGTGCAGCTGGTGTACTCGGCCGTTGGTGGCATATCTGAGTCGGACATCAACCTGGCCATCGCATCCAAGGCGGTGGTGATCGGCTTTAATGTTCGAGCCGACGCACAAGCGCGCAAGGTGGCCGAACACAACGGCATTGACCTGCGCTACTACAACATCATTTACGACGCGGTCGACGAGCTGCGCGCGGCGATGTCGGGCATGCTGGCGCCAGAAAAGCGCGAAGAAATCATCGGTATGGCCGAAATCCGGACGGTGTTTGTGGCCTCCAAGATCGGTACGGTCGCTGGCTGTATGGTCACCTCCGGCCTGGTCAACCGCAACGCGCATTTCCGTCTGCTGCGCGACAACGTCGTGGTCTATACCGGCGAGGTCGACAGCGTCAAGCGCCTGAAGGACGATGTGCGCGAGGTCAAAGAAGGCTTTGAGTGCGGTATCAAGCTCAAAAACTACAACGACATCAAGGAAGGCGATCAACTCGAATTCTTTGAGGTCAAGGAAGTCGCTCGTACGCTGACCACCTGATCCAGGGCCTACGGCCCCGCTCCGCAAGGGGTGGGCGCCGAGCCACTGGGCTGCCGCAGACATGCGCAAGAAATCCTCCACCCCCAACCGCAGCTTTCGCGTGGCCGATCAAATCCAACGGGATTTGACGGAGCTGATCGCGCGCGAGCTCAAGGACCCACGGGTGGGAATGGTCACCATCAATTCCGTGGAAGTCACGCCAGACTATGCCCACGCCAAGGTGTATTTCAGCCTCCTGACTGGCGATCCACAAGAGTCGGCTGACGGACTCAATGCAGCGGCTGGATTTTTGCGCAACGGCCTGTTCAAGCGCCTGCAAATCCACACCGTGCCGACCCTGCATTTCTTGTTCGACCGCACCATCGAGCGGGCGTCTGACATGAACGCCCTGATCGCCAAGGCGGTGGCCTCGCGCTCCAAGGAGCTCGACTGAGATGACGGCTGCTCCTCGTGCACGGGTGCAGCGTCGCCCCGTGCATGGGGTGCTGCTGCTCGACAAACCGCTGGGCCCCTCCAGCAACCAGGCTTTGCAAAAGGCCAAGTGGTTGCTGCGCGCCGAAAAAGCCGGCCATACCGGCACCCTGGATCCGCTGGCCACCGGGGTGCTGCCTCTGTGTTTTGGGGCAGCCACCAAATTCAGCCAGTTGCACCTGGACGCCGACAAGACCTACGAGACGGTGGTGCGGCTGGGCATCCAAACCAGTACCGCAGACGCCGAAGGTCAGGTGCTTCAAGAGCGGCCCGTCACCTGTAGCCTGGGCCAGGTGGTCGAGGTGCTCGATCGCTTCACCGGCCCTGTCGAGCAAATGCCGCCCATGCACAGCGCCTTGAAGAAGGACGGCAAGGCGCTTTATGAGTACGCCCGCGATGGCGAGACCGTCGAACGCGCAGCCCGCCAGGTACTGATCCATGAACTGCAATTGCTGGACGCGCAGTTGGACGGCGAGGCGCCATTTCTGCGCCTGCGGGTCCATTGCAGCAAGGGCACCTATATCCGCACGCTGGGCGAAGACATCGGCGAGTCCCTGGGCTGTGGCGGCCACCTGATTGCGCTGCGACGCGTGCAAACCGGCCCCTTTCCCGTCGGCCAGTGCCACACCCTCGAACAGATCGAAGCCATGGACGAGGCCGCGCGTCTGGCGGCCCTGCAGCCTATCGACTGCCTGTTGACCGGTCATATCCCGGTCACGCTGGATGCCGACAATGCCGGTCGCTTCCTCAGCGGCATGCGCAGGCGCGGCACCTGGCCTGATGCCGAGCAGGTGGCGGTCTTCGCTCCCTCCCCCGCGGGGGGCGGGCTGGGGTGGGGGCTGACCGGGGCGCAAAGCCACAACCAGATGCCACCCTCCCAATCCCCCCAAAGAGGGGGGAGGAGCGTGCTGCTAGGCACCGCCCATGTCAAAGCCGGCGAACTGATACCGGGGCGTTTGTTGAGCCCCCTCGAAATTCAACAGATCTTAGAAACCGAGCCACATGCGCAAGCGTCCGTGGCATGAAGGAAAGCAGTATGAGCAAGCAAATCAGAAACATCGCCATCATCGCCCACGTCGATCATGGCAAAACCACCATGGTCGACCAGCTGCTGCGGCAGTCGGGCACCTTTGCAGAGCACGAAAAAGTGGTCGACACGGTGATGGACAACAACGCCATTGAGCGCGAGCGAGGCATCACGATTTTGGCCAAGAATTGCGCCGTGTCCTGGCAGGGCACCCACATCAACATCGTCGACACCCCCGGCCACGCGGATTTTGGCGGTGAGGTCGAGCGCGCACTGTCCATGGTCGACGGCGTGGTGCTGCTGATCGACGCGCAGGAAGGCCCAATGCCGCAGACCCGCTTCGTGACCAAGAAGGCGCTGGCTCTGGGCCTCAAGCCCATCGTGGTGGTCAACAAGGTCGACAAGCCAGGCGCTAAGCCTGACGCGGTGATCAATGCCGCCTTCGACCTGTTTGACAAACTCGGTGCCAATGACGAGCAGCTCGACTTTCCCGTGGTCTACGCCTCCGGCATCAACGGCTGGTCGTCCCTGACCGAAGGTGAGCCTGGCGAGCAATGGGGCCCCGATATGTCGGCCCTGTTCGAAACCGTGCTCAAACACGTGCCGCCCCAGCAGGGCGATCCGGCAGCGCCGCTGCAGCTGCAGATTTCCGCCCTGGACTTTTCCACCTTCGTGGGCCGCATCGGCGTGGGCCGCATCAGCCAAGGCACCATCAAGCCCGGCCAGGACGTGGCGGTGATGGAAGGCCCGGATGGGCGAACCATCAAAGGCCGCATCAACCAAGTCCTGACCTTCCAGGGCCTGGACCGCGTGCAGGTGACAGAAGCCGGCCCCGGCAACATTGTGCTGATCAACGGCATTGCCGACATCGGCATCGGTGTGACGGTCACCGACGTGGCCAATCCGACGCCCCTGCCCATGCTCAAGGTGGACGAGCCCACCCTGACCATGAACTTTTGCGTCAACACCAGCCCACTGGCTGGCCGTGAAGGCAAATTCGTGACCAGTCGCCAGATCTGGGATCGCCTGCAAAAAGAGCTCCAGCACAACGTGGCTCTGCGGGTCAAGGAAACCGATGAAGAGGGCGTGTTCGAGGTCATGGGTCGGGGTGAGTTGCACCTGACCATCTTGCTGGAGAACATGCGACGCGAAGGCTACGAGCTGGCGGTGTCCAAACCGCGCGTGGTTTACAAGGACATCAACGGCGAGCGCTGCGAGCCGATCGAGATGGTGACGGCCGACATTGAGGAGCAGCACCAAGGTGGCGTGATGCAGGCCCTGGGCGAGCGCAAGGGCGAGCTGGTCAATATGGACCCCGACGGCCGCGGCCGTGTTCGTCTGGAATACCGCATCCCGGCACGGGGCCTGATCGGCTTTTCCAACGAGTTCCTCAACCTCACCCGCGGCTCGGGCCTGATCTCCAACATTTTTGACAGCTACGAGCCGCACAAAGGTGATATTGGTGGCCGCAAGAACGGCGTGCTGATCTCCATGGACGACGGCGAGATCTTCACCTACGCCCTGGGCAAGCTCGACGACCGTGGCCGCATGTTCGTCAGGGCCAACGACCCGGTCTATGAAGGCATGATCGTGGGCATTCACAGCCGCGACAACGACCTGGTGGTCAATGCCACCCGCACCAAGCAACTGACCAACTTCCGTGTCAGCGGCAAGGAAGATGCGATCAAGATCACCCCGCCCATCGATCTGACGCTGGAGTACGGTGTCGAGTTCATCGAAGACGACGAGTTGGTGGAGATCACCCCCAAGAGCGTGCGCCTGCGCAAGCGCTACCTCAAAGAGCATGACCGCAAGCGCGCCAGCCGCGAGGCCTGAAACACGATCTGCCTTCAACCGCCCCGACACGGGACGGGGCTGAGGGCAGCAGCCAAGCACTGCGACAGCCATGACATTGACCCACCGACGCGCCGTTTGCTTGATGGTGCTGGTGACCCTGCTGTGGTCGACTGCGGGGGTGGTAACGCGCCAGCTGGAGCAGGCACGCAGCTTTGAGGTCACCTTCTGGCGCAGCTTCTTTACAGCACTCTCGCTGCTGGTGATGCTACCGCTGATGCGAGGCCGCACGGTGTTTTCACAGCTGGCCGCTGGCGGCTGGTCCCTGTGGCTGTCTGGTCTGTGCTGGAGCGTGATGTTCACCGCCTTCATGCTGGCCATGACGCTGACCAGCGTGGCCAATGTGCTGGTGACTTTGGCCATCGGCCCTTTCTTGACGGCCGTGGTGGCGCGCCTGCTGATCGGCCACCGCATCGCTGGCCACACCTGGCTGGCCATTGCGGTGGCTGGTATCGGCATTGCCTGGATGCATAGCCAGCAGTTCGCCATCGGCCCAGCAGGGCATTGGGCCGGAACCTTGGTGGCGCTGTTGGTGCCGATCGCCGGTGCCATCAACTGGACGCTGGTTCAGCGCACCCAGGGCCAAAAAGTCGATCTGGTGCCGGCCGTCCTGGTCGGCGCCTTCCTGTCCAGCCTGGCCACCTTGCCCCTGGCCTTGCCGTGGTCGGCCAGCTCGCATGACCTGGCTTGGCTGGCCTTCCTAGGCTTGATTCAGTTGGCCATACCCTGCGTGCTGTCGGTGCTGTGCGCCTCGGCGCTCAAGGCGCCGGAAATCTCTCTGCTGGCCCTGCTGGAGGTGATTTTTGGCATCCTCTTGGCCTGGGTGGGCGCGGGCGAGGTTCCGGCAGCCAGCGTTCTGACGGGGGGCGCGCTGGTCATTGGTGCCCTGGTGGCCAATGAATGGGTCACCCTGCAACAACGAACACTTTGAGGATTCTGTCTATGACGATGCCATCCACAGTACTGGCCGAGCGCGGAGCCAACGTTGGGCTGATCAGCCTGAACCGCCCGGAGGCGCTGAACGCCCTGTCGCTGGAGATGATCGCAGCCATCACCCAGGCGCTGCTGCAATGGCGTGATGACCCGCAGGTCCACATGGTGGTTCTGCGCGGCAGCAACAAGGCCGGTGCGGTGGGCACGCCCGAGCGCTGGTTCGGCCACTTCTGCGCCGGTGGTGATATTCGGTTTTTTCATGATGCAGCCAAGGCCGGCGACAGTGCCCTGGATGATTTTTTTACCCAGGAATACACCCTCAATCACCTGATACAAACCTACGCAAAGCCCATCGTGGCCTTCATGGACGGGGTGGTCATGGGCGGCGGCATGGGTTTGTGCCAGGGCATCGCCCTGCGCATCGTCACCGAAAAAACCAAAATGGCCATGCCTGAGACCAAGATTGGCCTGTTCCCCGACGTGGGCGGCGGCCACTTTCTCAGCCGCTGCCCGGGCGCAGTCGGGGAGTATCTGGCCCTGACGGGGCAGGTGATTGGCGCTGACGCGGCCATCGCCTACGGCTTGGCCGATGCGCGCATCGCAGCGAGCGAGCAGGCCAGCCTGTGGCAAGCGCTGTCTGACACTGCCTTTACCAGCAGCGATCAAGCCCTGTCGTTTCTGAGCAGCCGTCTGTCTGACACCGGCACTGGCACGGCGCTTGCGCCAATTTTGCAGGCTGCTTTCAGCCTGCCCGATGTGGCGAAAATCTTGGCCGCGCTCGATGCCAGTACCGATGAACTCTCACAGCAGACCGCCGCAGCCCTGCGCGAGCGCTCGCCACTGATGCTGCACGTCACCCTCGAACAAATCAGACGCGCCCGCAGCATGGGTCTGGCCGACGAGCTGCGCATGGAGTGGGACATGGTGTGGCGCTGCTTTCACCACCGGCCGGTGGCAGACAGCGAAACCGTCGAAGGCATACGCGCCTTGGCGGTCGATAAGGATCATCAGCCGCGCTGGAAGCCGGCTCGCATTGCCGATGTCGATGCCGCAGAGGTGGCGCAGTTTTTCCTCAGTCCGGTGGCGCCTGAGGCGCATCCGCTGCGCCACCTGCGCTGAGCACCAAGGTCTGAGCGACGCTGCCGCCGCCTCAGCGCTGGCGGGACTTCATGGCGCGTTCGACCTCGCGCTTGCCTTCGCGCTCCTTGATGCTGTCGCGCTTGTCATGCTCAGCCTTGCCTTTGGCCAGCGCGATTTCGCACTTGATGCGCCCGGACTTCCAGTGCAGGTTCAGCGGTACCAAGGTGTAGCCCTTTTGCTCGGTTTTGCCGACCAGGCGCCGGATCTCGTCCTTGTGCATCAGCAGCTTCTTGGTGCGCACCGAATCAGGCCGCACATGGGTCGAGGCGGTACCCAGCGGATTGATCTGGCAGCCAATGATGAAGAGCTCGCCGTCCTTGATGACCACATAGCCATCGGTCAGCTGCACCTTGCCGGCGCGCACCGCCTTGACCTCCCAGCCCTCGAGCACCATGCCCGCCTCAAAGCGCTCCTCAATGTGGTAGTTGAACAGGGCGCGCTTGTTCTCGGCAATCCGGCCGCCATTGGCGGGCGAACTCTTGCGCTTGTCGGTGGGTTTTTGAGTCATGCGAGGTGGGCTGTCCACCGGGTCATACAATGGGAGGAGCCACTGATTGTATGAAAACCGTTCACAAGTCCGTACTGATCTGGTTCAGCGCCGAAGAGATGTTTTCACTCGTGACGGATGTGGACCGTTACCCCCAGTTTCTGCCCTGGTGCGATCAAGCCAGCGTGCTCAGCCACGAAGAGCAGGCCATGCTGGCGCGGGTCGGCATCTCCTTTGGGGGCATCCGCCAAGGCTTTACCACCCGCAATGCCCATATTCCCGGCCGCCAAATCCTCATGGAATTGGTGGAAGGCCCGTTTTCCAAGCTGGAGGGGCAGTGGGACTTCACTCCTCTGGGCGAGGGCCAACGCGCCTGCAAGATCGACTTCAGCCTGCGCTACGACTTCAACAGCCTGACCCTGGCCACCTTGATCGGGCCGGTGTTTGACAAGATCGCCGGCAGTCTGGTCGACGCTTTTGTCAAAAGGGCCAGCCAGGTCTACGACGCGGCCTGAAGTGCGGCGTAGCACTGCATCCAAGCTGTCCATGCGCATCACCGTCGCCCATTGCCTGGCCCCGCGCCAGGTGCAGGAATACCAACTCGATCTGCCCGAGGGCGCCAACGCCCAACAGGCGCTGCAGGCTTGCGGTATCTGGGGGGAGCCGCTGGAGCAAGACACATCGGGCTGGCAGATCGGCATTTGGGGACGCCGCTGCTCCGCCAGTTCTGACTTGCACGAGGGCGACCGGCTTGAGCTGTATCGCCCGCTGCGGGTCGACCCCAAGGTGGCCCGGCGCGAGCGCTTCAAAGGGCAGGGCGCACGCAGCGCCGGCCTGTTTGCGCGGCGCAGGCCGGGCGCCAAGTCCGGTTACTGAGGGGCGACCTGCGGTCCCCGAGGGCGGGCCACAGGCAGCAGGCGGGACTGAGAGCGGGCACGATCGCAATAGGTACAATCTTTTTTTTGGAGATTCCTCATGCGCCTCCTCGGCAAAGCGCTGACCTTCGACGACGTCTTACTGGTCCCCGCCTACTCCCAAGTCCTGCCTAAGGACGCCCAACTTTCTACCCAGTTTTCTCGCCATGTGCGGCTGAACCTGCCCTTGGTGTCGGCCGCCATGGACACGGTCACCGAGGCCAGGCTGGCCATTGCCATTGCCCAAGAAGGCGGCATTGGCATCGTGCATAAAAACCTGACAGCGCAGGAGCAGGCCGCCCAGGTGGCCAAGGTCAAGCGCTATGAGTCAGGCGTATTGCGTGACCCGGTGGTCATCGCCCCGACAGCCACCGTGCGGCAGGTCATGGCCCTGTCCGATGAGCTGGGCGTCTCCGGCTTTCCGGTGGTCGATGGCGGCAAGGTGGTGGGCATCGTGACCGGCCGCGACCTGCGCTTTGAAACCCGCTACGAGCAAAAAGTCAGCGAGATCATGACGCCGCGCGATCGCCTGATCACCGTGCCCGAGGGCACCACGCCCGAACAGGCCAAGCACCTGCTCAACAAACACAAGCTCGAGCGCCTGCTGGTCATCAACGATGCCTTTGAACTCAAGGGGCTGATCACCGTCAAAGACATCACCAAACAGCTCAATTTTCCCAATGCCGCCCGCGACGCTGCGGGCCGGTTGCGGGTGGGTGCGGCCGTCGGCGTGGGTGAGGGCACTGAAGAACGTGTCGAGGCCTTGGTCAGGGCCGGTGTTGACGCC
>JBAXEN010000030.1:0-20351 GCA_037140415.1 Betaproteobacteria bacterium | reverse complement strand
CATGCCCAGAATAGACTCGCGCTCCTGCCTCCGTATACAGCACGGGATCCACATAAGGTCATGGCCTGCGACTGTCCCTTGTAGGGAATGTGGTTGCCGCTGATACCGATCTTTTGAGCGAACAGCTCGCTGTGCAGATGCTGTGGGCTGCCGATACCGGCCGAGCCGTAGTTGAGCGCACCCGGCTTTTGCTTGAGCGCATCAATAAATTCGGCCACCGACTTGACATTAAAACTCGGATGCACCACCAGCACCACGCTGGTCTGCCCCACCAAGGTCACCGTCTGCAGGTCCTTGAGCAGGTCGTAGGGCAGCTTGCGAAACACCGCCACATTGGTGGCGATGGTCGCCGGCGACAGCAGCAAGGTGTAGCCGTCGGGCGCCGCCTTGGCCACCGCCTGCACACCAATGTTGCCGCCGGCGCCCAGGATGTTCTCCACCACCACCGGCTGGCCCAAAACTTCGCTGGCTTTTTGCCCGAGGGTGCGCGCCAGCAAGTCGGTCCCGCCGCCGGCGGCCACCGGCACCACAATCTTGATGGGCTTGCTGGGAAAGGGCTGCGCCTGGGCGAAGGCAGCGCCAAGGGCTGCAGCAAGGATCAGGGCTTGGAGGAGGGTTCGTCGGATCATGGTCACGCTTTCATTCCAATTCAGGGGTCATCGCCAGGCTTGGGCGCCACAAGCTACGATTGTGGCCTCATCCGGCGCGCCAGCGCCTGGACGCTATGCCAGCAGCGCGCGCAGGGGCTGGCGGGCATCGCCCACGCGCTCGGGGTCGGGCGAGGCGCCGGATTCGAGCCACTTGCGCGCCACCATGTAATCGGCCGGCGCATTGACCGACTCGACACATCGCAGCACGCCCAGCTGGTAGTGAAACAGGCTCAAAGCCCCCGGTTGCGGGCCCTCGCGGCGCACGGTCTGCCGAGGCCCCGCATCGGCCAACCCGACCATCTGCAGCCGCATCGCGCCTTGCTCAGACCAGAACCAGGGCACCGGCCGGTAGCTGGCTGCGCCGCCGAGCAGGGTCGAGGCCGCCACGCGCGCCTGGTCCTGGGCGTTCTGTAGGGACTCCAGTCGCCAGCGCTGCGAGCCCAGAGGAAACTGCGCGCAATCGCCCACCGCCCAAATGTCCGGGTCGCTGGTGCGCATGCCGGCGTCAACCCGTACGCCGTTGTCACAAGCCAGGCCTGCGGCTTGCGCCAGCTCGGCATTGGGCAGCGCGCCAATGGCCAGCAGCAGCAGATCGACCTCCCGCGGGCCGGTGGGCGCCTGCAGACGCATCAAACGGCCCTCGTGCAGCACCGGCTGACCCAGCTCGACCCCCAGTTCGATGCCGATGCCGGCAGCGCGGTGCTGCGCCAGCACATGGTCCGACAAGGCCGGCGAGACCGCCCGCCCCATGAGCCGCGGGCCCGCTTCGAGCACCGTCACCGCCTTGCCCAAAGCGGCGCAGGTGGCCGCCACCTCCAGGCCGATGAAGCCGCCGCCGACCACCGTCACCGCCTGGCACGCGCCCACCGCCGCACGGAGCTCACGCGCATCCTGCGCGCTGCGCAGCAAGCGCACATTGGCCGCATGGGCGGGCCAACCGGGCAGGGTGCGGGCTCGCGTGCCAGTGGCCAGCACCAGCTGCCCATAGCGCAGCGTCGCGCCGCTGCCCAGGCTGAGGGTCTTGGCATGGCGGTCAATGGCCCGAACGGTCTGCCCCAAGCTCAGCTTGACACCCGCTTGCTCAAACCAGCTGGCCTCGCGCAGCAGCTGTGTGGGCTCGTCGGCCTTCTTCAAGAAGGACTTGGACAGCGGCGGGCGCTGGTACGGCAGCTCGGGCTCCTGGCCAAGCAGATGAAGCCGGTGCCCCTGGCCGGCCTCGACCAGGCTGGCGCACAGCTGCACCGCCGCATGGCCGGCGCCGACGATCACGATGGAATCGGCGCTCATGACTGGCCCGCTACCTGTGTGGTGCGGGTCGAGCGGGCCGCACGCTTGCGCATCGCCTGGGGATGGCGCTGCTGCAGATAGCGGCGGGTGGCTTCCTCGACCGAGGGCAGGTTGTCGTGCAGGCGGCGCAGCAAATCGACCAGCAACTCGCGCTCCGTCGGCGACAAGGGCGAGAGCAAGGCGCGCTCTCTTTCCAGCGCCAGCTCGCGGATCTCGTCGTGCAGGGCCTGCCCCTTGTCGGTCAGGGTGGCCAGACGCAGGCGGCCGTCTTTGGGGTCCAAGGCCATGGAGATCAGGCCCTCGGCCTGCATGCGCTTGAAGCTGCGGCTCACCGAGGCCTTGTCCATGCCGATCACCCGGCAGGCGTACTGCGCCGACAGGGTGCGCTCGATGGCCAGCAGCACCAACAGGCGCCAGGTTTCAATGCCGGCGTTGAACGCCGTCAAGTAAGCCTGGGAGGCGCCACCGGAGAGCTTGTTGGAGATCCAGGTCAGGTAGCCCGGCACATACCGGTCCAGATCGATGACCGGCGCCGGGCGCTCAGCGGCGGGGCGGGCTTTCATTGCTGCGTGGCAGGCAGGCGCACCACCAGCCCTGCAAGCCCGGCTTGCACCTTGACCTGACAGGACAGCCGACTTTCTGGGCGGCGCTCGCTGGCGGTGCACTCAAGCATCTCCAGTTCGTTGGGCAGCGCCGGCGGCAGCCGCTCCAGCCAGGCCGGGTCGATGTAGACATGGCAGGTAGCGCACATGGCCGAGCCGCCGCATTCGCCGACGATGCCGCGCACACCGGCGGCAACGGCCGCCTGCATCACGCTGTGGCCTGCGGGGACGTCGAGCTCACGGGCTGCGCCGTCGTGGGAAATCAGATGAATCACGGGCATGGTTGTTCAGGCAGGGGTCAGGCGCAAAGGCAGGGTGGCCAGGGCGCGCAAGGTGTTGTTCAGACGGCGCGTGGGTTCGCCCGCCAATTCGATGCGCGCAAAGCGCTTGGCCAGGGCCGCAAGCACCAGCTCGCCCTCGAGCCGGGCGACCACCTGGCCGACGCAGCCGTGAATGCCCGAGCCAAAGGCCATGTGCCCTGTGGGCCGGCGCTCGATGTCAAAGCGCTCAGGGTTGGGCCACTGCCGCTCGTCGCGGTTGGCTGCGGCCAGCACGGTCAGCACCTTGGAGCCCGCCGGGATGCGCACACCGGCCAGCTCCACCGGGCGCGAGGTGGTGCGAAAGAAGGTCTGTACGGCTGACTCATAGCGCAGCGACTCCTCGAAAGCCGCCCGTGCCAGCGTCGGATCGGCATGGAGCTTGGCATAGGCCTCGGGATGGCGGGCCAGGCACCACAAGGCATTGCCGATGCCGTTGACCGTGGTGTCGACCCCGGCCGACAAAAAGGAGCGCACCAGCAGGGGCGCTTCGTCCTGGCCGATCTCGCCGGCGTCGGCGGCTTGGTAAATCAGGTCGCCCAAGGCACCGGGCCTGAGGTTGGCGCGCTGGCAGTGCGCCATGATCCAGGCCGTCACCGGCTGGACCTTCTCGGCTGCGCGAACCAGCAGCGCATTGCGCGGGCCAAAGGCGTTGAAGATCATGTCGCCATAGAGCAGCAGGTTCTCCCGCCCCTGCGGCTCTAAACCGACCGCGTCGGGAAAGACCTTGAGCGGGTAGACCTCGGCAATGCGCGCAATACCATCGACCACCTCGCCGCCTTGGGCGGTGGCCAGCACGCTGTCGAACAAGGCATTGGCCTGCTCGGTGAAGGTCTCGCGGATCTGCATCACCGTGCGCGGCGATAGGATGCGCGAGAGCACGGTGCGGGCCCGCGTGTGGTTGGGCGGATCGGCCTCCAGAATCAGGCTCTTGGGCCGAAAAGGCGTTTCCTTGTTGAAGTTGGCCAGGCCCACGCCGGCCGAAGAAATGTAGCTGTCATGGTCGGCAAAAACCTCGCGCACCTGCTCGTGGCGGCCGGTGACGTAGATGCCGTACTTGGGCACCCAGACCACCGGTCCGGCCTCGCGCAGGCGCGCATGGTAGGGGTAGGGGTCGTGCAGCAGCTCGTCGCTGAACGGGTCGACGTCCAGCACGGGCACGCCAGGCGGCGGGGCGGTCAGGGTCTCGGTGTCAGTGGTCATGGTTGATCTCCGTCTGAGAGTGTCAATGGGTGCCAGCCACGCCGACATAGCGTTCGAGCAGCTCGGGCCGCGCGCTCAGGCTGTGGCAGTCGTCGCGGTGAACGATGGCGCCGCGCTCGAGCACGATGGCCTGCTGCGCAAAGCGCAGCGCCGCCTCCACCTTTTGCTCGACCAGCACCACCGCCACGCCGGTGCTTTGGGCCAGCTGGGTGAAGGCAGCCATCAGCTCCTGGCAGATGATGGGCGCCAGGCCCTCCAGGGGCTCGTCGAGCAGCAGCAGGCGGGGCTGACCCAGCAAGGTGCGCGCTACCGTCAGCATCTGCTGCTCGCCGCCCGAGAGTTGCTGCCCGCCGTTGTGCCTGCGCTCGGCCAGGCGCGGAAACAAGTCGTACGCCTCTTGCACGCAGCGCACCGGCCGGCCTTTGAGCCCGGCGATCAGGTTTTCCTCCACCGTGAGCGAAGGAAAGATGTCGCGCGTCTGCGGCACATAACCCAGGCCCGCCAGCGCGCGCGCGCCGGGGCCGGCCTGGCTCAGGCTGCGGCCTTCAAAGCGCACCACGCCGCCGCTGACATCGGCCAGCCCCATCAAGGCTTTGAGCAGCGTGGTTTTGCCCACGCCGTTGCGCCCGATCAGCGCCAGACGCTCGCCCGGCTCGACGCTCACATCAATGCCGTGCAGCACCTGCACCGGGCCATAACCGGCGTGCAGGCCGCTGACTTCCAGCAAGGCCATGGCTCAGCCCTCCTCGCCCAGGTAGGCCGCGCGCACCGCCGGGTGTCGGCGGATCTCGGCCGGTGTACCTTGCGCCAGCACCGCGCCCTCGGCCAGCACCAGCATGCGGTCGGCGAAATTGAACACCAGGTCCATGTCGTGCTCGATCATCAAGATGGCCAGGTCGGACGGCAGCGTTGCCAGCGCATCGAGCACCACCTGGCGCTCGCCGGAAGGCACGCCCGCCATGGGCTCGTCGAGCAGCAGCACGCGCGGCCGCAAGGCCAGGGCCAGGGCCACTTCGACCAGGCGCTGCTGGCCATAGGCCAGCTCCACCGGTGCCCGCTCGGCCAGGTCCGCCATGCGCAGCGCCTGCAAGATGGCCTGCGCCTCGTCCTGCACCTCGGGGTAGGCGTGCAGCGGCCGCCACAGGCGGCCGATGGAGCCCTGGCGCTCGTGGATCGCCATTTCCACCTGCCGGCGCACCGGCAAGGTGGGCGCCAGCTGCGTGATTTGGAAAGTGCGCACCAGGCCGCGCTTGACGCGCTGGGCCTGGCTCAGGGCACTGACGTCCTCGCCGCCCAGATGCACCGAGCCGGCGCTGGGCGCGAGCACGCCAGTGATGAGGTTGATCAAGGTGGTCTTGCCCGCGCCGTTGGGGCCGATCAGGCCGACCTTGTCACCGGCGCGCAGCGCAAGATCGACGTCGCGGGTGACCTGCAGGCCGCCAAAAGACTTGCGCAGCTGCCGGGTTTCAAGCAGCGGCGCGCTCATGAACCGGCCCCTGCCGGTGCGGGCGACAGCGCCCGCCTGAGCGCCGCCAGACGGGCCGACCAGGCCAGGCCCACACGCTCCCTGAGCAGCACCATCAGCACCAGCATGCCGCCGATGATGAACAGCCAGTGGTAGGGGTTGAGGGTGGAGGCCCAGTGGTGGATGGACGCGAAGATCACCGTGCCCACCAGCGCGCCCCACAGGTTGCCTGCGCCGCCAAGCACCAGCATCACCAAGGCCTCGGCGGAGAGCTCAAAGCCCAGGGTGTCCAGCCCCACGATCTGCGCCACCTGGGCCGCCAGCGCGCCTGAGATGCCGGCAAAGACGCCGGAGAGCGTGTAGAGCTTGAGCAGCTGGCCGCGCATGTTCGTGCCCAGCGCCGCCATGCGCTGGCGGTTTTGGTGGATGCCCTGGCAGGCCAGGCCAAACGGAGAGGCCATCAGCCGGCGCATCAGCCACAGGCTGAGGAACATCACCGCAAAACAATAGAGGAAGGCGATCCGGCCCTGCAAATCGAAGGAGGCCAGGCCCAGCACCTTGCCGACGCTAAAGCCCGACAGGCCGTCGTCACCGCCAGTCCACTGGCGCAGCTTGCTGGCCAGGTTCTGCACGATCTGGCTGATGGCGATGGACAGCATCAAGAAGGTCAGGCCCTCGTAGCGCAGCAGAAACAGACCGCTCAAAAAGGCCAGGGCTGCGCCGGCGCCGGCGCCCGCCAGCAGCCCCAAAAGCGGGTTGCCGCTCAGGTGCATGGCCAGCAGACCAGCGGCATAGGCGCCCACGCCGTACAGCGCCGAATGGCCCAGCGTGGCCAAGCCGCCGTAGCCGACCACCAGGTCCAGCGACATCACAAAAATGGCCAGCGCGGCAATGCGCGCGGCCAAGGGCAGCTGGTCGGGAAAGACGAAGTAGATCAGCAACGCCAGTGCGAGCAAGACGCCATAAGGCAGCGCCTGGCGCCACCAGGGCAGGGGAGCGAGGGACGGGCTGGACATGGGCAAGAACCGTCTGGCTTCAGGCACGCCGGGCCACCAGCAGCCCGTGCGGGCGCCAGGCCAGGAACAAGGCCATGGCCAGGAAGAAGAACAAGCTGCCCCAGTCGGAGGCCAGGTATTTGCTGGCCGTCTCGATGGTGCCCAGGGCCAGGGCGGCAGCGGCCGAGCCGGTGATGCTGCCCATGCCGCCCACAGCCACCACCACCAGCACCAGCACCAGGTACTTGATCGGGTAGTAGGGCTCCAGCGGCATCAGCTCGGCGCCCAAAATGCCGCCCAGCCCCGCCAGCGCTGCGCCCACGCCGAAGGTCAGCGCATAGACCCATTGCACCGGGATGCCCAGCGCGGCGGCGGCGCCGGTGTTGTCGACCGTCGCGCGCAGCCAAATGCCAAAGCGCGAGCGCCCCATCACCCAGGCGCTCAAGGCCAGCACCGCCAGGCCGGCCGCAATGACCAGCAGGCGCTGCGCCGGCAACGTGCGGATGCCCAGATCCACCGGCGTCTTGAGCCAGGCCGGCAGGGGAATGAGTTGCACCTCGGGGCCAGCCAGCAAATTGGCGGTGGCCACAAACAAAAAGGTCAGGCCGATGGTGAATAGCACCTGCTGCAGCTCGCTGCGCCTGTACAGGCGCCGCAGCACCAGGGCTTCCAGCACCGCCCCCAGCACGCCCGTCAGCAGCACGGCGGCAAGAACGCCGGCGCCAAACGGCCAGCCCTGCAGCCGCACCAGCCAGGCCGCCAGGTAGCCGCCAGTCATGGCAAAAGCACCGTGGGCCAGGTTGACGAAACGCATCAGCCCCAGGGTGATGGACAGGCCCACCGAAATGATGAACAGCACCATGCCATAGGCGATGCCGTCGATCAGGATGTTGGCCAGCAAGCCCATCACCGCTGGAGCCTCACTTGGCCAGGCCGTGGTCCACTTGGGCGGGGAAGGTCTGCGTCTCTTTGTTGATCAGCAGACCGCCGGGGCCTTTTTCAACCACGCGCAGGTAAACGTTTTGCGTGATGTGGCGGGTGGTCGGGTCTATCGATACCGGCCCGCGCGGGCTTTCCCATTTGAGCGTCTTGGCGGCGGCCATGGCCTTGTCGCCATCGCGCTTGCCGCCAGTGGCCTCGATCATCTTGTGAATCACGTACATGCCATCCCAGGCACCCACGGTAGCGTAGTTGAGCACCGCGTCCTTGTTCTGCTTGGCCACCGCGGCAGCAAACGCTTTGTTGGCAGCGCTGTCGCGGGCGCCGGAGTAGTGGAACAAGGTGTTCAGACCCAGCGCGCTGTCGCCAAACTTTTGCAGGTCGAACTCGTCGGTCTCGGCGGTGCCGAGAAATTCGATGCCGGCCTGGCGCAGGCCGTTTTCCTGGTAGGCCTTCACAAAGCCGAGGTTGGGCGGGCCACCCGGCAGGAACACATAGACCGCCTGCGCGCCGCTGGCCTTGATGCGCTGAGCAAAGGGCGCAAAGTCGGTGGTGCGCACCGGCATGCGGATGGACTCCGTGACCTGGCCGCCGAGCTTGCTGAACTCGGCCTTGAAGGCGGTCTCGGCGTCGATGCCGGGCGCATAGTCCGAGACCGCGGTGACCACGCGCTTGTAGCCCTTTTTGGCCGCGTGTTGGGCCGCCGGCACCGTGACCTGCCACAGCGTGTAGCTGGTGCGGATGTAGTAGTCGGACTTGGTGGTGATGTCGCTGGTGGCGGCATTGAAGATCACCATGGGCGTCTTGGACTCCTGAATCACCGGCGCTACTGCCGAAGCATTGGGCGAGAACACGATGCCGCCGATGTAGTCCACCTTGTCCTTGACCACCAGCTCCTGGGCCAGCGTGCGGGTGTTGGCCGGGTTAGGCCCGCCCTCATCGCGCCAGACGAACTCAATGTTCTGGCCGGCCAACTTGCCGCCTTGGCTGGCCACATAGGCCTCGGCGCCGGCCTTGAACAAGGTGCCGTAGTGGGCAAACGGGCCCGAAAACGGGCCGATGATGCCGACCTTGACCGTCTGCGCCTGCGCCGCCCCGACCATGGCGGCCAGCACCAAGGCGCCGCGCCACCCATTCATCCTGAAGCCCATGCTTGTCTCCTGCTCGTTGAAGATGTCGGTCGCCCGCGCTCGACGGCAGGCGACCTACACCGACTATCGGGCCGAGATGGTTGACATGTCCACTAGTAGAAATACCAAGGACTTGCGTGCGGCCCGCGCCTGAAGGCCTGCGGGGGCCAGTACCGGCTTAAAAGTGAACCACCGAGCGGATGGACTTGCCCTCGTGCATCAGCTCGAAGGCGTGGTTGATCTCGGCCAGGCCCATGGTGTGGGTGACGAAGGGCGCCAGCTGGATGCGCCCGGCCATGGCGTCCTCGACCATGCCTGGCAGCTGGCTGCGACCCTTGACGCCGCCAAAGGCCGTGCCCAGCCAGCGCCGGCCGGTGACCAGCTGAAAGGGCCGGGTGGAGATTTCCTGGCCGGCGCCGGCCACGCCGATGATCACGCTCTGGCCCCAGCCGCGGTGGGCGCATTCGAGCGCCGCGCGCATCACCTGGGTGTTGCCGATGCACTCGAAGCTGTGGTCCACGCCCCAGCCGGTCATCTCCACGATCACCTGCTGTATGGGTTTGTCATGGTCCTTGGGGTTGACGCAGTCGGTCGCGCCAAAGGTGCGCGCCAACTCAAACTTGGAGGGGTTGGTGTCTATGGCGATGATGCGACCCGCCTGGGCCAGCTTGGCGCCCTGCACCACCGCCAGGCCAATGCCGCCCAGGCCGAACACGGCCACCGTGTCACCCGGCTGCACCTTGGCGGTGTTCTTGACCGCGCCCAAGCCGGTGGTCACGCCGCAGCCGAGCAGGCAGACCTGCTCGGGGTTGGCGTCGGGCCGGATCTTGGCCAGCGAGACCTCGGCCACCACGGTGTACTCGCTGAAGGTCGAGCAGCCCATGTAGTGGAAGATGGGTTTGCCTTGGTAGGAAAAGCGCGTGGTGCCGTCGGGCATGACGCCCTTGCCCTGGGTGGCGCGCACGGCCACGCACAGGTTGGTCTTGCCGGACTTGCAAAAGAGACACTGGCCGCATTCGGCGGTGTAGAGCGGGATCACATGGTCGCCGGGCTGCACGCTGGTGACGCCCTCGCCGACCTCGACCACGATGCCAGCACCCTCATGCCCGAGCACGGCCGGAAACAGCCCTTCCGGGTCGTCTCCGGAGAGCGTGAAGGCGTCGGTGTGGCAGACCCCGGTGTGAGTGATCTTGATCAGCACCTCGCCCTTTTTAGGCGGTGCGACATCGATGTCAACGATCTGCAGGGGCTGGCCGGCCTGAAAGGCCACGGCGGCGCGCGATTTCATCATCAGGGCTCCTTCATGGGGAGGGCCAGTGTAGCGAGCAGGGGCCTTGGAGGCCCTGCGCTTGCGGCTACTTGCCGATGCAGAACTTGGAAAAAATCTCGCCGAGCAGGTCGTCGGGCGTGAACTCGCCGGTGATCTGACTGAGCGCGACCTGGGCCTGGCGCAGGTCTTCGGCCAGCAGGTCCAGCGCAGGCGCAGCCCACTGCAGCTGCGCCTGCGCCTTGTCCAGCTGCTGTTGCACCGCTTGCAGCGCCTGCACATGACGCTCACGGGCCATGAACACCCCCTCGGGCGCAGACTGCCAGCCTGCGATTTTGAGCAGTTGGTGGCGCAGCGCGTCCAGACCTTCGCCGGTCTTGGCCGACAAGCGCAAGCCGTCTGCCTGAGCCTCGGGCAAGGCCGCATCGGATTTGTTCCAGACCCGCAGCACCGGCGTAGCGGCTGGCAGCTGACGGGCCAGCAGCTGGGCGATGGCTTCATCTGCGCTGCGATAGGCGTGGACTTCCTCGCCATCGCCCCACTGGCGGGTGAGGTCGCGCAGAAAAAGAACGGCATCGGCACTGCCAATCTCTTCCCAGGCACGCGCGATGCCTATTTTTTCCACCGGATCGACGCCAGGCAGCTCGGGGTCGCGCAGGCCCGCTGTGTCCACCACATGCAGCGGTACACCTTCGATTTGGATCAGCTGCGAGACTTTGTCACGCGTGGTGCCGGCAATTGGCGTGACGATGGCCAGCTCGGCGCCGGCCAGCGCGTTGAGCAGGGAGCTTTTGCCAGCGTTGGGCTGGCCGGCGATCACCACCTTGATGCCTTCGCGCAAGATTGCGCCTTGCTGGGCACGCTGCCTGACGGCGGCCAGGCGCTGCTGCAGGCGCTCGAGCTGGCCTCGGGCGTCGGCCTGCTCGATGAAATCGATGTCCTCCTCGGGGAAATCCAAGGTGGCCTCCACCAACATGCGCAGGTGGGTGAGCTGCTCGAGCAGCGCCTTGATTTCCTGCGAGAACTCCCCAGAGAGCGAACGCGCGGCCGAGCGCGCGGCGGTCTCGGTGCTGGCGTCAATCAGGTCAGCGATCGCCTCGGCCTGGGCCAGGTCAATCTTGTCGTTGAGAAACGCGCGCTGCGTGAATTCGCCGGGCTGGGCTGCGCGCAGGCCGGGCAGCACATCGCCCTGGGCGGCCTCCAAGCAGCGCTGCAACAAGAGCTGCAAAACCACCGGCCCGCCGTGGGCCTGGAGTTCGAGCACGTCCTCGCCGGTGTAGGAATGCGGCGCAGGAAAAAATAAGGCCAAGCCCCGGTCGATGGCCAGACCCTGCGCGTCCAGGAAAGGGCCATAGGTGGCCAGGCGCGCTTGCAAGCTACGGCCGGTGAGGGCGCGCACCAGGGGCCGCAGATTTTTGCCCGAGACACGCACCATGCCGACCGCGCCACGCCCTGGGGCGGTGGCGATCGCAACGATGGGGTCTTGTGGGTGGGCAAGCATGGGCTGGCAGTTGGCGAGTCTTCGGCGTGGACACTCAGGCCGCTGCCCTCACCCCAACCCTCTCCCTGGGGGAGACGGAGCAAGTCCCAAGCCGCGGCTTACTTGAACTTGGGCAGGTTGAACTGCGGGGGCACACCCATGCGGGTGTTGATCACCCACTGCTGAGCAATCGACAAGATGTTGTTGGTAATCCAGTAGAGCACCAGGCCCGCCGGGAAGAAGAAGAACATCACGCTAAAAATCAGGGGCATGAACCACATCAGCTTGGCCTGCATCGGATCGGGCGGGGCCGGATTGAGGGCGGTCTGCAGCAAGGTGGTCAGCGTCATGACCAACGGCAAAATGAAAAATGGGTCCGGCGCCGACAAATCATGGATCCATCCGACCCACGGCGCATTGCGCATTTCCACGCTGGAGAGCAAAACCCAGTACAGGGCAATGAAGACCGGGATCTGAATCATGATGGGAAAGCAGCCACCCATCGGGTTGACTTTTTCTTCCTTGTAGATCTTCATCATGGCCATCTGCATTTCTTGCGGCTTGTCCTTCAGGCGTTCGCGCATTTCCATGATCTTCGGATTGATGGCCTTCATCTTGGCCATGCTCGCGTACGCTTTGGCGTTGAGCCAGTAAAAAGCCATCTTGATCAGCAACACCAGGGCCACAATCGCCCAGCCCCAGTTGTTGATCACCTTGTGCAACTCGTAAAGCAGCCAGTACAGGGGCTTGGCCAGGATGGTGAACCAGCCGTAGTCTTTGACCAGTTCCAGCCCGGGCGCAATCGCCTCCAGGGTTTTTTCTTCCTGCGGTCCGATGAAAAGACGCGATTCCAGGGTTTTGCTGGCGCCGCCGGCAACGGTTTCGGCGGCTGCGATCATGCCGACCGCATACAGGTTGTTGTCGACCTTGCGCAGAAAAATATCGCGCTGCACGCCCTGGGCCAGCAACCAAGCTGAAGCAAAGTAGTGCTGCACCATGGCCACATAGCCGTTGTTGGACTGCTTTTCGACCTCGATCTTGTTCTTCTCGATGTCGCCAAACTCCACCTTCTGGTATTTCTTGGCCTCGGTGTAGACCGCCGGGCCGGTGAAGGTGGAGTAAAAAGAGGACTCGCCCTCAGGCTTGTTGCCGTCGCGCACCAGCTGCAGGTAGAGCTGGGCAGTCACAGGAGCCGTTCCTGTGTTGACGATCTCGTGGCGCACGGCCAAGTCATAGGAGGAGCGCTTAATTTGATAGGTTTTGACCAGCTTGAGGCCACCGATCTCGGGCGACTCAAAGCGCAATTCCAGGCTGTCCTGACCGGGCTTGAACTCACGCTCGGTCGACACCAAGGTCATCGGCGTCTTGTGGGTGGGCAAGCTGCTGCCTGGGACACCGATCAGGCCGGTCTGGGCCAGGTAGACACGATCTTTGCTCTCATCAAAGAGCACAAAGCCCTTGTCCGCAGCTTTGAGGTCCGCATATTTGGTAAATGCCGAACGCACCAGAGATCCGCCTTCGGTGTCAAAGCTCAGCTGCAACACGTCCGTCTTGATGTCAACGCGCTGGCGTGGGCTGCTGGGCGTTGTGCCAAGTGCTGTCGGAACCTGAGAGGGGGTCGCTGGCGTAAGGCCGGCGCCTGTGGGTGTGGGTGTGGGCACGGCCGCTGCACCGCCCGACGAATTGGCTGGCGCTTTCACGGCGGGGGTGGGCTGCGGGAAAAAGGTGGGCTTGTGGCCGTTGTGGATCTGCCATTGATCCCAGAGCAGCACCATGGAAAAGCCAAAAATGACCCACAGGATCGTGCGACGGATATCGTTCATGGAAGCGGCTTGGTTGGAGATGAATGAGGCTGCGCGGTTGCGCGGCTGAAGACATGGAGAGGAACAGGATCATGGCCGCCATCGCACCAGGGATGGCAACGCACCAATCGGCGCAGGGTCAGGTAGCTGCCACCCGTGGCGCCGTGACGCGCCAGGGACTCCATCGCGTAGACCGAACAAGTGGGTTCAAAGCGACAGGCCGAACCCAAGCTGGGACTGAGTAGAAGCCGATAGGCCCGCACCAAAAACAGCAAGATGCTGCGCGGCAGGTTCCAGAGAGTTTTCGTCACGCGCTGGCCTCACTGGCTTTGGCATAAAGGCTCAGTAACTGCAAACAAGCCGCCTGTTTGAGCTGCTCTGACGCGGCGGCTGAAAATTGCTGCCTTGAAAAGCTCTGCCGCAGACGAACGACGAACGCGCGGGGCGTGCCGGACTGGAGCAGGTGATGTGACAGGGCATAAATCTGCCGCTTGAGCAGATTGCGGGTCACCGCCCGCTTGGCCCAGCGCTTGGGGACCATGGCACCCAGAGCCGCCTGTTGCGGATCAAGGGCCGCCTCGCCCCGGCCTGGCAAAGGCAAGTGCTGCGCATGGATGGCGAAGTGTGCTGTCTTGGCCAAAATGGGGCCCTTGAGCACAGCCTCAAACTGTGCGCGGGTCTGCAGCCTCTGCAAAGCCTTGCCCGCTAAGCCGAAACAGCTCAGACAGCCAGACGCTTGCGGCCCTTGGCGCGGCGTGCATTGATCACCGCCCGGCCGCCGCGGGTGCGCATGCGGGCCAGAAAACCATGGGTGCGGGCGCGTTTGACTTTGGAAGGCTGATACGTACGTTTCATGATGAATCCTTGATGCCCGCACTGGGGTGGGCTGTTGATTTGTCCATGCCGGCCATGAGCAAAATTTGCAATCTTTGCCAGCCTGGGTAAATCCCCGGGTCCGTGCGGACGGGAAACCCACCATTATGAATCAAAGCCGGCTTGCCGACAAGAAAAAGCACTTCAGCGTCTGGGGTTGGCCCAAGTTGGCCCTGATGGCCCCAGTCCAAGCTGGCGTGAATACCTGGGGCTCGCACAGTCCTCATCGATCCGCTGGAGCAGCCCAAGCCTAAATTTCAGCTGCTGTCAAGATTGTGGATAAGTCCCTCGTCAGGCTACACTGCAGCGCTGACTAGATCGATGCTATCCACAAGCCGTCCATGGGCCGGTTCTGAAAGACAAACTTGAACTTTTGCCCATGAACGAGGCTCTCGATACGCAGCAGCGACCCGATCTTTGGCACGGTTGCCTGGATCAACTCGCCCGAGTTCTGCCCGAACAGCAATTCAACACCTGGATCCGCCCGCTGGTCGCGCAGGTAAGTCCGGACCTGTCGAAGCTGACCTTGATGGTCGGCAATCGCTTCAAATTGGACTGGATACGGGCCCAATATGGGCAGCAGATCCAGGCCATGCTCGAACGGTTGAGTGGCCAGGCCATCCAGTTGGAGTTAGTGATTACTCCTAAGGAAAGGCCCTTAAAGCCTATTTCTATCAACCAGGATCTGATCCCTCTGGCCGAGCCTCTGGGGCTGCTGCCCGTCGATGAACCCAGCCCAGGGTTTAAAAACAGACTCAATACTGCTTTGACCTTTGACACGCTGATCGAAGGCACTGCCAACCGCATGGGGCGGGCCGCAGCGATGCATGTGGCCAGCAGCCTGGGCCAGCTCTACAACCCTTTGTTCATCTACGGTGGGGTCGGTCTTGGCAAGACACATTTAGTGCATGCCATCGGCAACAAACTGCTGGCGGACAACCCGAGCGCCAAAGTTCTCTACATCCACGCCGAGCAATTTGTATCCGATGTGGTTAAAGCCTATCAGCGCAAGACTTTCGACGAGTTCAAAGAACACTACCACTCGCTCGATCTTCTGCTGATCGACGATGTCCAGTTTTTTGCCAACAAGGACCGGACGCAGGAAGAATTTTTCAACGCCTTCGAGGCCTTGCTGGCGAAAAAGTCACACATTGTGATGACCAGCGACACCTATCCCAAAGGCCTGACCGACATCCATGAAAGGCTGGTCTCACGTTTCGACTCTGGCTTGACGGTGGCCATAGAGCCACCGGAGTTGGAGATGCGGGTCGCCATCCTGATACGTAAGGCAGAAATTGAAGGCGCTTCCATGCCCGAGGAAGTGGCTTTCTTTGTGGCCAAAAACGTTCGATCCAATGTGCGTGAACTCGAAGGGGCTTTGCGCAAAATTCTGGCCTACTCCCGGTTCAACCAGAAGGACATTTCCATACAGCTGGCCCGAGAAGCCTTGCGTGACCTGCTGTCTATTCAAAATCGGCAAATTTCCGTGGAAAACATCCAAAAGACAGTGGCCGATTTCTACAAGATCAAAGTCGCTGACATGTACTCCAAAAAACGGCCTGCCAGCATTGCCAGACCGCGTCAGATCGCGATGTACCTGGCTAAGGAGCTGACTCAAAAGAGTCTGCCTGAGATCGGTGAGTTGTTTGGCGGGCGGGACCACACCACCGTCTTGCATGCTGTTCGAAAAATGGGGGCTGAGCGCCAAAAATTGGTTGAATTGAACCAGCAACTGCATGTTCTTGAACAGACGCTCAAAGGATGAAACGCTTTGACCGCCCTGTGTCCAAGATTGGGGACAAGATTGGAACAACTACCGCCTTATCCACAGGCGGGGGCCAAAGGTCCGACTTGTTCCACAATGCTCCCCATGGACGCGCACCTTGCTCAACAGGCTTGGCGACCCCGAAAGTGATTGATTAAAAAGGGGAAAATAGAGGTGTCCACAGCGCGGGCTGCCCTCTACTACCACTACTATCTTTAAATTGAAGACATAAAGAAGACAAGAAAGAACACGCCGCATGATCGTCCTCAAAGCAGCCCAAGAGCAAGTGCTGGCAGCCTTGCAATCCGTCGCAGGCATTGTTGAACGCCGTCACACCTTGCCCATTTTGGCCAATGTGCTGATTCGCAAGACAGGCACGCAGATCGAATGGACCACCAGCGATTTGGAGATACAGATTCGGACCCAAGGCAGTTTCGGCGGTGACGAAGGCAACTTCACCTGCACCGTTGGCGCCCGCAAACTGATCGACATCCTGCGTTCCATGCCCAGCGATCAGACCGTGAGTTTGGAGTCCAACCAAAACAAGCTCTTGCTCAAAGGCGGCAAGAGCCGTTTTATGTTGCAAACCTTGCCGGCAGAAGACTTTCCCCTGGTGCAGGAAGCCAGTCAATATGGGCCTGCTTTTTCGGTTCCACAGAAGACCCTCAAGGCCTTGCTGGCGCAGGTCTCGTTTGCCATGGCCGTCCATGACATCCGCTACTACCTCAATGGCATTTTGTTTGTGGCCGAGGGCAAGCAGTTGAGCCTGGTGGCCACCGACGGCCATAGGCTGGCGTATTCATCGGCCGACCTGGATGTGGATGTGCAGCAGCGTCAGGAGGTGATCTTGCCGCGCAAGACGGTGCTGGAGTTGCAGCGTCTGCTCAGCGATCAAGACGGCGCCATCGAGATGCGCTTCGCGGGCAACCAGGCCAAGTTCAGTTTTGGTGGCATGGAGTTTGTGACCAAGCTGGTGGAGGGTAAGTTCCCCGACTACAACCGGGTGATACCCAAGAACCACAACAACATCGTTCTGGTCGGCCGTCAGACCCTGTTGTCCAGTCTGCAGCGCACCGCCATCCTGACCAGTGAGAAGTTCAAGGGCGTACGCTTGAATCTCGATCCTGGCACCTTGCGTGTGGCTTCAAACAACGCGGAGCAGGAGGAAGCCAGCGATGAAATTGATGTCGATTACCAGGGCGACAGCATCGAAATCGGTTTTAACGTGACCTACCTGATCGATGTGTTGGGCAATATGAACCAGGACATGGTCAAGGTGGAGATGGCCGACTCCAACAGCTCGGCCTTGTTCACCATTCCGGATGACAAGGCCTTCAAGTACGTGGTGATGCCGATGCGCATTTGATTCTGATTGGCGGCATGCGATCAGACCAGCAACCCGCGCCAGAGCGCGGGTTTGCTTATTGGAAGAGATCCCGAAAGCACTTATGACCCAAGACAATCAACCCAGTGACATGGCCCAGCCGCCGATCGATGCTCATCAGGCAGGCGCTTCGGAGGCCTATGGTGAGAGCGCGATTCAAATCCTTGAGGGATTGGAAGCCGTGCGCAAGCGCCCCGGCATGTACATTGGAGACACCTCCGATGGAACGGGTTTGCATCACCTGGTTTTTGAAGTGGTCGACAACTCCATTGACGAAGCTTTGGCCGGTCACTGTGACGACATCGTGGTCACCATTCATACCGACAACTCGATCAGTGTGGTCGATAACGGTCGGGGAATTCCGACCGGCATCAAGATGGACGACAAGCATGAGCCCAAGCGCTCGGCCGCTGAAATCGCACTGACGGAGCTGCACGCGGGTGGCAAGTTCAACCAGAACAGCTACAAAGTTTCTGGTGGCCTGCACGGTGTAGGCGTGAGTTGCGTCAACGCCTTGTCCAAGATGCTGCGTTTGATCATTCGTCGCGAAGGCAAGGTTCACACCCTCGAATTTAGTCGGGGCGTGGTGCAAAACCGCATCACTGAAAAAACAGGTGGCATTGAAATCTCACCGATGCGTGTCATCGGAGAGACCGACAAGCGCGGGACCGAGGTGCACTTTTTGCCCGACGTGGACATCTTCAAAGAAAACCATGATTTTCACTACGAGATCTTGAGTAAGCGCTTGCGCGAACTGAGTTTTCTGAACAACGGCGTCAAGATCCGCTTGAAGGATGAGCGCAGCGGCAAGGAAGACGATTTCTCAGGCGCCGGTGGTGTCAAAGGCTTTGTTGATTTCATCAACAAGGGCAAGCAGGTTCTGCATCCCAATGCTTTCCATGCGACGGGTGAGCGTCAAAGCGACCAAGGCACCACCATTGGTGTTGAGGTATCGATGCAGTGGAACAGCGGCTACAACGAGAACGTGCTGTGCTTTACCAACAACATTCCGCAGCGCGATGGCGGTACCCACCTGACCGGTTTGCGAGCGGCGATGACGCGGGTCATCAGCAAGTACATCGAGAGCAATGAGCTGGCCAAAAAGGCCAAGGTCGAAGTCTCAGGTGACGACATGCGCGAAGGTTTGTGCTGTGTTTTGTCGGTCAAGGTGCCCGAGCCGAAGTTTTCCAGCCAGACCAAGGACAAGCTGGTATCGAGTGAGGTCCGTGGTCCGGTCGAAGACATCGTGGCCAAGACGCTGACGGATTACTTGGAAGAGCGGCCCAACGATGCCAAGATCATCTGCGGCAAGATTGTGGAGGCAGCCAGGGCCAGAGAGGCCGCGCGCAAAGCGCGGGAGATGACGCGCCGCAAAGGTGTGCTCGATGGCATGGGACTGCCTGGTAAGTTGGCCGATTGCCAGGAAAAAGACCCCGCGCTGTGCGAGATTTACATTGTGGAGGGTGATTCCGCCGGTGGCTCGGCCAAGCAAGGGCGAGACCGAAAGTTTCAGGCCATCTTGCCTCTGCGCGGCAAGATTTTGAATGTGGAAAAAGCGCGCTATGAAAAGCTGCTGACCAGCAATGAGATTCTGACTTTGATCACTGCCTTGGGCACGGGTATTGGGCATGCGGGAAGTGGCGTCAGCGATGGCAAGAGTGGGGCCGATGATTTCAATGTGGCCAAGCTGCGCTATCACCGCATCATCATCATGACCGACGCAGACGTCGATGGAGCGCATATCCGCACCTTGTTGCTGACCTTCTTTTATCGGCAGATGCCTGAATTGGTCGAGCGGGGTCACATCTACATCGCGCAGCCGCCGCTGTACAAGGTCAAAGCCGGCAAAGAGGAGCTCTACCTCAAGGATGCGGCAGCACTCGATGGCTTTCTCATTCGCATCGCTCTCAAGGAAGCCAGCATAGACACAGGTAACGGTACGGTTCTGACGGGCGATACTTTGGCTGAGTTGGCCCGCAAGCACCAGGTGGCCGAGTCGGTGATCAACAGGCTCGCCGGCTTTATGGATCAGGAGGCACTGCGTGCGGTGGCCGATGGCGTTTCATTGGACCTCGATACCTTGCCGGCAGCGCAGACCAGCGCAGCAGCTTTGCAAGCACACCTGCCCGATGCCCAAGTGGCCGGTGAGTTTGATGTCCGCACCGACAAACCGATTTTGCGCATCAGCCGCAAGCACCACGGCAATATCAAGAGCAGCATCATCACCCAGGACTTCGTCCACGGTGCTGACTATGAAGCGCTGGCAGAAGCGGCTCAAACCTTTCGCCATTTGCTCAGCGACAAGGCGGTGGTCATGCGTGGCGAAGGCGAGCGGCAAAAGCAGGAGCGCGTCAGTGACTTCCGTCAGGCCATGCGCTGGTTGGTGGCCCAGGCCGAGCATGCGACGGCGCGCCAGCGTTATAAGGGCTTGGGCGAGATGAATCCCGAGCAGTTGTGGGAGACCACCATGGATCCGGCGGTGCGGCGCCTGCTGCGTGTTCAGATCGACGACGCGATAGAAGCTGACCACGTGTTTTCCATGCTCATGGGCGACGATGTGGAGCCGCGGCGCGACTTCATTGAGACCAACGCCTTGCGGGCGGCCAATATCGACGTTTGATAGTATCCGTCCGGCCAACCCATCTTGATTCGACCCGATGAAGCTGGCATCGTGTACACGATTGGAGGATCGTGGAGACGATGGAACAGTTTTCAAACGATGGCCGGCCTCGCCGGCGTGATTACAGCAAGACGTTCAAGGCGCAGGTTGTCGCCCAGTGCGGGCAGCCTGGCGCCAGCGTCGGGGGTGTTGCTTTGTCCCATGGCCTGCACTCGAACATGGTGCATCGCTGGCTTCGGGAGGCGCGGCAAGATCAGGCCTTCACGCTCACTGCCAGCCAGGGTGAGCCAGCCGCATTTGTTGCATTGCCGCTGCCGGTAAGCACTGCGGGCGAGCCGCCGGGTGCCGCACCACCGTTGCTGCAATTGAGACTTCAGCGAGCGGACTGGGTGGTCAACTTGCAGTGCCCAGCGCCCGAGTGTGCGAGCCTGCTGCGCGAGCTGCTTCGGTGATCCGCATCGAGGCGATCTGGATGTCCACCGAACCGCTGGACATGCGCGCCGGCTTTGACAAAGCCCTGGCGCGGGTGGTGCAGGTCTTTGGCGCGGCTCACCCCCATCACGCTTACCTGT
>JBAXEN010000029.1:0-20423 GCA_037140415.1 Betaproteobacteria bacterium | reverse complement strand
GGCCCTGCAGCGCAGCGGGCGCCCGGTGCTGGTGGGGGTGCGCAGCGTCGAGTCCAGCCAGGTGCTGACCGGTTTGCTGCAGGCGCAGGGGCTGCAGCCTGCTTTGCTCAATGCCCTTCAGCATGCCCAGGAGGCGGCCATCGTGGCCGAGGCCGGCCAGCCCGCTCGGGTGACGATTGCCACCAACATGGCCGGCCGCGGCACCGACGTCAAGCTGCATCCGCAGGTGCGCGACAGTGGCGGTCTGCATGTGATCATTGCCGAGATCAATGAGTCGGCGCGCATAGACCGGCAGCTGGCCGGCCGCTGCGGCCGTCAGGGCGACCCGGGCAGCATCTCGGTCCACCTGAGCCTGCAAGACAACCTGGCCCAGCGCTATCTGCCCGGCTGGCTGCGCCATGGGCTGCGCGCCTTGCACAGTGCGGCACCGGCGCTCAGCGCCCGGCTGGCACGGCTGGCTTTTGCCTGGGCCCAGCGGCGCGCCGAGGCCGACGCCTTTGCGCGTCGTTTCTCTGTGCTGCGCCATGACGACTGGCTGGCCTCTGCCTTGCCCTTTGAACAGCGGGGCAGCTCATGATCAGCACCCTGTCGCGTCTGTCCCAGCCCCCATGGCCGGTTTGGACGGCCCCTGCAGAGCGCACCCTGCGCGCCATGCTCGGCGAGCTCGAGGGCCTGCCCATCACCGGCGGCGAGGCCTCGGTCAGGCTCTCGCCAGCGGGCATGGCCTGCGGACGCTGGCTGGCGGGCTTTTCACCGGCAGGCGTTTCCGCCCACAGGCTGCAGGGCTTGCCCGAGCGTCTGGGCATGGCCAGTGCTGATGCGCAGTGGTTCCGGTCGCTGTGGCCGCAGGCCCGCCAGATCGGGCTGGCGCTGGAGCAGGCGCCCGGCCAGGTGGTGGCCAAGGTCTACCTCGAGTTTGCCTTGCCCGCGCCCGATCTGCGCGCGCGTCCTGCCCAGCAGCGCCAGGTGGCGCTGCAGATCCAGTCGTGCAAATGGCGCGCAGATCTGCCGGCGCCAGAGCGCACGCCCAGCGGGCAGACCGAGTACTGGCGCATCTCCGGCCTGGACGGGCCAGCCATGGTGGCATTGCTGCGCGAGGACGAGGGCCTGAGCAGCGATTTGCGCGCTGTCTATAACGGCGTGGCCGATTGCCTGGCGCTGGCGATGCGGACTGCGCCCTATTGGCGCGATCCGCGTCTGCTGACGGTGCGCGAGCCGGGCAGTGCGCGGCGCGGCGTGGGCCTGCGCCTGTATGGCAGCGATCTGAAGGTCAGCGCCGCGCTGGCACCGCTCAAGCCTCTGTGTGATCGATGGGGGCTGGATCTGTCGCAGCACCCCGCTGTGTTGTCGGCCTGGGCCCAGCAGGAATTGGGCTGGATCCATGCCGGACAGGACCGTCAGGGTCAAGGTTTTGTGATTGTGTATGGCGCGCTCAGTCGCGCCCAAACCCGTGCCGTGCTTGCCGCGGCCGGGTCTGCTGCCTTGCGGCAGCAAGCCTCTGTGCAGGAAAGTTGGACATGAAAAACATCAAGCGCTGGAGTCCCAGCCATGTGCGGCACGCGTTTCGCCGCATTCGCAGCACGGTTGAACGTCTCGAGGACCGGATTTTGCTGTCAGCAGAGCCGCTGGTTCAGTTCAACCGCGTCGATGCCGACCAACCCTTGGTGGTGGAGAACCTGGAACACAGCGCGCAAAAGCGGGCTGCCGATCCGCTGGACCTGTCCACCGTCTCCAGCATCGCCACCCTGATCGACCTGACGCGCCCGCAGTCGCAGCAAAGCAGCAAGCTCAACTGGACCGGCTCGACCTCCTCGCTGCTCAAGCTCAATTCGCAACTGCAAGCCCTGGTGCTTGATTTGGGCGATGGCGACAGCCAGATGAGCCTGAGCAACGACGCCAATGGCATGTTGCGCCTGTCGCGCATCGACGGCGCCTCGCCCTATGAGATGGTGTTTGCCAAGCCCAGCAGCATCCTGGGCATACGCGGCGAAGGCGGCATCGATCGCCTGATCATCGACAACGTCGACCTCGGATCGACCAGCTTGTCGGTCGACGTCGAGTCCATCTCCATTCCAAGCACGAGTACGCTGACCGGGCAGAACAATGTGCTGCTGATGGCCCGCGACAGCTTTGCGGGCGATCTGGGCCAGCTCACCATAGGCGCCGACGACCTGGAGCTCAGTGCCAGCATCGATGTGGCCGGCACCGTACAGGTGGTGGGCAATGTGGTGCTGGCCGCACAGGTCTCGGTCGAACTGGAGCAAGAGGTCACGCTGACCGGCTACTACGAGGTCAATGGCAGCACCACCGCGCGGGTGCGCGTGGCCGATGGGGCGCGCATCACGGCGCAGAGCCTGGCTTTGAGCGCCATCACCGAGTCGCGCTGGGCGCTGGCCGCCAATGACGGCTTGATTGGCGGCCGGCTGGCCCTCGATCTGGCCCAGACCACCGAGGCGCTGGTGGAAGGCGGCGTGGATATCAGCGTGACGCCTGCAGCCATGGACGACGGCAGCGAGGGCGTGGGCCTGCTGATCGAGGCCATAGACTGGACCGATGCCTCGGTGGTGCTGGACATGGCCGACGGCGAGATCACCGGTCTGAGCAAGGACACCCAGGCCGGCCAGGCGCTCGAAGGCTTCGAGCTGGGCTGGACGCAGATCGATGTGGTGCGCAAGACAGTGGCGGGGCTGGGCAGCCAAGAGGACACGGCCAATCCCACGCGCATCAGCAGTGCCGACGGTTTGGTGCAAATAGCTGCAGCCAGCCTGGACGGCGCGGGCAACGAGGACGGCGAGAACGCCGGCATCTACGGCTCGGTGATGTCGTCCCTGGTGGGCTTGCACATCAGCAACATCGACCACGATGTGCAGGCTTTCGTCGCCAATTCCAGCCTGGAGATAGGCGCGCTCAATGTCTACGCGCTCAATGAAACCAGCGCCCTGGCCAATGGCAAGATCGCCCGCAACAAGGTGGAGGGCAGCACCGAGGCCTGGGTTGAAGGCTCTGAGCTCATCAGCACCGGCGCCATTGCCCTGATCGCCCAGGACCTGGCGAGTTTTACCGCCACCAGCGAAGGCTTTTCGGCCGACATCCCCAAGCTCGACACGCTCAAGGTGGGCATTGCCTCGACCACCAACACCGTCGATCGCAAGGTTTCGGCCTATCTGCTCAGCAGCACGGTGAGCGCCAGCGAGATGGCGGTACTGGCCAGCAACGACAGCAGCCTGAGCGTCTCGCTGGAGTCTATGGCGGTGTTCGACAGTGAAGCTGCAGCCGGCCAAGAAGAGGCGGCCACCCCGGCCGAGGGCGAGACCAGCGCAGGCAGCGGCTCGGGCATGCAGATGGCCTTTGGCGGCACCTTTGCCTGGAACCAGTTCAACGGCCAGGTGCTGGCCTATGTCGAGGACAGCACGTTTGAAGCCACCGACGGCGATCTGGCGGTGCAGGCGGTCAACAGTGCTGCGCTGGAGGCCCAAAGCAAGGCCGGCACGGCCGTCAGTTCGGGCGCTGCCGCAGGCGCCTCGCTGGCCTTTAACGCGGTCGGCTGGGACATGGGCAATATTGCCGCGGCCGGCCTCAACAGCATTTTGGGCACCGACATCGGCGCCACCGCCTCGCCCTTGATGACCCAAGCCTATGTGCGCGGCAGCGACCTCACAGTCGCCGGCGAGGTGAGCGTAACGGCCGAAAACACCATGGGCATCGAGGCGCTGATCAGCAACGCCGCCGATGTGCTCGGCGGCGGCGCCGGCGGCATGTCGGTGGGCGCGGCCATGATCTTGGCCAGCAACCGGGTGCGCTCGGACACCCGGGCCTTTGTCGACGGCAAGAAGCAGCTGGCCGGTGCCGATCAGGCGGTGCTCGATGTCGGCGGTGGCTTGAGCGTCTCGGCCGCCGACGATGCGGGCATCAGCGCCGAAGTGTCGATGTCGTCCAACGTGGCAGGCGGCTCGGGGGCGACGGTGGCCGCCGGCGGCGTGTTCTCGCTCAACGATGTGCGCTCGCAGGTGGCAGCCGATGCCTGGAGCCTGACCCTGACCACAGGCGGCGATGCCTCCATCACCGCCTCGGCGACTGCGCAAATTTCGGCCACCTTGAGCGGCGAGGTGGTGGCTGCAGCCGAAGAGGCGGCTGCGGCTGATGGAGCCGCAGCCGAGCCGGCGGCTGATGCAGGTGCCGGCGCTGATGCGGGTGCTGATGCAGGCGCTGATGCCGGCGGCGGCGCCACCTCGGTGGCAGCCAACGGCCTGATCGCCACCAACCGCATCTTGATCGATGCCGACGCCTCGCTGCGCGACAGCATGGTGACCGTCGGCGGCAGCCTGGGCGTGGAGGCGGAAAACACCGCCACCATAGACGCCGAAAACACCGCCAGCACCGAAAGCTCGGGCGTGGCTGCCGGCGTGGTGCTGGCCTTCAACACCATAGGCTGGAAGCCGCAAAACATCTTCTCGGCTGCCATCGACACCCTGATCGGCACCGACGCTTTGGCCCAGACCGACAGCGCCCAGTCCAGCGCCGAGATCACCAACACCACGCTGGATGTGGGCGAAGACCTCACGCTCACTGCCGTGACCGTGCCGCAGATCAACGCTTCGATTGAAAACACCGTGCAGTCCAGCGGCGGCGTGGCGGTGGGCCTGACGCTGGCCTCCAACCTGGTCAGCGCAGATTCACATGTGCTGCTCACACCCAAGACCGAAGCGGGCGAGATGGCCTTGCCCGATGACACGGTGTTTGCCGTCGGCGGCAACGTGCACATCAAGGCCAGCGACACCTCGGGCATTGTTGCGCGCATAGGCGCGGCCACAGGCAGCGAGGGCAAGGCCGCCTTGGGCGCGCAACTGGTGCGCAACGACGTGCGCAATGTGGTCAAGGCTCTGGTGGACAGCGCCGCCATCGAGGCCGAGGGCGACGTGACCCTGCTCGCGCGCGGCTCGGCCAGCATCACCGCTTTGTTGTCGGACCAGGAGTTGCCTGAACTCAGAGACCCCCAGACGGATGCCGCAGCCGAAGATTCAGCGGCCGAGGATGGGGTAGCCCAGGATGCGGCAGCGGCCGATGAGGTGGCCACCGATCAATCAGCATCGATCGAAGACCAGGCCGCCGCCGAAGCGGCAGCGGCAGATGAAGAGGTAGCCGCTGAAGAGGGCGCCGCCGCGGCCTCCATGGCCTTCAAGGGCCTGATTGCCACCAACCTGGTGCTCTCCGATGTGCGCGCCACGGTGCTTGACAGCGACATCAGCGCCGGGGGTGACCTGACCGCGCGCGCCCGCAACGCGGCGCGCATCGAAGCCGAAAACACCGCCAAGGCCGATGCCGACGGCGCGGCCGTGGGCGTGACCCTGGCCTTCAACACCATAGGCTGGAAGGCGCAGAACGTGCTGTTCAACGCGCTCGATGCGCTGCTGGGCACCAGCATCGGCGACGAGCAGCCGGCGCAGATTTTGGCCACCGTTTCGGGCTCCAATCTGGCCGCAGGCGGCGACCTCTCGGTGGAGGCGCAGGCTAAGGAGCAGATCACTGCCACCATCGTCAACGAGGCCAATGCCTCCGGCGCGAGCGTGGCTGCCGGCATGGTGCTGGCGAGCAACCTGCTGAATGCGCGCGCTCGGGCCACGGTGGCCCCAGCACTTCAAGCAGAAGAAAAAGTCAGCCTGAGTGCGGGCGGCAGCATCACCGTCAGCGCGCTCGACGAGGCCGGCGTGGCCGCCGATGTGAGCATGGTCGCCAGCAGCGGCGGCGCGGCGGCCGTTGGCGGCCTGGTGGTGCGCAACGATGTGCGCAGCGATGTGTTTGCCGAGGTCGACCAAGTGCAGGGCGAGGCCGGCGAAGACTTCACCGTGCTCGCGCTCGAGTCGGCGTCTATCGAGGCCACGCTCAGCGGGGAAACCAAATCCCTGGAGGCCGCGGCCGACCCGGCGGCCGATCCTGCCGCTGATGCAGGTGCAGGTACTGACACGGGTGCCGGTGCAGGCACCGACGCTGCAGCAGGCGGCGACTCAGCAGGCGGTCCGGCCGCCGGCAGTCCGCTGGCGATCAACGGCCTGATCGCCACCAACCTGGTGCTCAGCAGCGCGCAAGCACGGCTGACCATGAGCGAGCTCAGTGTGGACGGCAACCTGTCCATACAGGCCGACAACATCTCCAGCGTGACGGCCGACAACAGCGCCACGCTGGAATCCGACGGCACAGCCGTCGGCGTGACCCTGGCTTTCAACACCATAGGCTGGAAGCCGCAGAACCTGTTTGCCAACGCGATCGACGCGCTGCTGGGCACCGATGCGCTGGGCCAGGAGCAGCCTGCGGTGGTCAGTGCGCTGGTGCTGGCCACCACATTCACCGTGGGCGGCGATGTGGCGGTGCAGGCCGGTGGGCTTGACGAGGAAGAAGACGCGCCTGTGGGCTCGACCATCAGCGCGACCATCAGCAACGAAAGCACGGCCAACGGAGGCAGTGCTTCGGCCAGCTTTGTGCTGGCCAGCAACAAAATCAGCACCAGCAGCCAGGCCTGGGTGGGCCCGCTCACCCCGGCGCAAGCGGCCATAGAGGGCGCCACGGCGGCCATCGACATGGCGCTGCTGGTGGGCGGCAATATGGATGTCACCGCCACCGATGCGGGCGCGATTGAAGCCGAAGTGACCATGGCCGCCACCAGCGGCGGCGGCACTGCCGTCGGCGGCGTGGTGGTGATGAACGACCTGCGCGGCGTGGTGCTGGCCAGCGTAGACCGGGTGGACTTGACGGCGGCCGGCGACGTGACGATCGCCGCCTCCGAAGCCTCCAGCCTGAGCTCTGTGCTCTCGGGCAGCACCGAAAGCCCGCCCGAAGACCCTGCCGCCGATGCGGGCGCGGCCGATGCGGGTGCGGGGAGCACGGGTGCAGGTGGTGCAGCCGGCGCTGCGTCCGCCGCCAGCCCCATGGCCGTCAACGCCCTGATTGCCAATAACGTGGTGCTCGGCTCCAGCCGCGCTCTGTTGACCAAGAGCTCGGTGCAAGCCGACGGCAGCCTGACGGTGCAGGCCGACAACGTCTCCGAGATCACCGCGGAAAACACCGCCACCATGAGCTCGGGCGGCAAGGCGGTGGGCGCGACGCTGGCCTTCAACACCATGGGCTGGGAATCGCAGAACGTGCTGTTCAAGGCGGTCGATGCGCTGATAGGTTCTGAGATCGGCGATGAAGACCCCTTGGTGGCGCTGGCCAAGCTGGAGACGGTCGAGCTCGATATCGGCGGCGACCTGAGTGTGCTGGCCAGCATGGAGGCCACGCTGAGTGCCACCACCAGCAACGAGGCCAGCAGCGAAAGCGCGGGCGCGGCCGCCAGCATTGTCGTGACCTCCAATATGGTCAGCACCGACGCGCAGGCCTTCATCTTGCAGCCCGAAGACAGCGAGGAATACGCCCTCAAAGTGGCCGGTGCGGTGACGGTGCAGGCCGATGATGCGCCCTCCATCGTGGCCGATACCGTGGTCACCGCCACCTCCAGCGGCGAGGCCGGCGAAGAGGAGGGCGACGGCGACTACCTCGACGTGACCTACCGCAGCGGCGACGGCGAGACCGAGCTGGCCTTTGGCGACCAGGTGATGGTCGAAGACGGCCACGAGGCCGGTGGCAACATCGGCCGCATTTATCGCTACATGGGTCCGGGCGAAACGTTGGATCTGTCGGAGGTGAACTACGAGCACAGCGGCCTGTGGTACGAGCTGCTGCCGCCCAAAGGCTTTGTCGGCGATGTGCTGGCCTTCCTCGAGTCGCCCATGCCCTCGATCGAACGCGAGATCGTGCTGACCACCATTCCCATGGGCGGGGTGCAAAGCGATGTTGGCTTCAAGGTCGGCGCCGGCTGGGGCGACCTCAATGTGAGCGACTTCTTGAGCGGCGTCAACGGCGATAAGAAGGGCGGCTTTACCGGCACCGAGCAGGGCGTCACGCTCGATACCGGCTCGCTCCTGGGCCGCGCCGGCCCCGAGCTCAGCCTCGAATTGATCTTCCCCAACCCCGAGCTGCCCTACTACAGCTACGAGGAGGTGCTGGGCACGCTCACGCACGGCGGCGAGTCCCACGACTGGGGCGTGCGCGCAGCGGTCGGCTGGCCTGATGCCAAGCTGTTTGACCTGATCAACCTGCCCGCGCTGATCGACGGGCGCTTCGAGCCCCTGCTGCCGGAGTTCACCGCCTCGGTCTTTTTTGGCGATTTGGAGATTGACTCACTGACCTTCCTGCCCGCGCAGTTTGTGGTGCAGTTGCCCACCGTGCGCGTGACCGTTCTGGGCAAGCCGGTGGAGCTGGTCTACAGCAGCGAGATCGTGATCGACACGCCCGAATTCTTGCAGGAGTTTGTGGACGAGGAGCTTGAGCCGCTGGTGGTCGAGATCCCGATGATGGACCTCGATGCGCTGATGAAGGTGCAGGGCCTCGAAGACCGGGCCGAGGACTATTGGGACGACGCGCTGGTCATTGACGTCAGCAACCCCGAGCTGCCTTACTTCGAAAAAGAATTCATCTTCACCACGGTGGAGATGGGCGGCCAGGAATGGGATGTGGGCCTGAAGGTCGGCGCCGGCTGGCAAGACACCACGCTGCTGGACATGCTCACCGGCGAGGCCAAGCCGGCGGGCATCAGTGCCCTGGAGACCGGCATCAAGATCCAGGCCGGCGCCACCGAGATCCTGGGCTACAACGTGCAAGGCCCCGAGCTCAACCTTGAGCTCATCTTGCCCAACCCGGAGCTGCCCTATTACGAGTACCGCTACGCCCTGGGCCAGGTGCCGCTGATCCCGCCGCTTGCCGGCGAGGCGGGCACGACCGATGCAGCTGCAGCGGTCGATGAAGCCGCCGAGCCGGTCATGATCGACTGGGGCCTGGAGCTGGCCGTGGGCTGGGAAGACACCTTGCTGCTCGACCTGATCGACATGGAGGCCTGGCTGCAGGGCGATTTTGATGTCCAGATGCCTGAGCTGGACTTGCGTTTGTACGTGGACCTGCCCGAAGACGGCAGCACGATTGCGCCTTTCCTGCCCGAGGAGTTTGAGGTCGCGCTGCCGTCCTTCAAGCTCACCTTGCTGGGCACCGAGATGGCCCTGGGTTTTGGCACCTCCTTTACCTTCAAGACGCCCGGTACCTACGCGGCCTATGTCGATGCCAGCTTGCCCAAAGGCAAGGCCAGCCTGCCGGGCCTGGACCTGGACGTCGGATTGGATGCGCTGCTCAACGGCACCGAAGTCAGCCTGGCCGACATGAAGTTCGTGCCCACCGGCGAGGAGCTGGTGGTTGACGTGACCGATGTTGATTCGGTCTATGAGGCCCTGCTGGAGGTGATTCAGATCATCCCGGGCAATTACGCGCTGGCCGAGCCCAAGATCCAGGGCCTGGTCTTTGGCATCCCGATCGAGTTTGATGTTCCCATCGACAACTTCTCCAGCGAGTGGCTGGGCTTTACCCTGACCGAGTTCTCGCTCGAAGATGTGCTGCCCGAAAGCGTCTACAGCCTGATCGAGCCCTTTGTCAACACCAAGTCCGCTACCGTCAGACTCGCCTTGCCGACGGTCGACATGGGCGTGGTGGGCCCCGCCATAGGCGACCTGCCGTATTTTGAAGAGTCGGTCGCTATCGACTTGGGCAGCGAGGACGAGCCGCTGGAGTTTGGCATCAAGGTCGGCGCCGGCTGGAAGGACACCACCCTGGCCGACATGCTGCTGTCTGACCCGGTTCCCGCTGGCATCGTGCCGCTGGATCTGGGTGTGCGCTTTCAGTCGCCCGGCATCGCCATCACGGTGCCCATGCTTGACATCGGGCCCTACACCCTGCAGGGCCCGGCGCTGGACATCGAACTGATCCTTCCCGAAGTCGACCTGCCCTATTTGGAGTACCAGCAAGCCCTGGGCAAGCTCAATGTACAGGCGCAGGATGCCGGCGAGACCTTGCCGGTCACGCAGGTGGACTGGGGCCTGGAGCTGGCGCTGGGCTGGCAGGACATGCAGCTGACCGACCTGGTCGACATGGAGGCTTGGCTAGAAGGCGACTTCTCGGTGGCCATGCCCGAGATGGATTTGCGCCTGTATGTCGAGCTGCCCGAAGGCGACGATCTGCCCGAAATCAAGGCCTTCCTGCCCAAATACTTCGACATCGCGCTGCCCAGCTTCAAGGCGACGATTCTGGGTAAAGAGCTGGCGATTGGTTTTGGCACTACGGTGCGCTACGAGACGCCCGAGGCGTATGCCGACTACATTGACGAGGCACTGGCGCCGGTCAAGGCCCGTTTGCCGGGCATAGACATCGATGCGGCGATCGATCTGCTGCTGGCCGGTGAAGACCTTGACGCGCAGGCGCTCAAAGGCTTGATCGTCACCCCCAGTGATGAGGCGATCGAGGTCGACCTGACCGACCTCGATTCGGTCAACGACGCTTTCGAGACCCTGATCCAGGTCATTCCTGAGCGCTACCGTGTGGCCGACCCGAGCTTCAGCGGCAAGATCTTCGGCGTCGCGATCGACTCCAAGATTCCGCTGAGCCAATTGGCGCCCGAACTGGTCGAGTTCAGCCTCTCGGAGATCCTGCCCGAAAGCGTGTACCAGCTGATGGAGCCCTTCATCCGGCCCATGGGCTCGGACGAAGCTCCGGTGCTGATCACCTTGCCCAAGCTGCAGCTGCCCGACATCGGGCCGAGCGTGCCCTTTGTCGAGCAGTTCGTCGACATGCTCAAGACCCTACCCAGCGAGGTAAGGCTCTACAACCCCACGGTCTCGGCGGCCTTGCTGGGCATCTCGATCGAGCAGACCCTGCCGCTGACCGAGGTGGCGCAGCTCATCGCCGACGAGCTGGGTGTTGAGCTCTTTAGCTTCGAGGTCAATGAAGAGGACCCGAGCGAGAGCTACATCGAGTTCAGCATCCTCGAAGTGATGGACCAGTTGCCCGAGACGCTCCAGGACATTCTGAGCTATCTGATCGACGACGAAGAGCCCGAAGAGGGCGAAGAGCCCAAGGCGCCTATGGAGCTGCGGGCCATTGAGCTGGACCTGGGCGACTTCACGCCCAAGGGCATGCAGCAGTACGTGCCCTACGTCAAGCTGGGCACGGCCCTGCTCAACAAGCTCGGCCTGAAGCTGCCCTTCCTCAATCTGGACCCGCAAAGCAGCGACCCGGTGGCCGAGGCCGAAATCGGCGATGCCGCGAGTGACGATACACCGCCAGCGACCGAGGTCGAAAACGGTGTGACCTGGACCACCGCCGAAGAGGCGCTCAAGCCAGCCGCTGCGGTCAACGAGGTGCAGACCCTGGCTCTGGACATCGATACCAGCATGGGCCTGGGCAGCGAGCGCAGCTTCAAGCTCGCTCTAGGCAAGAGCAAGGTCACCGATGCGATTGCGGTGCTCCCCCTGGGCGGCACGGCGGCGGCCGAGCAGCAGCAGATCACGGTGCTGCAGTCCGATGTGAACAAGCGCTTTGCGCTCAAGATCGGCAACTGGACTTCGTCCGACATCATCTATTCGGGCAACCCCGAGTTCGACGCCAAGAAGATCGGTGATGAGCTGGCTAAGCATGAAGGCATCGTCAGCGCCAAGGTGCGTTACGGCACCGACGCGCAAAGCCGACGCACCTTCACCATCGACTATGTCACCGAGGCCGCGGCCTCGCCCAATTTGGCGCAGATTCAGGTGCTGCCGGGCTCGACCAACCCCGGCAAGCTGGCCTTTGCCACGAGCACGCTGCGCGATGGCAGCAAGGCCAACAGCCCGGCAAGCCAGGCGGCGCTGATCCAGGCCGCGCTAGACAAGACCTTGGGCTCAGGCCTGATCACCGTGAGCACCGGTGCCGAGGGCGGCTATCTGCTCACCATGAGCGGGCGTTATGCCAACACCAACCTCGAACAGCTGCAGGTGCGCGATGCAACGGCCGGCGTCAAGGCCAGCACCGCCACCCAGAGCGAAGGCAAGGCCGCCACCGGCCCGAGCTACCTCATTGATTTGCAGGCAAAGGCCGACCAGACCCTGTTCGATCTGCGCTTGAGCGTCTCGGGCGTCGAGTACACGCTCAAAGACATCGCTGTCGGTGTAACGGCCAGCCAGCTCGCGTCCAAACTCGCTGCGGCCACAGATGCCAAAGGCAAGACCCTGCTTGAAAACGGCATCAAGAAGCCCACGGTCAAGCTTGGCAGCGAGTCAGGTCAGTGGGTGGTGGCCTTCGCGGCTGGTACGGCCGAGGTCGAGATCCAGACCACTTTGAAGAAGGCGCCGGTCGAGGAGGGTGGTGCAGGCACCGGAGCCGGTGCGGGTACAGGCACTGGAACCGGGACTGGTAGCGGAACAGGCACGGGCGCAGGGACGAGCACCGGCGCAGGGACGAGCACCGGCGCAGGGACGAGCACCGGCGCAGGAACAGACACCAGCACCGATGCCGAGACCCCGGCCGAGCCCGAGCTCGACTGGGTCGACGCGACGCAGCTGGTGGCCCGGGTCGAGGGCGTCTCCGAGCTGCAGGTGCTCGATCTGAACGTGGCACCGGGTGCGCTAGGGCCTGACTCGGTATTCAGTCTGGCACTGGGCAAGACCAAGGTCACCGACCCGATCGCGCTGCTCAGCCTGGGCGAGAAGACCAATGAGCAGCAGGTGCTCAAGATCATCAACACCCAGGCCAACGTCAACAAGCGCTTTGTGCTCAAGCTGGGCGACAAGACCTCGGCGCCGCTGAACTTTGCCAACAGCCCGCTCAAGGACGCTGAGACCATACGTGCGGCCGTCGCTGGTCTGCTGGGCGTTTCTGCGCCAAAGACCGGTGGGCCGATCACGGTCAAGTGGGACACGTCCAACAACGTCAGCACCTTCACCATCAGCTTCAGTGGCTCGCTGGCTGCGCGCGACATCGCCCAGATCACAGCCGAGCGCGTGCCGGTGGTCAGTGCCAGCCTGGCGCCCAACACCTTGGCCTTCAACACCCAGACTCTGGCGCAGGGCAATGCGGGCTATACCCGCGAAGACCAGGCGGCTTTGGTCCAGGCGGCTCTCGACAAGACCTTTGGCGAGGGCCAGATCACGGTGTCGGTGGCCGAAGACGGCAGCTACCTGCTGGCCATGGGTGGGCGCTACGCCAACGCCAATGTCGAGCAGATGCGCGTCATCACCGACGCGGCTGCGGCTGCGTTTGCTCAGGCCACGGTCAGCACGCTGCGCGAGGGCAGCACCGTGGCCGTCAACCAGGGCTACAGCGTCACCTTCAAGAAAGAGTTCGGCGAGCAGCGCTTCCAGCTCTATGTGAGCGGCAACAAGGTCTTGCCGCCCACGCCCTTTTATTTCAACTGGGCCGAGAACCCGACCAATACCATTCGCGACCTCAAGGCCGAGTATGTGCGGGTGCTCAACTCGCCGCAGGCCAATATTCAGGCGCTCATCGGTGCGGGCAAAGTCGTCACCGCCGACGACATCAAGGTCACGCGCGACACCAGCTACAAGGGCACAGGCAACCGCTACCTGGTCGAGCTGGTCGGCCAGCTGGCGGGCAAGACTGTGCCCGGGCTGAGCATGTCCTCGGAAGCGCTATCTTTCAACTTTTCAACGACCCAGGCCGGATCGAGCCGCACCGACGAGACCCAGCGCATAGACATCGCGCACCGGGGCTCGGGCACTTTCACCCTGAGCCTGGCCCACGAAGGAAAGACCTACACCACCGACGCCCTCAAGCTGGGCGCGAGCGAGCAGTTGGTACAAGCTGCCCTGAACCGCGCCCTGGGCGCTGTGGGCAGCGTCACCGTCACCGCGCCCGCAGAAGGCAGCTACCTGGTCACCTTCGGTGGCGCACTGGCTGGCAAGGACCTGGCAGCGCTGACCGCGGTCACGACCACCGACACGGCCCGCTTCATCCAGACCCAGCAGCAGGGCCAGCGCGGCGTGGGCGCGACCTATTCGATCGACTTGCAGGCGCCTGATGGCACGACCGATTTTAACGCGCAGGTCGAGCTCAATGGCGTGGTCTACACCGCCGAGTCCTTGGCCGTGGGTCTGACCGCAGCGCAGTTGCGCACGCAGCTGCTGGGCGCGCAGTCCGAAGAGGGCGAGCGGCTCGATGCCTCGGGCCTGACCCTTACCGTCAAGGCCGGCGAACAGTCGGGCCAGTGGACCGTGTCCTTTGGCATGACGGGCGAGGGCCTCACGCCCTCGGGTCTGCGCACGGCCCTGATCACGCCTGACGAGGAGGCGCCGCCTGCGCCGCCCCCCGATGTTCCGGCCGTGCCGGTCAAGGGCGCGATGGCCGTGGGCGGCCTGGTGGTACGCAACGATGTGCGCGCCGTGGCCCAGGCCTACATCCGCTTTGCCCAGCTCACTGCCGGTTCGGTCAGCGTGGCGGTGGCTGAGGCGGCCAGCATCGAGGCCAGCCTGGAGGCGGTGGCCGAGGCCAGCGGCGGCACCGGCAAAGGCCTGGCCGTGGGCGGCGCGATTGCCACCAACCTCATCCTCAACCAGTCGGCGGCCTTCATCTCGGACAGCAGCGTCACCACGGAGGAAGACGGCGTCAGCGTCGAGGGCAGCAACACCGCCAGCATCAGCGCCACCAACAACAGCGCCATCAGCTCGGACGGTACGTCTGTGGGCGTGACCCTGGCCTTCAACACCATAGGCTGGCAGGCGCAAAACGTGCTCTTTGCCGCCATTGATGCCCTGGTGGGCAGCGAGATCGGCGACGAAGAAAAGGCGCAAGTTAAAGCCTATCTGCACAACGCCGACATCGATTCGGCCGGTGCGGTGAGCGTTAACGCCAGCAACGAAGCCGAGATCTTTGCGCAGATCCGCAACGAGGTCGCCTCGGCCCTGCCCGAGCCTGACCCGGCTGCTGGCGCCAGCGGCGTGGGCACGGGTGCCGCTGCCGGCCCGGAAAAGAGCGTCTCGGCCGGCTTTGTGCTGGCCAGCAACATGGTCAGCAGCGGCGCGCTGGCCACCATCACCCACGACGAGTTGCTCACCCTGCGCGACCTCACTGTGGGCGCGGGCGGGCTGAGTGTGGCGTCCAGCGACGATGCGCGCATCGTCTCTCAGGTCGATCTTTCCGTCATCTCGGGCGAGGAGAGCGAGCTGACCATGGCGGTGCGCGCCTTCGTCAATCTGTTTGGCGTGACCTACACCGACATGTCGGGCACGCAGCGGGTGATCATGGGCGACCGGGTGCGCGTGGGTGGGCCGACTTACACCACCTTCGATAGGCCCGAGACGGTGACTGCCGGTGACCGCATCGAGATCAAGTCCAGCCTGGGCGGCGGACAGGCCGGCGACCTCTACGAATACATCGGCGAGGAAGACCTGGAGGCGCCGCGCCTGGACAAGACCGACTACAGCGATACCGAGCTGTGGCGCCAGATCCAGGGCTCGGCCGACACCACCTATGTGTTCAAGGGCTCGGACGCGATCTTTGACTTGGGCAGCGAAGACTTCAACGATTCCAGCCGCTGGCTGGCCATCGACCTCGATGGCTTGGTCGACACGGCTGCCGCCGCCATCGAGGCGGCGGCCACGCTCAAAGGCAGCGCCACCGGCAGCGATACCGGCGCTTCGGCCTTTGGCGGCCTGGTGGTGCGCAACGATGTGCGCAGCGATGTCGACTCCCTGGTCGACGGCTTCGCGATGGAGGTCACCGGCGATGTGAGCATTACCGCCACAGAGTCGGCCATCATTCTGGCGCAAGACAACAGCACGGTCGAGGCCAAGACCACCGGCGTCAATCTGGTGGTGGCCACTAACACCATATTGGGCGGTGCCAATGCGGTGATGCGCAACAGCACCTTGGTGACCTTGGCCGAAGAGGCGGCCGAGGAAACCCCCGCTGATGCGGCGGCGACCGAAGACGGCGCCGCTGCCGAGCCGGCCGCCGACCAAGCCGCTGCGACTGACGAAAGCGCTGCGGAGGGTGAGGAAGAAGCCGCCGAGCCCATGACCGGCAGCGTGACGGTCAAAGCCGAGAGCCTGGCCTTTATCCTGGCCGAGGTCGACAGCTCGGTCAAGGCATCGACCTCGGTCGGCGTGGTGATGGCTTTCAACACCATAGGCTACACACCGCAAAACGTGCTCTACAACATCGTGGACGGCGTGTTGGGCACCAGCCTGGCGGGCCAGAACACCTTGAGCACCACGGCGCGCATAGAGTCCACCCCGCTCGAATTGGCCGGTGGCCTGAATGTGGCAGCCGAATCGGACGGCCAGATCCAGGCCATCATCGTCAATTCGGCCCTGGCGCTCGATGTCAGCACCAAGGCCGATAGCAAAGCCATCACTGTCGCGCCGGTGATCGCGATGAACAAGATCGCGGCCAACACCGATGCCACCGTCGACAAGACGGCCACAGTCGAGGCCGATGGCGACGTGAGCATCCAGGCCCTGGGCAACACCCGCATCGAGTCGGAAGTGGCGGCCAGTGCGATCGGGATTTCGGCCAGCACCAGCGGTGCCAGCAAGTCGGTGTCGGTGGGCGTGAGCCTGAGCCGCAATGATGTGCAAAACGATGTCAACGCCTTCGTGCGCGGCGCCTCGCTGGCCACGCCCACCGCGCTGACCTCGGCCAACGGCAATGTGCTCATTGAGACCGAGCGCGGCTCGGCCATCGTGGCCAACGGCCGTGCCACCGCAGTGGCGATTTCGGCCAGCCTCTCAAGTGGCGCCACCGCGGTCTCGGGTGCGGGCACGCTTGCGCTCAACCGCATCACCGGCAGTTCGCAGGCCTACGCACAGTGGGCCGACATCGTCACGGGAATGCCCGCAGACGACCAAGCACCTGCTGAGGAAGGCGCCGATGCCGGCACGGATACCGAAGCAGATGCTGCTACAGATACGGCCACGGACACCGCGGCGGACGCCAGCGGCGAAGAGGCCGCTGACGCCCCCAGCACCGGCAACGTCGAGATCAAGGTCTCCGACGATGCCCACATCAGCGCCTACCTGCGCTCGGTGGCCGCCTCCGTCTCGTTTGGCATGTCGGGTTCCTCCAAGGCCGCAGCAGTAGGCCTGTCGGTAGCGCGCAACCTGATCGGCATGGCGCCCACCAGCGTCAGCTACGACTACAAGGCCACCGCCTACGACAAGGACAACAAGCTCACCGAGCTGGTCAAGGGCAAGCGCGTGCTGCTCGACTCGGCCTTGATGGGCAATGACATTTACGAATACGTCGGTGACAAGTTCACCGACGACGACGGCATAGACCTCGTCAACCAGAACTACTCGGACGAAAGCCTTTGGCGCCTGGTCAGCTACAGCGCCTCTGTGGTCAACACCCGGGCGCAGCTGGTGCACAGCTCGGTCCAGGCCAGTGGCGATCTGAACATCGAGGCCGTCAGCAGCGCCAGCATCGAGGCCACCGTGCTGGCCGCAGCCGCTGCGGTGGGCGCAAGCGCCAGTTCCTCTGCCTACAGCCTGAGCGCTGCCGGCGCCTATGCCGAAAACCGCATCAACGCCAGCTTGCAGGCCGGCGTGCTGGGCAACCCGGCCGACCCCTTGACGCTGGAGGCCGAGTCCATCACGGTGCGGGCAGAAAACCTCGCTACCATAGACGCCATCACCGGCGCCGCAGCCCTGTCAGCCTCGCTCTCGGGCGCAGGTACCGCCGCTTCGGTGGCCATAGGCCTGTCGCTGGCCTTCAACAGCATCGATGCTGACACCCTGGCCGATGTGGTGGGCGCCGACCTGGTGGCCCGCAGCGGCTCGGTCGAACTGCGCGCGATCTCCGCAGGCGTGGACCGCAAGGAGCTCGACTACGACGCAATGCAGGAAGCGGGCTTGAGTGCCGATGCGCTCAATGCCTTGGCCAATGCGGGGAAGAAGACGAGCTACAGCAGCGACGAGGGCCAGAGTTGGGACTACCTGGCGCTTGACGGCGTGGTCGAGCTGCGCGAGATTGAAACCGGCAGCGTGCTGGGCATCACCACCAGCCGCATGCCGCGGGTGCGGGTCGAGGTGCTGGACGCCAATCGCCAGCCCACTGGCGACTACATCATCTACGAGCTCGACAACGATGAGCTGCTCTACGAGAACCTGGGCAAGCTGGTCGATCTGCGCACGCTGTACAGCTTTACCCAGGAGCAGATTGAAGACAGCGGCAACTGGAGCGTGGTCTCCACCGACGCGCAGACCGTCAAGACCGGCTATACCGTGCGGGTGGCCGAAGGCCACATGGCCGGCGGCGAGGTGGGCCGGGTCTATGTGTTTGGCGGTGTGGAAGAAGACTACACCACCGAAGACGGTGAGCGCGTTGAGGGCAAGACCTGGCGCGATGTCAAGAATGGTGACGTGATTCGGGTGGCGAGCAACCACTCGGTGACATCTCTCATGGGCCCGCCCAAGGAAAGCGGCTTGGCCGGTAAGCTCTACCGCTACAAGGGCGCTTCGCAGCGCATCGACCTGTCGACGGTTGAGCTCAAGGACGCCCCTGATTGGGAGGCCTTGTCGGTCGAGGAAGACGTGGAGCTGTGGAAAGAAGACTACAGCGACACCAGTCGCTGGCGCCTGGCCAGCGACTTCGCCAACCCTGAGCTGCAGCCCAAGCTGGTCGAGGCGCTGCAAGAAGCCGGGGTGGAATTGCCCACGCTCGACGAGGTGCACGCGGCCTATATGTACCGCAGCACCGAGGGCCTGAGCTGGGACTACACCGTGGGCGACGGCGTGCAGACCCTGCTCAAGGGCGACCGGGTGGCCATCATCTTTGGCGAGGACGCCGGCAAGGTCTATGAATACAAGGGCGAGTTACCGCTGGACGACCTCACGCTCGATGAGGCGGCTATCGCAGACGGCGGCGCCGACGCCGCAGCCGCAGAGGCGCTGGACGGGCTCGAATTTGATCTGTCCAAGGAGGATTTTGAGAACACCGACCGTTGGGAAGAGGTCAAGGTCAAGGCCTACCGCCTGAGCAAGGGCGACACGGTGCGGGTGGCGCGTGGTCATGAGGGCGGCGGCGAGGAAGACCGCATCTACCGCTATGTGGGCGTCAACAACCTGCTCTTCCTGGCCGACGAAGACTATTCGGACGAGACGCGCTGGCAGATGATGCCGGTCGAGGTCACGGTCTCGGTGGTCGAAGAGGGCAAGCGCTGGAAGCTGGTCGATGCGGCCGGCAAGAGCTACACCCTGACCTTCAACGAGGCGCCAGCCGGCTCCTCAGCGGCATCGACCGCGGTGGTGGCGCGCAACAGCATCAACGCGGTGTCTGTGGCAGCGTCGGCGGCCATCGGCATCAGTGGTGGTGGCACGGGCCTGGCGTTTAGCGGTGCGGGCGCGGTGGCGCTCAACACCATCAGCGGCTCCACCGATGCCTTGCTGCGCGCCGGCTCGGCCAGCGCCGAAGAGGGCGATGTGGTGCTGCAAGCGAGCAGCGACAAGAGCATTAGCGCGACGATTGCTGCCCTGTCGGTGGCCATTGCCGGCGGCAGCGGCAACGGCCTGGGCGCGTCTATTGGCATTGCCGTGGCCCGCAACCTGATTGGCCAGGAAGGCTTTGGCCGCGTGGGCGAGGATTCGATCGCCACCGTGCGCGCCCTCGTCATCGATTCGGACATCACCACCGGTGGCGTGCTCGATTTGCGCGCCGACGCGCGCCAGGTCATCAACTCGCTGGTGGTCTCGGGTTCGGCCGCCGTGGGCATCGGCGGCGGCAATGGCCTGGCCGCCAGCGGCTCGGGCGTGTGGGCCGAAAACCAGATCGGCACCCGCGTCCATGCCGGGGTGAGCACCGCCACCGAACTGGGCGAGCGGCCCAGCGACATTGAAGCTGGCGAGGTGCTGGTGCAAGCCACCGACCGCTCCTCAATTCGTTCCTTCGCGGGCGCCGCCTCGCTGGCCGCCGCTTTTGGCGGCAGCGTCGGTGCGGCCTTGTCCGTCGGTGTTTCGCTGGCGCGCAACATCATCGACGGCTCGGTGATTGCTTCGCTCGACGGCGCCACGCTGAGCTCCAGCGGCACTGTATTGGTTCAGGCCTTGTCCGATGCCGACATCCAGGTGTTTGGCTTGGCCGCTTCGGTGGCCCTGGCGATCGGCGGCAGCGCTGGTGTGGGCATCAGCGGCGCCGGTGCTTCGGCGCTCAACGTCATTCTGGGCGATACCTTGGCGCGGGTGCACGACAGTTCGATCACCGCCGCCGACGACGTGACCGTTGATGCCAAGGCCAACAACCGCATCAAGGCCACCATCATCTCGGCCTCCATCGGCGTGGGCGCTGGTGGCGGGGCTGGTTTTGGCGCATCGATCGGCATATCGCTGGCGCGCAACTACGTGGGCTACGACCCCACCGGCTACACCGGCCCGGTCAACTACGTTTCGGGCACCGATAAGCCCAACCGCATCAGCAACGGCCAGATCGTGCGTCTGGGCGCGGCTTCCGGTGCGCGTGCCAACGAGGTCTACAAGTACATCGGCGACGACGACCTGGAGGGCAAGGACGACGACGATGGCAACCCGATC
>JBAXEN010000028.1:0-20657 GCA_037140415.1 Betaproteobacteria bacterium | reverse complement strand
GTTGTTTGACTTCGGGCTCGATGTCGCGCGGCACCGCCAGATCGACCATGAACATGGGCCGGCGCCGGCGTTGCTTGAGGGCCCGCTCGACCGCGCCCAGGCCGATGATGGGCAGGGTGCTGGCGGTGCAACTGATGACCGCGTCGAACTCGCCCAAGCGCTGGGGCAGCTCCGACAGCGGCATGACCTCGGCGCCAAAGCGGCTGGCCAGCCGCTCGCCGCGCTCGAGCGTGCGGTTGGCGATGGCCATGCTTTTGGGGCTCTTGGCGGCAAAGTGGGTGACCGCCAGGTCGATCATCTCGCCGGCGCCGACAAACAGCACCCGGATCTCGCCCAGGTCCTCAAAAATCTGACTGGCCAGGCGCACCGCGGCAGCGGCCATGCTGATGCTGTGCGAGCCCACCTCGGTGCTGGTGCGCACCTCTTTGGCCACCGCAAAAGAGCGCTGGAACAGCTGGTGCAAGGTGGTCCCCATGGCGCCGGCTTCGTCGGCTGCCCGCACCGCGTCCTTCATCTGCCCCAGGATCTGCGGCTCGCCCAGCACCATCGAGTCCAGGCCGCTGGCCACCCGGAAAGCGTGGCGAGCGGCGTCGCCATCCTGCAAGGTATAGGTGTGGTCGCGCAGCGACTCCGGCGATACGCCGCCGCTGCGCGCCAGCCAGTCCAGGGTGTGGTCGACCTCTGCCCGGTCGCCCGCGCAGTAGATTTCTGTGCGGTTGCAGGTAGACAGCAAGGTCGCTTCGGGCTGGCGCTGAAAGGCCGCCCGCAGGCCCTGGAGGGTGGGCGCCACTTGGTCGATGGCAAAGGCAAAACGACCGCGCAGGTCGAGCGGTGCCGTGTGATGGTTCAGCCCAAGGGCCCAGACTGGCATGAAAGAATTATAAATTTACCTGGGCGTTGATCAATCATGTCAATGCCGAGTGTCAATTAAAATTGACATCCGGATTTGAGTCTTGAGGGTTTACCCTTTATTTGTGGCTAATCTGACCCAGCTCCCGGCGAGCCAGGCGCTTGCGCTGCGGGCCGGGGTGGTCTTGGCTGCTAGAGTCAGTCCTGTCCAAGACCGCCCGAGCCATGACTGCCTATTTGTTCTTTGTCTACCTCCTCAACGGGCTGGCCCCGGCCGCGGTGATGGCTCTGCTGATGGCCCTGCTGGCGCCGCGCTGGCCGTTCCTGCGCGGGGCCAAGCCCTGGGTGGCCGGCTGGCGCGCCCGCTTTGGGTGGGGCTTCGGACTCAACGCTCTGGTGCTGCTGGCCGGGACACTCCTGGGCGCTGGCGGCAAGATGTACACCTATGCGGTGCTGGTGATCGCCTCGGCCTTGGCGCAGTTTGTCATGCTGGGGCTGTGGCGGCGCTGAAGCCTTCGCCTTGAGCGCCATCCGGTCTCTGGCCGGGGCGGCGGCGGTGCCCCGGGGCGCTGCGGTAACATGACCGATTGCGCGCCAAATCCGGTCCAGACGGCCGGATCGTCGGCCGCGCCCTATCCCTGGATCTGCTGATGAACGCCCCCACCTCGCCCCATATCCTGAATGTGATGGAAGGCCCTGCCGGGCTGATCGAAGGTGGGGATGGGTCCCGGATTCGGGAAATCCCTTATAACTACACTTCATTTTCAGACCGTGAGGTGGTGATGCGGGTGCTCGGCGCTTCGGCCTGGGACCTGCTCAACCGCCTGCGTGACGAACGCCGCACGGGTCGCTCGGCCCGCATGCTCTACGAGGTCCTGGGCGATATCTGGGTGGTGCAGCGCAACCCCTACTTACAGGATGATTTGCTGGACAACCCGGGGCGCCGCCGCTTGCTGGTCGAGGCGCTGGAGCACCGGCTGGGCGAGGTGCAAAAGCGCCGCACCCCGGCGGCCGCCGCCGACCGTGACCGCATTGTTGGCCAGCTGCTGGACTTGGCCGGCGCGGCGGTCAGCCGCTTTGCCCAGGGATTTGACGAGGTGGCGCAGCTGCGCAGGCAGACCGAGCGCAAGCTGCGCAAGTACACCGGCAAGGACAACATCAAGTTCGACGGCCTCTCGCGCGTCTCGCATGTCACCGACGCCACCGACTGGCGGGTCGAGTACCCCTTTGTGGTGCTGACCCCTGACACCGAGGCCGAAATGGCTGGCCTGGTCAAGGGCTGCATCGAGCTGGGCCTGACCATCGTGCCGCGCGGCGGCGGCACCGGCTATACCGGCGGAGCGATTCCCCTGAGCTGGAAGTCAGCGGTGATCAACACCGAAAAGCTTGAAGCCATGACCGAGGTTGAGCCGGTGGCGCTGCCTGGCCTGGCGCAGCCCGTGCCCACCATCTGGACCGAGGCCGGCGTGGTGACTCAGCGGGTGGCCGACGCGGCCGAGCGCGCAGGCTTCGTGTTTGCGGTGGATCCGACCTCGGCCGAGGCCTCATGTGTCGGTGGCAACATCGCCATGAATGCGGGCGGCAAGAAGGCGGTGCTTTGGGGTACCGCGCTGGATAACCTGGCTTCCTGGCGCATGGTCACCCCCGAGGCGCAGTGGCTCGAGGTGGTGCGCATCGGCCACAACCTGGGCAAGATCCACGATGCCGCAACGGCCAGCTTCGAGCTGCGCTACTTTGAAGCCGATGGCAAGACGCCGATCCGCACCGAACGCCTGGACATTCCTGGCCCCTCGTTTCGCAAGGCAGGGCTGGGCAAGGACGTTACCGACAAATTCCTCTCGGGCCTGCCCGGGGTGCAGAAAGAGGGCTGTGACGGCCTGATCACCAGCGCGCGCTGGGTGGTGCACCGCATGCCGGTCCACACCCGCACGGTTTGCCTGGAGTTTTTTGGCAATGCCAAGGACGCGGTGCCTAGCATCGTTGAGATCAAGGACTATATGTTTGCGCTGCAAAAGCGCAACGAGCAAGAGGCGGCCACGCCTGGCGCTACGCCGGTGCTGCTGGCCGGGCTCGAGCATCTGGACGACCGCTATCTCAAGGCGGTGGGTTACACCACCAAATCCAAGCGCGGCGGCCTGCCCAAGATGGTGCTGATCGGCGACATTGCCGGTGACGATGCCGACGCGGTGGCGCGCGCTACCTCCGAAGTGGTGCGCATCGCCAATTCGCGCAGCGGCGAGGGCTTTGTCGCGGTCAGCGCCGAGGCGCGCAAGAAGTTCTGGCTGGACCGCAAGCGCACCGCCGCCATCAGCCGCCACACCAACGCCTTCAAGATCAACGAGGACGTGGTGATTCCGCTGCCGCGCATGGCCGAGTACACCGACGGCATCGAGCGCATCAATATTGAGCTGTCGCTGAAGAACAAAATCAAGTTGTGCGACGAGCTGGAGGCTTTTTTTGAGCGCGGCAGTTTGCCTTTGGGGCAGTCCGACGACGCTGGCGATTTGGCGCCTGCCGACCTGCTCGAAGACCGGGTGGCTCAGGCTCTTGTGCTGGTGCGCCAGGTGCGCGGGCAGTGGGCCCACTGGCTGGCCGAGGTCGGCCCCTTGTTTGTGCAGCTGCAAGACCACAGCCTGCGCGCAAGCTGGAAGACGCAACTGCGCGCGCCGCTGCAGGACCTGTTTGGCGGCGCAGCCTTTGCGCCGATCTTGCAGCAGTGTCTGGCCATCCATCAGCGGGTGCTCAAAGGTCGGGTCTGGGCGGCGCTGCACATGCACGCCGGCGACGGCAATGTGCATACCAATTTACCGGTCAACAGCGACGACTACGAGATGCTGCACACTGCGCACGAGGCGGTGGCGCGCATCATGGCGCTGGCGCGCTCGCTGGACGGCGTGGTCTCCGGCGAGCATGGCATCGGCATCACCAAGCTCGAGTTTCTCAGCGATGCCGAGCTGGCCCCCTTTGCTGACTATAAAAAACGGGTCGATCCCGAGGGTCGCTTCAACAAAGGCAAGCTGCTGCGCGACCACAGTCTGCCGGCCGATCTGACCAATGCCTACACCCCCAGTTTCGGTTTGATGGGCCATGAGTCGCTGATCATGCAGCAGTCGGACATTGGCGCCATTGCCGATTCGGTCAAAGACTGCCTGCGCTGCGGCAAGTGCAAGCCGGTTTGCGCAACCCACGTGCCCAGGGCCAATTTGCTCTACAGCCCGCGCAACAAGATTCTGGCCACCTCCTTGCTGGTCGAAGCTTTTCTCTATGAAGAGCAAACCCGGCGCGGCATCTCGATCAAGCACTGGCAAGAGTTCGAGGATGTGGCCGATCATTGCACCGTTTGCCATAAATGCCTCTCGCCCTGTCCGGTGAACATCGACTTCGGCGAGGTGTCGATGAACATGCGCAATTTGCTGCGCAAGATGGGTCAAAAAACCTTCCGGCCCGGCAATGCGGCGGCGATGTTCTTCCTCAACGCCACCCAGCCCGAAACCATCAAGTTCATGCGCGGCGCCATGGTCGGGGTGGGCTTCAAGGTCCAGCGCCTGGCCAACGACCTGCTGCGCAGCGTGGCCCGCCGGCAGACCGCCAAGCCGCCAGCGTCCGTCGGCACGGCGCCCATCAAGCAGCAGGTCATTCACTTCATCAACAAGAAGATGCCGGGCGGCCTGCCCAAAAAGACGGCGCGCGCCTTGCTGGACATCGAGAACCAGGACTACGTGCCCATCATCCGCAACCCGCAGAGCACCAGCAGCGAGAGCGAGGCGGTGTTTTATTTTCCGGGCTGCGGCTCTGAACGCCTGTTCTCGCAGGTGGGCCTGGCCACCCAGGCCATGCTCTGGCATGCCGGCGTGCAGACGGTGCTGCCGCCGGGCTATCTGTGCTGCGGCTACCCGCAAAAAGGCAGCGGCCAGTTCGACAAGGCCGACAAGATCATCACCGACAACCGGGTGCTGTTTCACCGGGTGGCCAATACGCTGAACTACCTGGACATCAAGACGGTGGTGGTGTCCTGCGGCACCTGTTACGACCAACTGCAGGGCTATGAGTTCGACAAGATTTTCCCGGGCTGCCGCATCATCGACATCCATGAGTTCTTGCTCGAAAAGGGCATCACGCTGCAGGGGCAGCAGGGCTACCTCTACCACGACCCCTGCCACAGCCCGATGAAGCTGCAAGAGCCGATGAAAACGGTCAAGGCGCTGGTCGGCCCCAATGTGCTCAAGAGCGACCGTTGCTGCGGTGAGTCGGGCACGATGGGCGTGACCCGTCCCGATATTTCCACCCAGGTGCGCTTTCGCAAGGAAGAAGAGCTGCTCAAGGGAGAGGCAGCGCTGCGCGCCAACGGTTCACTGGCGGCCGACGGCCCGGTGAAAATCCTCACCAGCTGCCCGAGTTGCCTGCAGGGCCTGTCGCGCTACGGCAATGACCTGAACAACGGTCTGCTCGAGGCCGACTACATTGTGGTCGAGATGGCCCAGCAGATTCTGGGTGCCGACTGGCTGCCCACCTATGTCGAAGCCGCCAACCGTGGCGGCATCGAGCGGGTGCTGGTGTGACTGCGTTGGCACGTGCCGTGCAGGCTGTCTGCTGATTGCCTGGAGACCACAACCATGGCAGGCCTGGAGCCCAACTCCCCCACGCCCACCGCGCTGACGGTGCACGGCCAGTCTCGCCAGCTCGAGATCAGTTTTTCCGACGGCGCGAGCTTTCGCATCCCTTTTGAGCTGCTGCGGGTCTACTCACCTTCGGCCGAGGTTCAAGGCCATGGCCCGGGGCAGGAGGTGCTGCAGACCGGCAAGCGCGAGGTCCGCATTGAAGACATGGAGCCGGTGGGGCACTATGCGGTCAAGCCGCGGTTTTCCGACGGCCATGACAGCGGTCTCTACACCTGGCCTTATCTGTACGCGCTGGGCCGGGACCAGCAGCGGCTGTGGGCCGACTATCTGCAGCGCCTGCAAGCGGCGGGGGTGGACCGCGATGCGCCGATGGGCGGCGCTCGCGCTCAGGCCGGTGGGTCCTGCGGCGGGCATTGAAGCGGCCTTTGGGCGCCTGCGATTTCAGCAGCGCTGCCTACAATGCAAGCAATCCCTGAAAGCCAGTTCATGAGCAGTACGCATTTCGGTTTTGAGACGGTCGACGAGCGCGACAAGGCGCGGCGGGTGCGCGGCGTTTTCGATTCAGTGGCCTCCCGCTACGACCTGATGAATGACCTCATGTCGGGCGGTCTGCACCGGGCCTGGAAGGCTTATGCGGTGATGGTGGCCGATGTCAGGCCGGGCATGTCTGTGCTCGATATTGCCGGCGGCACCGGCGATCTGGCGCTGGCTTTTGCGCCCAAGGTCGGCCCGCAGGGCCGGGTGGTGCACACCGACATCAATGCCGCCATGCTCAGCGAAGGACGCAACCGTTTGCTCGACGCCGGCGTGGTGCTGCCCACAGCGGTCTGCGACGCCGAATCCTTGCCCTTTGCAGACGGACAGTTTGACCGGGTCACGGTGGCCTTTGGCCTGCGCAACATGACCCACAAGGACCAGGCCCTGGCTGAAATGCACCGGGTGCTCAAGCCCGGCGGGCGTTTGTTGGTGTTGGAGTTTTCCACAGTAGCGCCGCCCTTGCAAAAGCTCTACGACTGGTATTCCTTCAAGGTCCTGCCCAAGCTCGGTCGTTGGGTCGCTGGCGACGCGGACAGCTACCGTTATCTGGCTGAGTCAATCCGGATGCACCCCGACCAGGAGTCGCTCAAGACCTTGATGCGAGAAGGCGGTTTTAGCCATGTGGACTATCACAACCTCACTGGCGGCATGGTTGCATTGCATGTTGGAATGAAGTGTTGAAACAATAGGGTTTCTCGGCGCAGCGCAAGTCCGGCTGGGCCGATGGTTCATACTGACTGAACTTTGAAGAGGGAATGCATCATGAAAATCTGGCCTGCCTTGATGGCTGTCGTTTTTACCCTGACCTTGGCGTTTGCCGGCGGCGAAGCGCAGGCCAAACGCCTGGGCGGTGGCAAGTCGACGGGCAAGCAGTCGTCCAACGTGACTCAGCGCGAAGCGGCCCCACCAGCGGCGCAGCCGGCCCCGCCTTCCGCACCGGCGGCAGCGCCGGCAGCGGCCGCGCCTAAAAAGCCCTGGGGCGCGATGCTCGGCGGCTTGGCCGCTGGCCTGGGTTTGGCTTGGCTGGCCCACAGTTTGGGCATGGGCGAAGGCCTGGCCCAGTTCATGAGTTTCGCCTTGATTGCGCTGGCTGTGGTGTTGGTGGTCGGCTTCGTCCTGCGCAAGATGCGCGCCTCGCGGCAGCCGCAGGGTGATGCGGCCCCCTTTGCCTGGCAAGGCGCCGGTGCGGCCACCGCGCCGGCCCAGTACAGCCCGAGCAATGTGGGCAACGACGCGTCGGCCCGACCCTGGGAGCGCCCTGGCACCGCCTTTGACAGCTCGGCCGCCGCAGGCAGCTCTGGCTCCATGATTGGTTCAGCCCTGACCGGCCCGCAGTCGTCCTGGGGTGTGCTCGCAGACTTCGACGTGGCGGGCTTCCTGGCAGCGGCCAAAACCAATTTCGTTTCCTTGCAGGCCGCATGGGACCGGTCTGATATCGCGGCTTTGCGCGTCATGATGACCGACGACATGCTGACCCAGATCCAGGCCCAGTTGGCTGACCGGGAAAGCCACACCGGTGGCGCTGCCAACCACACCGAGGTGCTCACGCTCGACGCCAAGCTGCTGGGCATTGAGGAACTCGAAGACGTGTACATGGCCAGTGTGGAGTTCTCCGGCATGATCCGCGAAGACCAATCGGCCGGGCCGAGCCCCTTCCGCGAGGTCTGGAACATGACCAAACCGCGCCACAACCCCGGCGGTTGGCTGGTGGCGGGCGTGCAGGCCTTGCAGTGACATCGGGCCGGCGTGAATTTGGGGGCTGACCTCAGCCCTTGGCAGCCTGCGGCGGGTTTATCCGTCAAAATCGGGGACGTATGAATAACACGTCCCCTTTTTTATGGCTGGAGTCCCTGGCGCAGGCCACCGTGACCCGGCTGCAGCCGCCACAGTGGCTGGCCGATGAGGCCCAGTTGCGGCTCTTGCTCTTGGTCAACCATGTGCTGTTGCAAGAACCCGAAGCTTATGGCCGTCTGGCGCGCAGGCAAGGCAGTGTGATGGACCTGCGCTGGGGCCGTTTGCAATTGCGGTGGTGCATCACGCCGGCCGGCTTGTTGGAGCGCGCCGATGGCCAGGCCCTGCCCAACCTTGTTTTGTCGCTTGACGGGCAGAGCCCACTCGAATGCCTGCGCATGCTGATGCAGGGCGAGCGCCCGCCGGTGCAGATCGAGGGCGATGTGCAGTTGGCCGCCGAGGTGGCCTGGCTGGCCGACAACCTTCGTTGGGATGTGGAAGACGATCTGGCCCGGCTGCTCGGTGATGTGCCTGGCCACGCCCTGGCCGATGCGGGTCGGCGCTTGCTGCAGGCCTTGCGGCCCTTCGTCGCACGAGCGGCCAGCGCGCGTGCTGGCGCCGAAGGCGTCGGGGCCAGCGCATGAGTCGCCTGTTGCGCGGGTTCTTCATCGTCTGGATCGTTCTGCGCTATGGCCTGGACGAGTTGCTGCTCTCGAGCTTTCGCGGTGCTGGCATTCGCCGACTGACCCGCATCGTCTCGGTCGGTCGTGACCTGAGCGCGCCGCGCGGCGAGCGGCTGCGCATGGCGCTCGAGAGTTTGGGGCCGATTTTTGTCAAGTTTGGGCAGGTGCTCTCGACCCGCCGCGACTTGCTGCCGCCCGATCTGGCCGACCAGCTGGCCCGCTTGCAAGACCGGGTTCCTCCCTTTGAGTCGGCGCTGGCCGTGGGCATCATCGAGAAGTCTTTCGGCCGCCCGATCGATCAGGTTTTTGCCTCGTTTGAGCGCGAGCCGGTGGCCAGCGCATCCATCGCCCAGGTTCACTTTGCCACCCTGCCCAGCGGGCGCGAGGTGGCGGTCAAGGTGCTGCGGCCCGGTATGCTGGGCATCATTGAAAAAGACTTGGCGCTGATGCACATGATGGCCGGCTGGGTCGAGCGCCTGTCGGCCGATGGCAAGCGCCTGAAGCCGCGCGAGGTGGTGGCCGAGTTCGATACTTATCTGCACGACGAACTTGACCTGTTGCGCGAGGCCTCCAACGCCGCCCAGCTGCGCCGCAATATGCAGGGCATGAATCTGGTGCTCATCCCCGAGATGGTGTGGGACTTCTGCACGCCCGATGTGCTGGTGATGGAGCGCATGAAGGGCGTGCCCATCAACCAGGTGCAACGCTTGCGCGATGCCGGGGTGGACATTCAAAAACTGGCGCGCGATGGCGTCACGATTTTCTTTACCCAGGTGTTCCGCGACGGGTTTTTCCATGCCGACATGCATCCAGGAAATATCCAAGTCAGTCTGGAGCCGGCCACTTTTGGGCGCTATATCTCGCTGGACTTTGGCATCGTGGGCACGCTCACCGAAGTCGACAAGGAGTACCTGGCGCAAAACTTCACCGCCTTTTTTCGGCGCGATTACAAACGCGTGGCCGAGTTGCACCTGGAGTCGGGCTGGGTGCCGGCGAACACCCGGGTCGATGCGCTGGAGGCGGCCATACGGGCGGTCTGCGAGCCCTACTTTGACCGCCCGCTCAAGGAGATCTCGCTGGGCATGGTGCTGATGCGACTGTTTCAGACTTCGCGGCGCTTTCAAGTCGAGATCCAGCCTCAACTGGTGCTGCTGCAAAAAACCTTGCTCAATATCGAGGGGCTGGGCCGCGACCTTGACCCCGAACTGGACCTGTGGAGCACAGCCAAGCCATTTTTGGAAAAGTGGATGGTCGAGCAGGTGGGCCCGGCCCGCTTATGGGCGCAGCTTAAGGCAGAGGCGCCGATGTACGCCAAGCTGCTGCCGGCACTGCCTCGGCTGCTGCACCAGTATCTGGGCCGGCCCGCTGGCCCGTCGCCCAGCGGCCTCGATGAACTCCTGGCCGAGCAGCGTCGCACCAATCGCCTGCTGCAAGCGGTGGTTTACGGGGCCGTCGGCTTCTTGCTGGGCCTGCTGGCCATGGCGCTGATTTCGGCCAGCGGACACCTCTGAGCAAGGCGGGCCCCCGCAGACTGGCACTGCAGGCGCTGGCCCGGGGCCTCTGCCTATAATTGCAGGTTTTTCCCGGGCGATCGGGCCCCAGGCTCCGACAGGTCGCCCGCCCGGCTTCGGCCTTCATCCCATTTGCGCCAAAGACATGCCTATCTACGCTTACAAATGCGCGTCCTGCGGGCATAGCAAGGACGTTCTGCAAAAGATCTCGGATGAGCCTCTGAGCCAGTGCCCTCAGTGTGGCGCGGCCAGTTTTCAAAAGCAGGTCACGGCCGCAGGTTTTCAGCTCAAGGGCTCAGGCTGGTATGTGACCGACTTTCGTGGCGGCGCCAGTGGGGCTGGCTCTGAGCCCGCGGGCCAGGGCAATGCCGACAAGGCGGACAAGCCGGCCGCCGCCGCCGAAAGCGGCTCAGCGGCAGCCCCAGCTGCGGCACCGACTCCAGCCGCACCCGCGGCCAAGGCCGATTGATGGCAGCCGTGCGCCGCTGGCTGCTGGCGGGCTTGCTGGTCCTGGTGCCCTTGATCATCACGGTCTGGGTGCTCAATTGGGTGATCGGCACGCTCGATCAGACCCTGCAAATCTTGCCCCAGCACTGGCAGCCTGATCGGCTGCTGGGCATTCACATTCCCGGTTTTGGCGTCTTGTTGGCCCTGGTGATTGTGCTGGTCATTGGCGCTGTGGCCAGCAACTTCATGGGTCGACGCTTGGTGTCCTGGTGGGACTCGCTGCTCGGGCGTATTCCCATCGTTCGCTCGATCTATTCCAGCGTCAAGCAGGTCTCCGACACCCTTTTTTCGGAAAACGGCAACGCCTTTCGCAAGGCTTTGTTGGTGCAGTGGCCCAGGCCCGGGGTGTGGACCATTGCGTTCCAGACCGGCACGCCCGGTGGCGATGTGCTCACCCATCTGAGCGATGACTACCTGAGCGTCTACGTGCCCACCACGCCCAACCCCACCGGCGGCTATTTCGTCATGCTCAAGCGCAGCGACTGCATCGAGCTGGAGATGACGGTCGATGAGGCCCTGACCTATGTCATCTCCATGGGTGTCGTGTCGCCGGCGCCTGGCAAGTCCCACTGAGTTCTATCCTGCGCCCACACAGCGCGCATTTTTTTGCGAGTATTTATGTCTAAGGTCCTTGGCACTTCTCAGATGCGAACCCACTACTGCGGTCTGGTGACCGAAGAGCTGCTCGGCCAGAGCGTCAGTTTGTGCGGCTGGGTCAACCGGCGCCGTGACCATGGTGGTGTGATTTTTGTCGACCTGCGCGACCGTGAGGGCCCGGTGCAGGTGGTCTGCGACCCGGATCGCGAGCAGATGTTCAAAACCGCCGAGGGCCTGCGCAATGAGTTCTGCGTGCAGATCAAGGGCATCGTGCGCCAGCGCCCCCAGGGTACCGAGAACGTCTCCCTCAAGAGCGGCAAGATCGAGGTCCTGTGCCATGAGCTGGTGGTGCTCAACCCCTCGGTAACGCCGCCGTTTCAGCTCGACGATGACAACCTGTCGGAGACCACTCGCCTGACCCACCGGGTGCTCGATCTGCGCCGGCCGTACATGCAGAACAACCTGATGCTGCGTTACCGGGTGGCCATGCAGACCCGCCAGTTTTTGGATGCGCACGGCTTTGTGGACATCGAAACCCCCATGCTCACCAAGAGCACGCCCGAGGGCGCGCGTGACTACCTGGTGCCCAGCCGTGTCAACGAAGGTCAGTTCTTTGCCCTGCCGCAGTCGCCGCAGCTGTTCAAGCAGTTGCTGATGGTCGCCGGCTTTGACCGCTACTATCAAATCACCAAGTGCTTTCGCGACGAAGACCTGCGGGCTGACCGCCAGCCGGAGTTCACCCAGATTGATATCGAGACCTCCTTCATGGCGGAGCAAGATATTCGCGACCTGTTCGAGCGCATGATCGTTGACATCTTCAAGACGGTGATGAAGGTTGATCTGGGTTCCTTCCCGGTCATGGCCTACAACGAGGCCATGGCCCGCTTCGGCTCAGACAAGCCCGACCTGCGCGTCGCGCTTGAGTTCACTGAATTGACCGACGTGATGAAGGACGTGGACTTCAAAGTCTTCAGCGGCCCGGCCACCACGCCTGGCGGGCGCGTGGTCGCACTGCGGGTGCCTGGCGGCGCTGAGCTCAGCCGCGGCGAGATCGACGGCTACACCGAGTTCGTCAAGATTTACGGCGCCAAGGGCCTGGCCTGGATCAAGGTCAACGAGGTCGGCAAAGGCCGCGAGGGCCTGCAAAGCCCCATCGTCAAGAATATTCATGACGCCGCTCTGGCTTTGATTTTGCAGCGCACCGGCGCGCAAAACGGCGACCTGATCTTCTTTGGCGCGGACAAGGCCAAGATCGTCAACGACAGCATAGGTGCCCTGCGTCTGAAGGTGGGCCTGGGCGAGTTTGGCAAGAAGAGTGGTCTGTTTCAGGCCGGCTGGCGGCCGCTGTGGGTGGTCGACTTTCCGATGTTCGAATTCGACGAGGAAGGCCAGCGCTGGAGCGCGGTGCACCATCCCTTCACCGCGCCCAAGGACGGCCATGAAGACTGGATGGACAGCGACCCGGGTCGCTGCGTGGCCAAGGCCTACGACATGGTGCTCAACGGCTGGGAGCTCGGCGGCGGTTCGGTGCGTATTCATCGGGCCGATGTGCAGAGCAAGGTCTTCGAGGCGCTCAAGATCGGCCCCGAGGAAGCCCAGCTCAAATTCGGCTTCCTGCTCGATGCGCTGCAGTATGGCGCGCCGCCGCACGGTGGGCTGGCCTTCGGCCTGGACCGTCTGGTCACTTTGATGACCGGTGCCGAGTCCATTCGCGACGTGATCGCCTTTCCCAAGACCCAACGCGCACAGGACCTGCTCACCCACGCGCCCAGCCCGGTCGATGAAAAGCAGCTGCGCGAACTGCACATTCGTCTGCGCAACCCGCAGCCGGCCTGAGGTTCGGGCAGTTTGGCGGGCCCGGCTCCCGCGGGTGACCGCATGGGCTACAAGCGACCGGTCTCGGTGCTGGTGGTCATACACACGGCCGAAGGTCGGGTGCTGCTCATCGAGCGGGCGCAGCAAGCTGGGTTTTGGCAGTCCGTCACTGGCTCGCAGGATGATGGCGATGCTGACCTGCTGCATACCGCTGTGCGCGAGGTGCAAGAGGAAACCGGGATCTGCGCCGCCCGCCAGCAGCTGCGCGACTGGCGGCTGAGCAATTTTTATGAGATCTACCCCACTTGGCGTCACCGCTACGCGCCGGGTGTGACGCACAACACCGAGCATGTGATGAGCCTGTGTGTGCCGGCGGGCACGCCCGTGGTGCTGTCACCGGCTGAGCACACCTCTTGGCAATGGCTCGATTGGCGGGACGCTGCCGACGCCTGCTTTTCGCCGTCCAATGCGGAGGCCATTTTGATGCTGCCCCGGTTTTTTCCGTTGCACAGGCCTGGGCCTGCGGGCTGACCGTCGGGGCGGGCGCACAATCATCCATACTGGCCCGGCGTTGCTGGCCCACCTGCCGAGTTCACCCTGAGCCGATCTGTGCTTGCTGCTGCTCCCACCCCCCCGGACCTTCGCCTGCTGCAGGGTGGGCAGGAATATTTTCCTGCCCTGATGGAGGCCATCGCCGCGGCCCGCCAGAGCGTGCAACTTGAAACCTATATTTTTGATGTCCACGGCGCGGGCAGCGCGGTGGCGCAGGCCTTGATGCAGGCGGCCGAGCGTGGCGTGGCGGTGCAGGTGTTGGTCGATGGACTGGGCACGCCCGGCCTGCCAGCGCCCTGGCTGGCGCAGTTGCAGCGCGCCGGTGTGCAGTGGCGGGTGTTTGCGCCTTTGGCACGTTCCTGGGCGTATGCGCGGCTGCTGCTGGCGCCGGCCTATTGGCGCCGGCTGCACCGCAAGCTGTGCGTGGTTGACGAGCACGTGCTTTTTTGTGGCGGTATCAATGTGCTCGACGACCTCTACGACCCCAACCACGGCGCGCTGCAGGCACCGCGCTTTGATTTTGCGGTACGGCTCGAAGGTGCGGTGGCGCGCCAGGCTTCGCAGGCCATGGCCTTGCTGTGGACGCGGGTCACGGTGGGCGACAGTGTGCGCCAGCGCCAGCTCGGCCGCGCCTGGGAGGCTTGGCGCGAGTCCATGCAGCGTTTGCAGGACCACGGTGGCGGCAAAGCCGGCGGGCGTGCTCACCTGCTGCTGCGCGACAACCTGCGGTTTCGCAACCGCATCGAGCGCGCTTACCGCAAGGCCATCGGTCAGGCCCGTGAGGAGGTGCTCATCTCAAACGCTTATTTTTTGCCCGGTGGGCGCTTGCGCCGCGCGCTCATCGAAGCGGCCGGCAGGGGCGTGCGGGTGCGCTTGCTGCTGCAAGGTCGCTATGAATACTTCATGCAATACCATGCGGCGCGCTCGGTCTATCTGGATCTGCTGCAAGCGGGCGTCGAGGTGCATGAGTACGACACCAGTTTCTTGCATGCCAAGGTGGCGGTGATCGACGGGCGCTGGAGCACCGTGGGCTCGTCCAACCTGGACCCCCTGAGCCTGCTGTTGGCGCGCGAGGCCAATGTGGTGATCGAGGACCAGCGCTTTGCAGAAGGCTTGCGCTTGCGCCTGGAGCAGGCCATCGCCGGCCACGGCCGCAGGGTGCAGCTGCTTGACTACAGCCGCCTGCCGTGGCGCGAGCGCTTGATGAACAAGCTGGCCTACGCGCTCATGCGCATCGCCCTGTTTCTGAGCGGACACCGCTACTGAGCATTGATGAGAGCAAGCGACGACCTCATCGTGCAGCGGCCCGAGGGCCTGTACTGCCCCCCGGGTGACTTTTATATCGACCCCTGGCGGCCGGTGGCGCGGGCGGTGATCACCCACGCCCATGCCGACCATGCTCGCCGCGGCCACGGCCACTACCTGGGCGCACGCAGCGCCGAGGGTCTGCTGCGCGCCCGCCTGGGCGCCATCAGCCTGATGGGCTTGGACTACGGCGAGCGCATCGTCCACCACGGGGTGGGTTTGTCGCTGCATCCGGCCGGCCACGTGCTGGGCTCGGCCCAGGTGCGGCTCGAGCATGGCGGCCAGGTCTGGGTGGCCAGCGGCGATTACAAAGTGGCGCCCGATCGCACTTGTACGCCCTTCGAGCCGGTGCGCTGCGATGTGTTCATCACCGAGTCGACCTTCGGCCTGCCGATCTACCGCTGGGCCGATGATGCGCAAGTCTTTGGCGCTATCAACCGCTGGTGGGCGGGCAATGCGGCGCAATGCCAGGTCAGCGTGCTCATGGGCTACAGCCTGGGCAAGGCGCAGCGCCTGCTCAGCGGGCTCGATGCGCAGATCGGGCCGATCCTGGTGCATTCGAGCATCGAGGAACTCAACGAAATCTATCGCGCGGGCGGCGTGGCTTTGCCGGCCACCGAGCCGCTCTCGCGCTGGGGCAGCGCGGCGCAGGCTCGGCGCGATGGTCTGGCGGGCGCATTGGTGCTGGTGCCGCCGCAAGCGCTCACGCCGGCTTTGCTGCGGCGCCTGGGCAGGGCGGCCACCGCCTTTGCCAGCGGCTGGATGCAATTGCGCGGCGCGCGGCGGCGTGCCGGCTGGGACAGCGGCTTTGCACTGAGCGACCATGCCGACTGGCCGGGCCTGCAGTCGGCCATTGCCGCCACAGGGGCGCAGCGCATCATCGTCACCCACGGCAGCGTGAGTGTGATGGTGCGCTACTTGCAGGAGCAGGGCTTGCAGGCCGAGGCCTTCGAGACCGAGTACGGTCCGGCGCACGAGGCTCCCGAGCGCCAAGCAGAGCAGGGCAGCGCGCCATGAAGCGTTTTGCTGCGCTGTTCGCCGAGCTTGATGCCAGCACCTCGACGGCGGCCAAGTTGGCCGCCTTGCAGAGCTACTTGGCCCAGGCCGATGCGCTAGACGCCGCCTGGGCGGTGTATTTTCTGGCTGGCGGCAAGCCCAAGCGGCTGGTTCGCACCGCCTTGCTGCGCGAGCTCGCGGGTGAGCTGGCTGGGCTGCCGGGCTGGCTGTTTGAAGCGAGTTACCAGGCGGTGGGTGACCTGGCCGAGACCGTTGCCCAGGTGCTGCCGCCCTCTGCGGGCCAGGACGATGCCAGCTTGTCGCAGTGGGTCAGCGAGCGGCTGTTGCCGCTGCGCGGCCTGAGCGAGCCCGAGCAGCGCCTGCGCATCGCGACCCAGTGGCAGCAGCTGGACCGGCAGGGCGTGTTCCTGTGGGTCAAATTGGCGGGCGGGGGTTTTCGGGTGGGGGTCAGCCGGCTCTTGGTGCAGCGCGCGCTGGCCGAACACGCCGATGTGCCACCGGGCCTGATCGCGCAGCGCATGATGGGCTACACCGACGGCAGCAGCCGGCCCGACGCACCGGCCTATCTGGCCCTGATCGCGCCGGTGCAGGAGGGCAGCGCCTCACCGGCGGGCCCCGGTCAGCCCTATCCATTTTTTTTGGCCCACGCGCTGCCCGCTGCGCCGGCCGAGGCGGCGCTCGGCCGGCTGTCCGACTGGCAGATTGAATGGAAGTACGACGGCATCCGTGCCCAACTGGTGCGCCGCGCCGGCCAGAGCTGGCTGTGGTCGCGCGGTGAGGAGCTGATTGGCGAGTCCTTCCCCGATGTGCTGGCGCAAGCCCAAAGTCTGCCGCAGGGCACGGTGCTCGACGGCGAGCTGCTGGTCTGGCAGGGCCAGGGGCCAGCGCCGTTTTCGGTCTTGCAGCAGCGGCTCGGGCGCAAGCGGGTGCCGGCGGCCCTGCTGGCCAGCGCGCCTGCCGTGTTTGTGGCCTACGACCTGCTCGAGCAAGATGGGCAGGACCTGCGCTCATGCAGCCTGCGCGAGCGCCGTGCCCGGCTTGAGCAGTTGCTGCAGGGCCAGGCGGTACAAAGTTCGGACTTGCTGCAGGCCGATCAGTGGGCCGAGCTGGATCTGCTGCGCCAGGGCTCGCGTGAGCGCGGCGTCGAGGGCCTGATGCTCAAGCAACTCGATTCGCGCTATGGCGCAGGCCGCGTCAAGGGCGAGGGCCTGTGGTTCAAATGGAAGAGCGAGCCCATGGTGGTCGACGGTGTGCTGATTTATGCCCAGGCGGGCCATGGCCGGCGTGCCGGCTTGTTCAGCGACTACACCTTTGGCGTGTGGAACCGGCCGCCGATGAGCGCTCAGGAAGCGCAGGCGGTGGTCGAGGCCATTGCCCGGCGCGAGGCACTGCCTGTTCAGCCTGGCCTGCCGCTGGCCGAGCAGCCGCTGCAGCTGGTGGCTTTTGCCAAGGCCTATTCGGGACTGAGCGATCGCGAGCTCAGCGCGGTCGATGCGGTCGTGGCACGCACCACGGTCGATAAATTCGGCCCGGTGCGCAGCGTGCGGCCCAGCCTGGTCTTTGAGCTCGCTTTTGAGGGCATCGTGCGCAGCAGCCGTCACAAGAGCGGCATCGCGCTGCGGTTCCCACGCATCGCCCGCCAGCGGCCAGACAAGCCCTTGCACGAGGCCGGCACCTTGGCCGATCTGCAAGCCCTGCTGCAGGCGGCTGCTGGCCTGTCGAGCGCCGCCGATGAAGGCGACTTCGGCTCGCCCAAAGCTTGTTAACATAGCCACCTCCCATGAAATCAACTTCCCATCCGGCTTCGACGCACAGCGCGGAACAGGGCGTTCCCCTGTCGGTCAAGATCCGTGAGCGCGTCGTGGCGGCCCGCCGGCGCTTCAACGCCAACGACAACATCGCCGATTTCATCGAACCCGGCGAGCTCGATCGTTTGCTCGACGAGGTCGAGCTCAAGATGCGCGGTGTGCTCGAAAGCCTGGTGATCGACACCGAGCACGACCACAACACCCAGGACACCGCCCGCCGCGTGGCCAAGATGTACATCCAAGAGGTGTTCAAGGGCCGCTATGTCAAGGCGCCTTCAATCACGGAGTTCCCCAATGCGGAGCACCTCAACGAGCTGATGATCGTCGGCCCGATCCGGGTGCGCAGTGCCTGTTCGCACCACTTTTGCCCTGTCATCGGGCAGGTTTGGATTGGTGTCATGCCCAATGAGCGAACCAACGTGATTGGTCTGTCCAAGTACGCACGCCTGGCCGAGTGGGTGATGGGGCGGCCGCAGATCCAGGAAGAGGCCGTGGTGCAACTGGCCGACCTGATTCAGGACAAGACGCAGCCCGACGGTCTGGCCATCGTCATGGAAGCCACCCACTTTTGCATGGGCTGGCGGGGCGTGAAAGATCTGGACAGCAAGATGATCAACTCGGTCATGCGTGGCGTTTTCCTCAAGGACCCCAACCTGCGCCGCGAGTTTCTGTCCTTGATCCCCAAGAAAACCTCCGAATGACGCGGCCTGGCTGCGTCGGTTTGATCACTATCAGGGCAATGCAATCATGTTGGTTCGTCTGATTTACGCCAGCCGCGCGGCCGATCCCAATGCCGGCGAGGCCACCGAGTCCATTTTGGCGCAGTCACGGGCGCACAACCCGTCCAGCGGGATCACCGGCATTTTGTGCCATGGTGGCGGCATTTTTTTGCAGGCTCTTGAAGGTGGACGCACCCAGGTCAATGAGCTGTACGGCCACATTCAGAGCGACAAGCGCCACAAAGATGTGGTGCTGTTGAGCTACGAAGAAATCAATGAGCGCAGTTTTGGCGGCTGGACCATGGGCCTGGTCAATCTGGCCAAGCTCAATGCGTCCATCGTCCTCAAGTACAGCGAGCGCCCTGAACTCGACCCCTATGCCATTTCGGGTAAGGTGGCCTTGGCCTTGCTGCTCGAGCTGATGGCCACCGCCTCCATCATGGGGCGGGCCTAAAGCGCCGGGGCCCTGAGCGCACCAGCGTCGGCAGGCCCCCCGCATCAACACACTCCCACATGCTGCTGGCCGGTTGCGATTTCTCCAGCAGCCCCAGTGTGCGCAAGCCCATTGTGTTTGCCACCGGCCGCCTGGACCGGGGCAGGGTGCATCTGAGCGCCTTGGAGCGCCTGCCCAGCCTGGACGCCTATGCGCAGTGGCTGGCCCGTCCCCAGGCCTGGGTCTGCGGCTTTGACCTGCCCTTCGGCCTGCCGCGCGAGCTGGTCGAGCATCTGGGCTGGCCGACCGAATGGCTGGCCTGCATGCGCCACTATGCAGGCATGAGCCGCCAGGACATACGGCAGGCCTTTGCGGCTTTTTGCGACGCCCGGCCGGTCGGGGGCAAGTTTGCCCACCGGGCCACCGACAGGCCTGCAGGTTCGAGCCCGTCGATGAAATGGGTCAATCCGCCGGTGGCTTACATGCTGCATGCAGGGGTGGCGCCCTTGATCGATGCCGGTGTTCAACTGCCCGGCCTGCACGGCGCTGAGGCGGCCAGATGCGCTGCGCCGCGCAGTGCCGATTGGCCCACGCGGGTGGGCCTGGAGACCTACCCCGGTCTGTTGGCCCGCGAGTTGCTCGGCCCCGGGGGCGAGCGCCGCAGCTACAAAAGCGATGACAAGGCCAAGCAGAGTGCCGATCGCCTGATCGCTCGCAAAGACTTGATCACCGCCGCCGAAAATGGCCAGACCCGGCTGGGCCTGCGGCTCAAGCTCAGTCATGCCCAGCGCGACGCGCTGGTCGATGACGCCAGCGGCGACAGCCTGGACGCAGTCCTGTGTCTGGTGCAAGCTGCTTGGGCCCAGATGCAGCATGAGCAGGGCCATCCCTGCCATGGCTTGCCCGTACGGATCGATCCGCTTGAGGGCTGGATTCTCAGCGCCTGAGGCGCTGTTTCCAATGTCAGGACTTGCGCCTTATCCTGCCTCGCCGCTCGCAGGGTTGCGCGCTGCGGTATGGCTGTGCATCGCCGTGCTGTGCGGGGCCTGGTCGGCAGCCGCCGCCCAGATCGAGACGGTCACCGTCACCTATGTCGCCGATGGCGATACTGTTTATGTGCGCGGACCCGGCCATGAGATGGCGCAGGCGGTGCGGCTGCTGGGCATCGATGCACCCGAAATTTGCCAGGAGGGCGGACCGGCGGCGCGGCAGGCCCTGCAGGCCCTGCTGCTCGGCCAGAGCGTCACTCTGGCCCGGCAAGGCCGCGACAGCTATGGGCGCGAGCTGGCCATCGTGTACTGGCAGGGTCAGGACGTGGGCCGCTGGTTGGTCGAGCAGGGCTTGGCCTGGTCCTACCACTTCGGCCGCGATGCGGGCCCTTATGCCCAGGAGCAACGCAGTGCGCGCGCCGCTGGCCTGGGGCTTTTTGCGCGGCCCGAGCCCGAGCCGCCGCGTCGCTTTCGGCAGCGTCACGGCAGTTGCAAAATGGGTCCTTGAGGGGCCGGTGTCAGTTCACTGCCGGGTCGGCGTGCTCCCGCGCAGCCTGTCTGGCCTGTTCGGCCTGGCTGCGCCAGGCCGCCAGCAGGTCGGCCAGCGGCATCGACCGCGCTGCGGCCACAGCCAGGGCGGTCAGGGACAGCAAACGCCAGGGCCGCAGCCACATCACCAGCGCTCCCGAGCCAGCTGCCATCAGGAGCAGTCGGCCCGGGCGGGCGCGTGCATAAGCACTTATCACGGGTGCCGCCAGCGACAGCACCATGTGGGCCGGGTGGTCCTGCCACCATCGGTGCAGCACCTCCCACAAGGGGTCTTGCGCGCCCTGTCCACGGGGTCCGGTGCTGCCCTCGCGCGGCGGCGGTGCATCTCGGCGCATCTGCGCGAGCAAGGCCAGGCGGGTGCGGGCCAGCCTGGCCTGGGCTTGCTCCAGCAAAGCAGCTTGGGTGTTGGAGCCGGCCATCATGACGAACTCAGTGA
>JBAXEN010000027.1:0-20777 GCA_037140415.1 Betaproteobacteria bacterium | reverse complement strand
TGTTCTTCATCACCAGCACCATGGCCGCGCCCAGGATGGCGCCCAGCAGATGCCCGACGCCGCCGGCCACCGCCATGAGCAAATACTCAATGCTGGCCCGCACATCAAACGGTGCGGGGCTCACAAAGCGGTTGTTGTGCGCGTAGAGCCAGCCCGCCAGGCCTGCGAGCATGGCCGCCAGCACGAAGAGCGTGAGCCTGAGGCGCAGCGGATCGGCGCCGACGCTGGCCAGCAAGATGTTGCCGCCGCGCAGCCCGCGCATGGCCCGCCCGGTGCGCGACTGCAGCACGTTGCGGCAAAACAGGTAGGCCAGGCCCACCACCACCCACACCAGGTAGTACATGGCGCGCGGCTCGCGCAGCGACCAGGGGCCCAGATGGATGGGAGGAATGTTGGACAGGCCGGTGTGGCTGCCCAACGACGTCATGTTGCCAAAGAGCAAGGCAATCGACAGGCCCCAGGCGATGGTGGACAGGGGCAGAAAATGCCCGCCCAGTCGCAGGGTGATCGCGCCGATGGTCAGCGCGGCACCGCCCGTCAGCACCAGGGCCAGCGCCAGCCCCAGCCAGGGCGACAGGCCTTGACTGGTCGACAGCCACGCAGTGGCATAGGCCGCGATGCCGACGAAGGCCGCCTGCCCAAAGGAGGTGGCGCCGCCCACGCCGGTGAGCATCACCAGGCCCAGGGCGACGAGCGCGCCTATGCCGATGTCGTTCATCAGCGAGACGCCGAACTTGCCCAGCAACAGCGGCGCCACAGCCAGCGCCGCCACGGCCGCCCCGATGGACGCCGTGCGCAGACTCCAGCCCGACGCAGGCGCGGCAGACGCAGTAGAAACGCTCATGCGTCGACCTCCTCTTGTTCTTCTTCAGGGTGCGACTGCAAGGCCGAACGCAGGAGCAGGGCAGGAATCAGCAGACAAAACACGATCAAGTCCTTGAGCGCGCCGCTGAAAAAGGACCCAAAGCTTTCGACCAAGCCCACCGCGATGCCACCCAACGCCGTGACCGGATAACTCACCAGGCCACCAATGATGGCGGCCACAAAAGCCTTCAGGCCGATCAAAAAACCCGAGTCGTAGTACATGGTCATGATCGGCGCGATCAGGATGCCGATCAAACCGGCCAGCAGCGAGGCAAAGGTATAGGCCCACAAGGCCGTGCGGGCCGGGCGTATGCCCACCAGGCGGGCACCCACGCGGTTGACGGCGGTGGCGCGCAGCGCCTTGCCGGCCACGGTGCGCTCAAAGGCCAGAAAGAACAGTGCACTGAGCACGATGGCCGAGGACACCATCAGCATCACCTGGCCATTGACATGCAGGCCGCCGGGCAGCGTGATGCCACCGGTCACCAGGGGCGAGGTGCGAAAGCCCTCGGGCCCGAAAAACAGCAACCCCATGCCCGACAGCAGAAAGTGCAGGGCCAGCGAGGCGATCAGCAGCACCAGCACCGAGGCGTCGGCGATCGGCTGCAGCGCCAGGCGGGCGATGAGTGGCGAGATCGGAATGACCAGCAGCACAGCGGCGGTGATGGACACCGCCGCAGGCACCTGCGCGCCAGCCACCGACCAGGCAAACAGACAGGGCAAGGCCGGCAGCACCCCCCAGCCGAGGATGGCGCGCGGGATGCGCGCAGCCTGCCCCTGGCGAAGCGCCTGCACGATCTCCACGGCCATGGTCAGCGCCGCCAAGGTCAGAACCATCCACACCGTGGCCGGCAGCTTGCCCGCCTCCATGGCGGCCAGGCTCAAGGCCGAGAACGCGGCGACGTCGCCAAAAGGTACGAACACCACACGGGTGACCGAAAACACCAGCACCAGCCCCAGGCCGGCGAGCAGATAGACCGCTCCGCCGGCCAGGCCGTCGATGATGAGGATGAGGGCGACGTCCCAGTTCATGTGCTCAGGTTTCCCAGGTCAGGGAACAAGTTTCCACTGGCCGTTGTCGACGCGCACCACGACGCGGGCGCGGCTGTCGACGCCGTACAGGTCACCGGGCTTGAAGTTATAGACGCCGTGGGCGCCGACCACTTCCTTGGTGCTGAAGATCGCGTCGCGCAGGGCGGCGCGGAACTGCGGCGTGCCCGGTTGCAGGCGGTTGCCGGCCAGCGCGCGGGCGGCGGCGTCGGCAAAAACCCGGTAGCCGTCAAAGGAGTAGGCCGAGAAGGCGTCGGTGCTGGGCGCGTTGTTCACCCGCTGGTAAGCGGCGCGAAAGTCCTGCGTGACCTTCTTGGTCGGGTAATTGGCGGGCAACTGTTCGGCCACGATCACCGGGCCCGTGGGGATGAAGGTGCCGTTGATGGCGGCGCCGCCCACACGCAGGAAGTCGGGATTCACCAGGCCGTGCTGTCCATACAGACCGCCCTTGTAGCCACGCTCGAGCAGGGCCAGGTAGGGCAGCGCGCCCGGGGTGCCAGCGCCGCCGGTCATGACCGCGTCGGGACGGGCGGCGACGATCTTCAGAACCTGCCCGCTGACGGACTGGTCGGCGCGTGCATAGCGCTCGTTGGTGACGACCTTGATGCCGGCGGGCTCCGCGGCTTTGACCAGCGCGTTGTAGACGAGGTCGCCCCAGGCATCGGTAAAGCCGATGAAGCCCACGGTCTTGACGCCATTGGCCTTCATGCGTTCGACCACCGCGTCGATCATCAGCTGCGGCGGTTGGGCCACGGTGACGGTCCAATCGGATTCAGCCGGCGAGAGCTGAATGGGGGACAGGCCTACGGTGGGCGTCTTGCTTTCGCGGCCCACCTGCGAGATGGCGATGGTGGCGGGCACGCCCGAGCTGCCCATGAGGACGTCCACCTTTTCTTCCTCGACCAGCTTGCGCGCATTGCGGCCCGAGGCCGTGGGGTCGGAGCCGTCGTCCAGGACGATCAACTGCACCTTGCGGCCGTTGATCTCGGGTTGCATGGCGACTGCCGCCTTCATGCCGTTGGCGTACGGTATGCCCAGCGAAGAATTGGGGCCGGACAGCGAGACCGACAGGCCGACCTTGAGGTCTTGCGCCACGGCCGTGGCCGCAAAAGTGAGCGCCGCAGTGGCGCCGAGCATCAAACGTGAAAGCGATCTCATGAGGATATCTCCTTGGGGTTGGTGATCAAGGTTCAGGGAAGATTCAGGGCCATGTACTGCGCCCAGGCGCGGAACTGATTTCGCATCAGGATTTCATTGGTGCCGTTGACGTCCTGCGTGGGTGAGTCGAACTCCCCAGCGCGATGGCCCCGGTGCAGGCTGACCCATTCATTGCGGCCGGCCGCCAGGCCTTTTTGCGCGCTCTCGAACAAATGCAGATCGTCATGCGCCACCACCGACATCGGCGAAAACACCAGGCGGTTGTACGTGAGGGCCCGCTGCAACATCAAGTCGGGACTACCCTCGGCCCGAAAGCTCCAGGCCTCCACCAGCGTGCGGTCTGCGGCCAGGGGGCGGATCACACGGATCGCCTGGGGCGAACTTTTGAGCGATACGCTGGGGTAGAGGAAGGCGTTTTGCGGCGAGCGCTCCAGCACCTCGGTGGCGCGCTGCTCGCCCAGGGCCTGGCGCAGCGCCTGCTCGTACTCGGCCAGCGCGCCGTAGGCCGAGTGCAGGCTGAAGTGAATGCCCAGCACGCTGTGGCCGTTGGGATGGATGCGCCCGCCCATGCCGTCGAAAAAGTCGTGGCCTGCGGCAAACGGCAGGATCTGCTCCATGGCCATGGGCTTGGGCGCCTCCGGCGGCTTGCCCGCCCACACCACCTTGGCGGCGGCGGTGGCCGATTCGTGGGTCGACAGCGGGTGCACCGTGTCGTTGATGTTCTCGACGTACATCTTCCAATTGCAGCGCACCAAGGTGCGTACGCAGCCCCCGGCCACCAGCAGCTTGCCGGTGGGCGAGCGGTCCACCAAGAGGTCGATGACGCGCAGCATGGGGCCGCAGTAGTCCTCAAAGCTGGGCCCCCCATCGTTCAGACGGGCGAACACGAAGTCGCGGTAGGTGGCCACATGGCGCAGGGCTTGCATGCCGGCACCGGATTCGCAGGCGGCCAGGCCTGTGCCCTCATAACCAGCGCGCATGGGCACCGCCAAAGGCGAACCATCGAGCTTGTAGGTCCAGGAGTGGTAGGGGCAGCGAAACACACGACCCACATTGCCCGAGGGTGCGCTCACCAGCTGCGCGCCCTTGTGGGCACAGCGGTTGTACAGAACGCCTATGCCCCCGTCGGCCTGGCGCACCATCAGCAATGGCTGGCCGGCCATCGTGACCGTCACGTAGTCGCCCACCTGGGGCACCTGGCTGGCGTGACCCACGAAGTTCCAGGTGTTAGAAAACAGGTGTTCCTGCTCCAGCGCAAAGAGCTCGGCGCTGATGTAGAGGTCGCGGTGCACGCGGTCCGGCTCGACCAGGGCGTGCACCTGCGCGCGGGTCAATGGCTGGGTGTAGCGCTGGGACATGGTGGGGGGTTCTGCGCTCAGAGCGATATCGAGCCAATGCTGGCCCCGCCGCAGACATAGAGCACCTGGCCGGTGACAAAGCCTGCCGCCTCGTCGGCGAAGAAGGCGATGGCGCGCGCCACATCCGAGGGCTCACCGATGCGGCCCACCGGGATGGACGCCGCCAGCTTGTGTTCGCGCTCGCTGCCTGCGGGGATGACCTCGTAGAACATCTCGGAGTGCACCGGGCCGGGGGCCACGGTGTTGACGGTGATGCCGTCGGCAGCGAATTCCAGCGCCCAGGTGCGGGCCATGCCCAGCATGCCCGCCTTGGTGGCGGAGTAGGCGGTGCGGGTCTGCGCGCCCAGGGCCGCCCGTGAGGACATGAGGATCACGCGGCCATGCCGGCGCGCGCGCATGCCGGGCAGTACCGCCTGCACCAACTGGATGGCGCAGCCCAGGTGCAGCTCCATCAGGGCCTGCAGGTCGTCGAGCTTGACCTCCGGCAGCAAGGCGGGGCGGATCACACCCGCGTTGTGCACGATGACCGAGACCTCAAAGCGCCTGGCCACCTCTGCCGCAGCCAGGCCGGTGGCGGCGCGGTCCATCAGATCCACTTCGACGCTGTGCAGGCGCGGGTGCGCGATCGGGCAGGCGCGGCGCGCCAGGCAGACCACCTCGTAGCCGCGCTCGAGCAGGTCCTGGCAGATGGCCAGGCCGATGCCGGCGCTGCCGCCGGTGACGACGGCCACGCGCGGCGATGACGGGGTGCCCCCCGAGGGGGCCTTGGCGCCTTGGGCCGGCCCGGCGCCGCTCATGCGCCCTCCTCCACCAAGGCCAGCACGCGCAAGGGGCTGCCGCTGCCCTTCTGAATCTTGAGCGGCGGGCAGATCAACAAGCTGCCGGTGGGCGGCAGCAGGTCCAGGTTGCTCAGGCACTGCAGACCGTAGCGGCCGGCGCCATGCATGAAATAGTGGCAGGGATAGGGTGGCCGCAGGTGGTAGCCCTGGCCGGCGTCCGTGCCTATGGCCTCGGAGCCAAAGCCCAGCACGTTGCGCTGCTCCACCAGGAACTGCGCCGCCTCGCTGGACGGACCGGGCGTGTGCTGCCCGGTTTCGTCGAAGTTCTGATAGGCCTCGGGGTCGGTGCGCTTGGACCAGTCGGTGCGCATCAGCACCCAGTGGCCCGCGCCTATGCGGCCGTGCTGCGCTTCAAAGGCCTCGATGTCGGCGACGGTGAGCAGGTAGTCGGGGTTGGCCTGGGCTTGCGCGCTGCAGTCGATCACGCAGGCGGGCGCGACGAAATTTTGCACAGGGATGGTGTCCACCGAGTTGTGGGGCAGGTCGCGGCCCGAGATCCAGTGGATGGGCGCATCGAAGTGCGTGCCGGTGTGCTCGCCGCAGGAAAAGTTGTTCCAGTACCAGCCTGGGCCACGGTCGTCGTAGGCCGAGATTTCTTCGATGCGAAAGGGCCAGCACTGGCCCATCTCCGGCGGCAAGGCGATCTGCGGAAATTCCGGCGTGAGTGTCTGGGTGAGGTCCACCACGCGGATGCGGCCGCTGGCCAGGGCCAGCGCGACGGCGGCAAGGGCTGACGTGCTCATTGCGCGCCTCCCGCAGCAATTTCGCGCTCCAGCACCTTGGGGCTTTCGCGCCAGCGCTCGAGCCACTCCTGGGCCACATCGCCGGGGTAGACGTCCTCGATGCCGTCACGCAGCGCGCCGACGATGGCGCTGGCCACGGCCGCAGGCGCGAGCTTGGGCGGGGGCATGTTCTGGTTCCACTCGTCGTCGATGGGGCCAGGGAAGACATTGATCACCCGGATGCCGGCCGGCCGCATCTCGGCGCGGTGACATTGCGCCAGCGACAGCGCTGCGGCCTTGGAGGCCGAAAAAGTGCCGTGCGGCGGGAAATTGGACAGGGCGTAGACCGACAGCAGGTTGACCCAGGCGGTGGCGTGGGTGACGCCGTCGACGGCACGCCCACGCAGCGCAGGCCCAAAGGCCTGGGCCAGGCGCAACAGGCCAAAGTAGTTGATCTCCATCTCGGCGCGGGCGGCGTCGGTGCCGCGGCGTGCGCCTATGCCGAAGGTGCGGTGCACCTCGGCGTTGTTGATCACAATGTCCACCTTGCCGCCGATCTCGCCGGCCAGCTCGGTCACCGAGCGCTCGTTGGACAGGTCCAGCGGCACCAGCGTGACCTGGGGCAGCGCGGTGATGCCGTCCAGCCCGGGCAGCTTCTTCCAGGGTTCGGCGTGGCCGACCCAGACGATGTCGGCACCGGCCTTGACCAGCGCCCTGACCAGGGCCTGGCCGACAGCGGTCTTGCCGTCGGTGACCAGCACCTTGCGGAATTTCGGGTCGCTGGACATTTCTCGCAGCATGCGGTCGTCTGCCATGTGTTCACTTCCTTGTTCTGGAAACCCGATCAGGACGGCCTGGCCGGCGCGGTCCAGGCGCGCGCCCACGCGCACGCGCTGCGGCGCGTGGCCAATCTCGTCATGCAGATGCACGATGACCGTGGGACCCGCATCGAGTTGCACAAAGCCCAGGCGCCAGGGCAGGCGCTCGCGGAAAAAAAGGTCGTTGCTGTGATGCAGCGTCGACTGCGACAGCAGCGTGCCCCCGCCGTCCTGCGCCCGCCACTTCAGGCGCGCCGACAGGCAGTGGTGGCAGGCTTCGCGGGGCGGGTATTGCAGCTGGCCGCAGTCCTGGCACACCTGCAGCTCAAAGCGGCCCAGGGCGGCAGCGGCCGTCATGCCCAGCGCCACCCGCCCGCGCGCCCAGGGCGGCAGGTTCATCTGCGGCGTGCGCAGCACCGGGTTCTTGCGCGGGGGCTTCATCAGCGGCATGGTCATGCTGCGGCTCCCAGGAGGATGGCGCCTGTGCACAGGCAGCGGTCGTAGGTGACCATGCCAAAGCCGGTGACCATGCCCAGCTTGGCATCGCGCACGGCACGCTCGCCCGCCGCGCCCGTGAGCTGGCGGATGGCCTCGGTCATGCCCATGAAGCCGCCAGCGGCCCCGGGCTGCCCGCAGGAGAGCTGGCCGCCGCTGGTGTTGTTCGGAAAATCGCCGTCGTGCGTGAGCGTGTGCGTGCGCACGAACTGCGGCCCGCCGCCCTTGTCGCAAAAGCCCAGGTCTTCGAACTGCAGCATCACGATCACCGGGTAGTCGTCATAGGTCTGGATGAAGTCCACGTCGGCGGGCTGGGCGCCCGCCTGGGCGTAGAGCTCGTCGCGGTCCATCAACCAGCCGCCGCGCACCATGACCGGGTCTTCGGCATAGGCGTTGTGCCGCTCAATGGCGCCGCGCACCTGGGCATGCGCCAAGCCGAGTTCGCGGGCCTTGTCCTCGCGCATGACCAAAAAGGCCTCGGCGCCGGCGCAGGGCATCACGCAGTCGAACAGGTGGATCGGGTCCGAGATGGGCCGCGCGTCCATGTACTCCTGCATCGTCAATGGCTTTTTGAACAGCGCATTGGGGTTCTTCAGTGCATTGGCGCGCTGCGCCACCGCGATGCGGCCGAAATCTTCCCGCGTCGCACCGTAGCTGCGCATGTAGTTTTCGGTGATGAAGGCGAAGATGGAGTTGGGACCACCCGAGCCATAGGGGTAGCTGGCATCGCGCGCGAAGGTGGAAAAGCCTCCCAGCATCAGCCTGAAAGAGTCCACCTGGTTGGTGTCAGCGGCCACGCAGGCCACGATGTCGGCGTCACCGCACTGCACGGCCCGTGCGGCGCGGCGCAGCGACATCACGCCCGAGGCGCCGCCAGTGGGAATGTGGTCCAGCCAGCGGGGCGTCAAACCCATGTGCTGGGTCACGCCCACCGCCGTGTCCGGGCCCAGGGAAAAGCTGCTGATGGTCAGGCCGTCGATCTGGCGCTTGTCCAGGCCCGAGGCATCGAGCAGGCCCTTGAGGGCCTGGCCCACAAACCAGTGCGCGCCCTGGGTGGCGTAGCGCTGGTAAGGCACGGTGACGGGCACCGCCACCGCCACGCCTTCGTAACCGAGGCGGCGTGAGCTCATGCCGATGTCCTTTTCTTGAGGCTGCGCGTATCGACGCAGTGGACCTGTCCGGGCAGGCTCATGGCCAGTTCCTTGAGCTGCCCGCGTTGGATTTTTTGCGACACCGTCAGCGGCAGCGCATCGACAAAAGCCACATAGCCCGGCGCTTTGTAATACGCCAGGCGCTGCAAGGCGTGGTCGACCAGGCTGTGGGCGATGGCCAGGCGCGCCTCGGGCGAGACCGGCTCACGCGGCACGATGCAGGCCAGCACCTCGTCACCGCGCAGCGCATCCGGCGTGGCGGCCACGGCGGCGGTTTTCACCGCTGGGTGCTGGTTGAGCACGCTTTCGACTTCCAGCGCCGAGATGTTCTCGCCACTGCGGCGGATCACGTTCTTGCGGCGGTCCACAAAATACAGCAGGCCCTGTTCGTCGGCGCGCACCACGTCGCCGGTGTGAAACCAGCCGCCGGCCCAAGCTTCTTCGGTGATGGCCTCGTCTTTGAGGTAGCCGCTGAAAAAGCCCGCGCGGGGGTCGGGGCCGCTGGAGCGCACCAGCAGCTCGCCCGGCTCGCCCACCGTCACATCCTGGCCGGCATCGTCCACCAGCCGCACCTGCACAAAGGACGCGGGCTTGCCGAAACAATGGGAGCCGACCTGGCGCGGCCCGTGGTTGGCCATGATGCAGGCGGCCGCACCGGTCTCGGTCATGGCCCAGGCCTCCACCAGGGGCAGGCCGAAGCGCTCCTCGAAGGCGGCATGGTTGCGTCGATCCACGCCCGCGCCGAAGGCCCAGCGCACGCCGTGCTGGCGGTCGGCCTCGCTGGCGGGCGCCGACAGCAGCATGGCGGGCATCACGCCCAGGTAATGCAGGATCGTGGCGCCGCTCTCGCGCACGCTGTCCCACCAGCTGGTGGGGTGGAAGCGGTCGAGCTGCACCAGGCAGCCGCCCGCCGTCCAGACCACCATGGTCGAAAACGCCATGGCATTGACGTGATTGAGCGGCAGCGGCGTGATGATGCGTTCGGCGTGCGGGCGCACCTGGCACACGCCACCGAGCTGCGCGTACCAACGGCCGGCGCGCAAAAAGTAGTCGTTGCTCAGGCGGCAGCCTTTGGGCCGGCCGGTGGTGCCCGAGGTGTAGAGCAGCGCGCACTCGCTGGCCAGGCCCACGGTCTGGCCGGCGCGGGGGGCAGGCGTTTGCGCAGGCGGCAGCGGCCCATGGCCCACCCCCTCGTGCGCCACCACGGCGCAGGCCTGGCCCGCAGCGCTGGCAGCGGCCTGCAGGTCGGCCACGCGAGCGGGCAGCACCACGGCCAGCACGGCTTCGCTGTGGCCGACCAGGTATTCGAGTTCGGCGGCGCGCAAATCGGCATGCAGGGGCACCACGCTGCAGCCATTGGCATTGAGGGCCAGCCAGTGAAACAGAAAGGCCGGCCGGTTTTCCAGCAGCAGCGCCACGCGGTGCCCGTGGCCGTAGCCAGCAGCCGCATAGGCAGCGCGCAGACGCTCGACCTCTGCAGCCGCCTCGCCCCAGCGAATGCCGCCGGCCGCGATGCCGTAGCTGGCCGCAGTCACGGACTCCACCCACAGGCCGTGGTCCTGCGGGCGCTCGGCGGCGGTGGCCGCGAAGCGCTGGTACACCGAGGTGATGGAGGCGGTCATCAAGCCCTCAGATGAACAGCTGCACCGCCGGCAGGGCGGCGTCGCAATTGAGCAGGTCCACCCGCTTGAGACTCATCTTGAGCGCGCCGTCCACCACCGTGAGGTGGTGCGTGCAGGTGCCGACATAGAACTGCATGTCATCGCCCTGGGCCTCGGTGTAGTGGAATTCGGTGCGCACCACATAGTGGTTGGCGGGTGCATCACGCAACTCCACCGTGGGCATTTGCAGCAGGTGGTGGCAGCGGCTCGGCGGTTGCTGCGAGTAGGCCCGTGGGCTCTTGTAGCGTTCGATGCGCAGGTCACGCAGCAGCTTGTCCTCGTACATGTGCGAGATGTGGGTGATGCCGTCTTGCTGGCCCGGTGCGGCGGGGATCCAGTAGATGGCCTCGTCGGTAAACAGGGCGTTCCAGGCCTCGAACTGCTTGGCATCGAGCAGGCGCGCCTCGCGCACTACGAAGTCGATCAGGTCCTTGTCGGTCACGTCGGTCACATCAGTCATGGGGGCCGCCCTCCTTACATCGTGAGGGTCATGGACTTGACCCAGGCCCGGTATTGATTTCGCATCGATATTTCGCTCAGCCCATTGGTGGTGACATCGGCCTGGCCCAGCTCGGCCTGGCTGAAATTGCGGTGCAGGCTGATCCAGGGATTGCCGCTGGCCTGCAGGCCCTGCTGTATGCCGCGGTAGGCATGCAGGTCGTCGGCGCCCACCACCGAGAACGAGGAGTTGATCAGGCGGTTGTAAGTGCAGGTGCGCGCCAGCAGAGCGTCGGGGGCACCCTTGAGGCGGAAGTTCCAGCTCTCAATGACGGTCTTGTCCACCGCAATCGGGCGCACCACGCGGATGGTCTGGATGGCGCCTTTGATGGTCAGGCTGGGGTAGTACACCGTGTTGTGGCGGGCCAGCGAGAGGATCTGGGCGGTGCGCTCCTCGCCATAGGCAGCCTTCATCGCAGCGTCGTACTCGGGGATGGCGGAGTACTTGCTATGGATGGAAAAGTGCACACCGGAGAAGCTGTGGCCGTTGTCGAACACGCGCACACCCATGTCGTCGAAGAAGGGGTAGTTCGACATAAAGGGCACGAACTGCTCGATGGCCATGGGCTTGGGCACATCCGCAGGCTGGTCCTTCCACATGCGCTGAGCGGTACCGGCCGAGGACTCATGGGCCACCATGGGGTGCATGGTGTCGTTGAGGTTCTCGACGAAGAGCTTCCAGTTGCAGTCATGCACAAAGCGAAAGCAGCCGCCGGCGATCTCGAGCTGTCCCTCGGGTGAGCGGTCGGCCATGTTGTCGATGGAGCTGAGTGACTCGCCGAAGTAGTCCTCGAAGCTTTGCCCCGCGTCGTTGATCTTGACGAAGATAAAGCCGCGGTACAGGCGCACGTTTTTGACGGTCACCAGCCCCTTCGATGCTTCGCAAGCCGAAAAATTCGTGGCCTCGTAGCCGTTCTTCACCGGGATCGCCAGCAGCGAGCCGTCGGTCCGATAGGACCAGGCGTGGTAAGGGCAACGAAACGATTTGCCGGTGTGGCCGAAGGCTTCGCTGACCAGGCGCGAGCCCTTGTGGGCGCAACGGTTCATCATGACCCGCACGCTGTCGTCGGTGTGGCGCACCACGATCAGCGGGCGCCCGGCAAGGGTGACGGTCAGGAAGTCGCCCGGCTTGGGGATCTGGCTGTCGTGGCCGGCGTAGATCCAGGTGTTGGCGAAGAAGTGCTCTTGTTCCAGCTCGAAAATTTCGGGATGGATGTACAGGTCGCGGTGGACTTGGTCTGGCCTGACCAAGGCGGCAATGGACTGCGCGTTGTTGCGGTAGGAGACGGGAACAGCAGTCATGCGGTTTGTATTGACAGGGCGATGCAGCCGGGTGTTATACAGAAAACAAGCGACGGCGAGTGTAGGCGCTGAAGCTTGAATTCCTGAGGCAATGACTGCCAAACCATTGCGCCCACTCCTGGCCCAAGGGAACTGCACCATTGCGTTGCGCTGAGCTTTGCGGTAATTTATACGAAAACCCATGACAAGTCATGGGATGGTTTGTACGGATTCAAAACTCAGCACACTCGCATCATGCGCATCGGTAAAACAAGCTCCGCGCCTACATCCGAGGTGCCCTTCATCGCGGACTACCTGCCTGCGCTGATGGCACAGGCCCATGCCCTGATGGCGCACGAATTCCACGAAATTGTCCGCAGCCGAGGCTTTACCGTCTCCGAGTGGCGCATCCTGGCTTCGCTGGCGGGCAGGGGCCCAGTGCCGATCGGTCGACTGGCGCAATTCGTGGTGATGAAGCAGCCCACCGTGACGCGCGTGCTCGACCGCCAGGAGGCACGTGGCGAGGTCAAGCGCATCGGGCACAAGACGGATCGGCGCATCACCTTGGTTTCCATCACGCCCAAGGGCACACGGCTGGTGGCCGAACTCATCGAGCAAGCGCGCGAGCACGAGGCGCGCATCCTGCAGCCCCTGGGGGGCGAACTGACCGTCGAGCTCAAGGCCTCGCTGCGCCAGATCATCGCGATGAACGAGCCACCCGGCGGGATTGCACTGGCCGACCTCAAGGACGCTTGATCTGGCCCTGCAGGCCTCCTTTCAGCTGCCCGCCCGCGCGGGGCTAGGCGCAGCTCAGCACCGGCCTGCCCCTGCCGCGCCGTGACAAAAGCTGCGGCAGCAGGTGAGCCCCATCGGCCAAGGCAAACGCCTCCACAGCCAGCTCAAGCCGCCCGTCAGCCAGGCGGGCCAGCAGCTGCGGCGCCAGGGCGCGGGCATCGGCCTCGCGGCGCATCATGTTCAGAGGCAGCAAGGCCACATCGCCGAGCATCAGCTGCGGCAGGCTCAGGGGCGGATGCTCGCCGGCGGTGTAGCCCACCAGCACCGCACGTCCGCCAGGTCGGATGCCGCGCAGGGCCTGGGGCAGAACCTCGCCGCCCACGCAATCGATCAGCAAATCCGATTCAGGACGCAGCTCTTGCAGAGCGACGACCTGTGCGCCCGAAGGGGGCGGGGCGCTGCCCGGTGACTGGATCGCGAACACCTGGGCACCGCACTCACGCGCCAGTTGCAGCACGATGGAGCCCACGGCGCCGCTGGCCCCCGTGACCAAGACGCGCTCGCCCGGCTGCCAGCGCCCCAGGTCATGCAAGGCGCACCAGGCGGCGGTGCAGGGCGAAAAAAAGGACGCGCCCAGGGTGTAGGGGATATCGGCCGGCAGCTCGCCCATCGCCTCGTCCGGCGTGTCGATCACCTCGCGCCAGCTACCATCGCGGCGCGTGCCCAGGCCGGCGCCGCGCAACCAGACGCGGGTGCCGGCTGCGAAACGCTCGCCCGCCACCACCACCCCTGCCGCCTCGGTGCCAGGCACATAGGGCAGCGGTGGATGCAGGCCGAAACCGCCGCTCCAGATGGTGTGGTCGATGTGGCCGATGCTGGCCGCATGCATGCGCACCAGCGAACGCCCTGGCCCCGGCGGCGCGGGGTCAGCGATGTCTTCCAGCCGCGGGGCCTGGCCCCAAGCGTGCACACGCAGCGCTTTCATGTCAAAGCGTCCAAAAAGTCGAGCACGACCTGCGCAAAGGCCTGCGGCAGCTGGTCGGGCAGGGGCACCATACCGCCGGGCACGCTTGCCACCTGGGCCTGCGGCAGCAGGTGCTGCCATTCGGCCGTGTGGGGCGAGGCAAAAGGATCGTCGGGTGCGTGCACGATCAGCGTGGGCGCGTTCAGACGGGACACCTTGCCTTCCATCTCGTAGCGGGCGACCGCACGGTGGCCGCCTTCCACATCGCCTTGCACCTTGAGCGCGTCCAGCACGAAGGCCTGCAGCAGGTCCGGGCGGTCTTTGGGGTAGAAACCCTGGCGCTTGCGCCAGAGCTCGGTGAGGTGCCCGCCGTCGGGGCTGGCCTCTACCGCGTCGATCGGCGGGCGCTGCGCGCGCGCCACGCGAAACGGCTCATTCGTGTACGGCGTGGAAGAGAGCACCAGCGAGCGCACCCGCGGGCCATGCTCGGCGCTCAACTCCACCGCGATCACGCCGCCGGTGTGGTGGCCCACCACATGCACGCGGTCTAGCCCCAAGGCATCGAGCAGGCCCACTGCCGCTTGTGCCCAGCTTTCAATGGAGGCTGGCCCGGCCAGCGGCGCAGAATCACCGAATCCCACGGTGTCCATGGCCATCGCTCGGTAGCGCGTGCCCAGCACCGGCAGCACCTGCGCGTATTCCAGCCAGCTGCGCGGCGTTTGGTGCAGCAGCAGCACTGGGGGCGCCGCCAGGTCGCCGCAGGCGGCGTAATGCACCTGCCCATGCGGCAGCTCGGCGAAGTGGCGGCGCACGGCCAGGCCCATGGTCACGCCTCGTCGATGTCGGTGAGGGCCGCCGGCCGCCACAGGCCCGCATGCCGCAGCATGCCCAGGGTGCGCGAGAGCACGTCGCGGCGGTAGGCGCCTGCGTCGCGGCCCTCGTAGTCGTAAAAGCCGCTGCCGGTCTTCAGGCCCAGCTGGCCGCTTGCCATCATGCGCGCCACGATGGCGGGTTCGGCATAGCGATCCGGGTCGATGGAGCCTGCCATCTCGCGGCTGGCGTGGTGCAAGATGTCCACCCCGCCAAAATCAATGAACTCCACCACCCCAATGGCCGCAAAGCGCAGGCCCATGCCGTAGCGGGTGGCGGTGTCTATGTCCTCGGCGGTGGCCACGCCTTCTTCCACCATGCGTGCGGCCTCGTTCATCACCAGGGCCTGCAGGCGCGGCACGATGAAACCGGGCGCCACGCCACACACCACCGGCAGCTTGCCGATGGACTGCATGAAGGCGCGGGTGCGCGCCACCACCTCGGCCGAGGTGCCCGGGTGCGTGCTGATCTCGACCACCGGGATCAGGTAGGCCGGGTTCAGCCAGTGCATGTTCAAAAAGCGCTCGGGGTGCGACACCAAGGGGGCGATATCGGTCACCAAAATGCTGCTGGTGGTGGAGGTGAGCACCGCGTCGGGCCGGCAATGCTGCGAGAGCAGCGCGAAGGCTTCGCGCTTGGCCGCCAGGGTCTCGGGCACGCCTTCAAACACCAGCTCGGCCTGGCCCAGCGCGGGCGCGACGCCTTCGCCGTCTACCCATTCAATGCGCTGCATCAAGGACTCGATTGCCTGCGGGTCCAGCGCGCCCAATTGCACCAGCGCGTCCAAGCTGGCGCGGATCTCGGCAAAGGCCTCTTGCTTGAGACGCGCCGCCGCTTCAGGCGTGCGCTGGCGCAGGTCGAGCAGGGCGATGCGGTGGCCGGCCCAGGCAAATGCGATGGCAATACCCCGGCCCATGCGGCCAGCGCCGGCGGCTGCAAAGCGCGCCACGGCTTATTCCCCCTCGTGCAGCAGATGCTGCAGCGCGGTGCGATCCAGACTCGCCAACCCCAGGCCTTCGAGCGTGCGGGGGCCTGCGCGCAGATCGCGCCCCTGCCAGCCGCCGGCAATCGCCAGCAAGCCCTGGGTGAGGGGCGCGTCCACGCCGGCCCAGCGCGCCACCGAAGCCAGAAAGGCCAGGCCCATCTCGATGTCCTCGGTCACGTAGCGGTGCTGATGCAGGTCGATGAATTCGCGCCAATCGCCAGACTTGACCAGGCGCTTGTGCGCGTCGCCGTACATCCAACGATCGGTGGTGTAGTGGTCGGCCAGAGGGTAGTGCGGCGCGCCATAGCCCAGGGCCTCGCGCATGGCCATGCGCTCGGCGTCCAGGCGATCCGTCACCGCGCGCACCGAGCTCTGGGTCCCTTCGTTGTGGATGTCCCAGCGCTCGAAGTGCTGCAAAGGTGCGGCGTTCATCACGACCAAGGGCGGGTGAATGATGGGCCCGGCGTTCATCAAGGCGCCCGAGAGCGCGTCGCCACAGCCATGCACGCTGGGAAAAGCCTCGCGGATCACGGCCAGGGCCTCGTCGGCGCGGCGCGCTGGGTACACCCCGGTAGGCAAGCGAACAGCGCGTATGGTGAGGTTGACCTCGCGGTCGCCGTGCTTGCGCGCCAACCAGGGCAAGGTGCCGGTCTCTGCCCAGAGCACGTCGGCGCGGTTGCCCATGGCGCGAACTTGGCGCGCCATCACGAAGCTGCCGAAGGTGCCGGGCGGCAGGAACACCACCTGCCCGTCGCTCAGGTGAGGGGCGAGATGGGTGGCGATGTCTTGCTGCGCGACAGCCGGAGAGGGAATCACGATGAGGCGGGCGCCGCGCACGACCTGCGCCATATCGGGCGAGGCCAGGGCGATGGGCACCTCACGGCGGCCCTCGGCGTCCTTCAGGACGATGCTGCCGGCTTGGACAACCGGGGCGAGCGCCAGTGCATCACGGCGCCACAGGCGCACCTCGTGGCCGGCCAGTGAGAGGTCGGCGGCGGCGGCGTAGCAGCCATGCCCGCCTCCCAGGACCGCAATCTTCATGCTTGATGTATCTCCATTCGACCCGGCCGGGACGAGATGTCTCGGGGCGGGTAGAAATATTATTTTTCATATATTAACAAGTCAAGGAGGCTATCCCTCGTCGGCTCGCCGATGCATGCAGTCAGGTCAGACCAGAGCCAAAGCGGCCAAAGCGCTCGCGTGCAGTCAACCCCGCTCCCAACGCTAAGCACCCAATTTCTTGATCAGGCCTTATCAGGTATGAATTTTTCGCCCCTCTTGCGCTGAGCACGCCACATCAGGCCGACGGGCAGCTTGTGACACGGACTGCGCTGCCTTGGTTGAACAAGCGCGTGCCGGAAATCCCTGCGCCTGGCCGGCTCACGCCGCACACGCACAGGGGGGTGCGTTCAGCTGCCTGCTCCCGGCTGAAACCGCACCGTCACACAGGTGCCCGGCAGGGGAGCGGGACGGCCACAGCTGTCGAGACTGACTTCAGCGCCATGCTGGCGCGCGATCTCGGCCACGATGGCCAGGCCCAGGCCAGAGCCGTCGACATTGGTGCCCAGCGCGCGGTAAAACGGCTGGAACACCAGCTCCCGCTCGGCCTGCGCGATGCCCGGGCCGGTGTCTTCCACCCGCAGCACCAGGCAGCCGCTCAAGCCGTCGGCCAGCAAGCGGGCGGTGACCTGGCCGCCCTCGGGGGTGTAGTTGATGGCGTTGTCGATCAGATTGCGCACCATTTCTTTGAGCAAAGTGGCATTGCCTTCCAGGCTGCTGCTGGCCTGGCCGGGCGGCGGCCCTTCGTAGCCCAGGTCGATCTGCTGGTCTAAGGCGCGGGCCAGAGACTCCTGAATCGCCTCGCTGACCACCTCCACCATATCGACACCGGTCTTGGCCAAGCTGCGGCCGGTGGTCTCGGCGCGGGCCAGCGCCAGCAGCTGATTGACGGTGTGGGTGGCGCGCACACTGGCCCGCCCAATTTGCTGCAGCGACTTTTTGAGCTCCTCGGTATCGGACTGACGCTGGGCCAGATCGGCCTGCATGCGCAGACCGGCCAGCGGTGTCTTGAGCTGATGCGCCGCGTCAGCCAGGAAGCGCTTTTGCGTGCTCAGCGACACCTTGAGCCGGCTGAGCAGGTCGTTGATGGATGACACCAGGGGCGCCACCTCCTCGGGCACCGCCGACTCGTCGAGCGCGCTCATGTCGTCAGCCTTGCGGGCCCGGATACGTCGCTCAAGCTGTGCCAGCGGCCGTATGCCGCGCACCAGCGCGAGCCAGACCAGCAGCACCGCCAGCGGCAGGGTGACGAACTGCGGCACCATCACGCCCTTGACGATCTCGGTGGCCAGGGTCTTGCGCTTTTCCAGGGTTTCGGCCACCTGAATCAGCACCAGCTCGGGCGCGGGCGTGTCGACCGTGGCCCAGGTATAGGCCACCCGCACATCCTGGCCCTGCATCTGGTCCTCACGCATGCGCACCTCGCCGTCGACGGGCTGGCTTTCCGGCGGCGGGGCCGGCAAATCGTGCTCGCCGGCCAACAGCTCACCCTGACTGTGACGGACTTGAAAGTAGACCTGGTCACTGTCGTCAGCGCGCAGGATCTCCCGCGCAGGCGCCGGCAGCGAGATATACGGGCGTCCCTCGCGCACCGCCAGCAGCTTGGCCAGCGCCTGCACGTTGTACTCCAGGGCGCGGTCGAAAGGTTTGCCGGCGATGTTTTGCGCCACCAACCAAGTCAGCGCCAGACTGATCGGCCACAGCAGCAACAAGGGCGTGAGCATCCAGTCCAGGATCTCACCGAACAGACTGCGTTTTTCGCGCTGGAAAATCTTCACGGCATGGCCTCAGACCGGCAGGGGCTCAAGCTGCGGCGGGCACAGCGCAGGGGGCTGTGCGCGTTCAGGGGATTTTCTCGAGGCAGTAGCCCAGACCGCGCACCGTGGCGATGCGGATCGGACCTTTTTCAATCTTCTTGCGCAGACGGTGGATGTAGACCTCGATGGCGTTGTTGCTCACCTCTTCACCCCATTCGCACAGGCGCTCGACCAGCTGATCTTTGCTGACCAGGCGCCCAGCGCGCTGCAGCAACACTTCGAGCAGGCCCAACTCGCGCGCCGACAGCTCCACCATATGGCCGTCAATGGTGGCTACCCGGCCGGCCTGGTCATAGACCATGGGGCCGTGCTTGATGGTGCTGGTGGCCCCGCCCATGCCGCGCCGGGTCAGGGCCCGCACCCGCGCCTCGAGCTCCTGCAAAGAAAAAGGCTTGGCCATGTAGTCGTCGGCGCCGTAGTCCAGGCCCTTGACCCGCTCTTCCACGCTGTCGGCAGCGGTCAGGATCAGCACCGGCAGCACGCTGCCGCGTGAGCGCAGGCGCTTGAGCACCTCCAAACCATGCATGCGCGGCAAGCCCAGATCAAGAATGAGCAGGTCGAATTCGGAGTTGGTCATCAGGGCCGCATCGGCCTCCGTGCCACTGGCGACATGGTCAACCGCGGCGCCGGAGGCGCGCAAGGTTCGCAGCAGGCCATCGGCCAGCACCTGGTCGTCCTCGGCAATCAGAATTCGCATCGCGGTCTCCTCAGTTTTGCGTCGGTGGGACCGTCGGCTTGGTCCCTGCTGGATCTTGCTATCCCGCATAAATTCTAGGCTTTCCGATGCTGTGTCGCCGAACGCCCTCAACCGGGTGCTGCATCCGTCTGAGGGTTCACCCCCTGGCAGCAGCGACCTGCCGGCGGGCCTTACTCGGCCCCACACCTTTCCCGGGCACCGGCTCAATTGTGTCCACGGGTACACACTATTTAATATTTGGTGGCGCTGCAGGCCCTAGGATGCCCCTGTCTCCGAGGAAAGCGGGCCCGGCCCCCCTACCCCCTACGTCATCTAATCCGAGCTACGCTACCTTGCCCTGCCGGGTCAGGCTTTCCCCGGGGACGTTTTATCCCCGATCGTCCCATCAGATGATTGCGCCCAAACACGGGCCCTGGCTGTCGGGGGGCAGTCGTGGGAGCTGTTGTGCGCCGCCCTCGCCAGAGCGCATTCGCGGGCCGGCTCGCCAGGGACGGGATTGGCGTTTTAGCTGCCGGCGTAAGCCTCCAGGCCCAGCCTCACCACGGTGGCCACCTCCGGGCCTACCGCCTGTGTGAATTCGGCCTGCGCCTGCGACACCGCTCGCCTGAAGGCCTCCAGCCAGGCCAGGCCGGTGTCTGTGAACACCACCTGCCGGGCGCGCCCGTCCTGCGGATCGCTCTGGCGCCGCACCAGTCCCCAGGCTTCACATTGATCAACCAGATCGCCCATGGCCTGCTTGCTCATGCCCGCACTTTGGGCCAGCTCGGTCAGACGCGAGCCCCTGACCGACAGGTGGCGGGTGATGTGAATGTGCGCTGCACTGATTTGCTCGCGCCCGGCCAGGTTGGACAAGGCCAGCGGCACCTGGGGGTCGCGCGCCATCAACTGCAACACCCGCGCATCGAAGCGGCGCAGGCTGTGACCCAGCAGACGGCCCAGATGGGTCTGCCGCCAAGCCGGATCCTGGGCCTGCACCGTCCGTTCAGGCTGCGTTGTTTGTGGCGTGACTTTTGACATCCGAAAATGATAAGGCAAACTGATGAAAAAACAGCTTTACGCAAAGATATCTTGCGATAAAGTACTGGTCATGCATCCAGGCTGTGATTTCATCCACACTTCCTGAGCTTGCACCGGAATTTGACACAAGTTTTTGTTTTTAAAGGAGTTTTCCATGAATGCACCGCTCACAGCCTTGAACACCGAGAAAGCCAAAGCCCTGCAGGCTGCACTGGCACAGATCGAAAAGCAGTTCGGCAAAGGCACCATCATGAGCCTGGGCGCGGGCGAGACCGCCGAAGACATCCAGGTGGTGTCGACCGGCTCGCTGGGCCTGGACATCGCGTTGGGCGTGGGCGGCCTGCCGCGCGGCCGGGTGATTGAAATCTACGGCCCAGAATCGTCGGGCAAGACCACGCTGACCCTGCAGGTCATTGCCCAAATGCAACGCCTGGGCGGCACCTGCGCCTTTGTCGACGCCGAGCATGCGTTGGACATCCAGTACGCGCAAAAGCTGGGCGTGAACCTGCATGACCTGCTGATCTCGCAGCCCGACACCGGCGAGCAGGCGCTGGAAATTGTGGACGCCTTGACCCGCTCCGGCGCGGTCGACCTGATCGTGATCGACTCGGTGGCCGCCCTCACGCCCAAAGCCGAACTCGAAGGCGAAATGGGCGACTCCCTGCCCGGCTTGCAAGCGCGCCTGATGAGCCAGGCCCTGCGCAAGCTGACGGCCACCATCAAAAAGGCCAACTGCAC
>JBAXEN010000026.1:0-21066 GCA_037140415.1 Betaproteobacteria bacterium | reverse complement strand
CGGGCCGTCACCAGGCCCAGTTCGGCCAAGCGCACCGCCGCGCTGGTGCCAGCGCCGCTGCTCAGGGTGTTGCCCAAACGCACCTCGCTGACCTGCATGCCAAAGGCCGTGGCCGCATTGCGCAGATCGGTCAGCACCAGCTTGTAGTACTTGAAGCTTTGCGTATTGGCAAAGGCCACGGTGTTGGTGGCCCGCCGCGCGGTGCTCAAGCCGGTCTGGCCGGTGGCAATCTGCGTCCAGGCCGGATCGGCCCAGCCCAGCTCGAAGTTCGAGCCCAGCAGCACATAGCGCATCGGGTCGCGGTCGGGGCCGTCGTTGCCCGTGGTCAGGGTCAGCGATTCCACCACCGCCGAGTCCGACAGCGTCACCAACAGGCCGGAATCGACCTTGTTGCGGTTGAGGTACTTGCTGTCGTTTCGTCCGTCGATCGCTCGGTCCACACCCTCGCCGTTGGGCGTGATGGCGCCGGGCGAGGCCGTGGCCGAGACCATGGTCGCGCGCTGCTCGGTGTAGACCAGCTTGTAGTAGCGGTAGTTGGCGTTGTTGGCAAAGCTCACATGGCTGGTGGTCGAGCGCGCATCGGCCAGGCCCGTCGCGCCGGCTGCCACGCTGTTCCAGCCCGCGTCGTCCCACTCCAGGTTGGCGTTGGCACCAAAGAGCGCGTAGCGCGTCGGATCGCTTTGCGGCGCATCCTCACCCGACGTAAAGTTCAGCCCGCGCAGCACATCGGCGCTGCCCAAGTTGAACAGCAGGCCCGGCGTGGCCGTCTTGATGTCCATGAACTTGTTGTCGCTGCTGGCAGCCGACACCAACTTCAGATCGGCCAGGCGCGGCGAGGTGCCTGCCTTGGCATTGCTGCTCAAGGCGCTGCCCAGCCTGACCTCGGTCACCTGCATGCCAGTGGCCGCTGCCGCGTTGCGCAGGTCGGTCAGTACCAGCTTGTAGTACTTGTAGCTCTGAGCGTTGTCAAAGCTGACCGTGTTGGTGGCACGGCGCAGGGTATTCAGACCGGTCTGGCCGGTAGCGATCTGCTTCCAGCCGGCGTCGGCCCAGGCCAGCTCTTCATTGGAGCCGAGCAAGGTGTAGCGCATCGGGTCGCGCTCGGGGGCGTCGTTGCCGGTGGTCAGGCTCAGGGAGCCGATCACAGCCTCGTGCGAGAGCGTGATCACCATGCCCGCATCGACCTTGTTGCGGTTGAAGTACTTGTTACCGGTACTGCCGTCGATGGCTTTTTCCACGCCCTCGCCGCCGCCCACGATGGCGCCCGGCGAAGCCGTGGCCGAGACCATGACCGGCCTCAGCTCGGTATAAGCGAGCTTGTAGTACTTGAAGCTGCGGGTGTTGGCAAAGCTCACCTGGCTGCTGGCGTTGCGCGCATCAGGCAGATTGGTAGCACCCTGAGCCATCAGATTCCAGCCACTGTCACCCCAGGACAAGAGCTCATTGGAGCCAAACAGGGCGTAACGGGTCGGATCGCGCTCAGGTGCGTCGGCGCTGGTGGTCAAACGCAGCCCGGTCAGCACCGCCGGACTGGCCAGGGTGACGATACGCCCAGGGTTCTCGATGCTGGTGTTGACGTAGCGCGTCTGACTGCTGCCGTCGAACAGGTTGATCGTTCCATCGGTCGATGCCACCAGGCCCTCGGAGGGCGAAGATGCCGTCACCACACCGCCCTGATCCAGGCTTTGGGCACTGTTCCAGCTCTTGCCGCCATCGCGTGAGACGTAGATGCCCATCTGTCCGTTGCCGGCCGGCGAGACGGCCACCATCACCTGACCCTGCACTGCGAGATCAGCCCAAGCCTGATTGGTACCGCCCTCGGGCGTGAAAGCCTGCACCGCATTGAGCTCGGCGCTGGCCTGGTTGAGCAAGCCGTTTTGCATCACGGTCACTGTCAGGCTGCGCTGGTCCTCCAGTGCCACATGGGTGTAGCTGATCTTCTCGGCATTGGTGAAGTAGCGGTTCAGATCGGCCAGCGTGCCACTGAAGGTGCGCGCGTTGTCCGGGCCCGAGACGGTTACACCGTCGCCCGAGGCAGCTTCAAACACACCGTCGCGCGCGGCCAGGGTCACCGTGATCGGGTCGGTGGCGGTACCCGCAAAGGGCGAACCAGTGAACACGATGCGCGACTTGCCGTCACGTAGCACATTGAACTGCGCCGGAATCGAGACCGCCGGTGCGCCGGCCGCCGGGCCGATGATGCGCAGGATCTCGTCAGGGATCACGCCCGAGAAGTCCAGGTCGGTCGCCTCAGTGCCTGCCTCGCTCAGGGTGTTGTTGCCCAACTCGCCCACAAACACATAGCGATCGGCACCCTCGCCGCCCACCAGGCGGTTTTGGCCCATGACCGCGTACAGCGTATCTGCGCCGCCGCCGCCGGTGAGTTGGTTGTTACCGGCGCCGGCAAACAGCACATCATTGCCGCGCCCGCCGGTAAGCTTGTCATTGCCCAGGCCAGTGATGAAAGTCACGGCGCCTTCGCTCTCGGCAAAGGCGCTCAGGGTGTTGTCGCCCAGCAGGTCGACCACCCGGCCGCCTCCCCTGCCCATCTTGACCGTGTCATTGCCCTCGCCACCGCGCACATCGAGCGTGACGGCATTGAGCAGGCGCGAGGCATCCAGCGTGTCGTTGCCCTCGCCCATGTCGACCACCACCTTGGTGACGCCGGTAAAGCGCTTGTGAAAGCCCAGGAACTCGACGTCGACCACGCCCGTGTCCATGCCGCTCAGGATCACATTCTCGGCAGCATCTTCGGTGTTGAGGTAGAGCCGGTCGCTGGCACGCGTACCCATATTGAGCGTGAGCACGCCGCTCTTGACAAAGCCCATCTCGGGCTTGACCGTCGGCGCCGTCAGTGTCAAAGGTGGCAGCGTGATCTCGAACAGCTTGAAGGCCATTGTTCCGGTCAGCGCCGTCTTACCCCAGATGTAGGGGGCCAGCGAGGCCTGGAAGCTCAGGTCAAACAGGTTGAACGGTCCGCCCGGGATGCCCGGGATCAGTCCGGGGTAGAGCATCATGCCCAGCACCTCGGAGGCGCGGATCTTGCCGTCACCGTCGTAGCGCACGCCGCTCACCTGACCGTTGGCATCGCGCGAGACCGTGCCTACCTTGATGTCGTTCATGTCAGCGGTAATACTCAGCGCGATCGAGCCGCCCACACCGGCCGATGCCACGCCTGTGACACCTACGCCGCCAAGCAGCCCCGCCTCGAGCTTGAGGCCGAACTCGGGCTTTTCCTTGCCGCCGGTACCCGGCACCGCCTGGCCGTTCTTGAAGGCCGGCAAGGTCCAGTCGTTGACATAGAAACCATCGAGCGCATCAAACGGGTTGCCGCTGGCAATCGCCTTCTGGACGCCAAAGGTGTCAAAGCCGAAGGACAGGTCGACAAAGGCCGTCGCGCGGCCAATCGCGCCTATGTCTATGCTCAGCCAAGACAGCGGCGGGAACGGAATCGGCACCGAAGCCAGAACCTCGTTGAAGACAAAGTCAAACTCCAGCAGCGGCAGCTCGTAGGTGAACAAGGTGGCGCTGCCGCCGCTGAAGATCTTGGCCCAGTTGCCGATATCGGTCAGGTAGGGCATGAACTGCAGGCCGCTGCGGCCCGTGGCACTGGCCGAGCCACCCGAGGCCTTGCCCGTGACTGCGGCGAGCATCTTGTAGAGCTCGGCGTTGCTGCTGCTGTTGCTGGCCGACGAGCTCTCACCCTTGACAAAGCGCACGTTGTTGGTGCCCAGACCGTAGATGCTGCCCAGCGGGATACCCGCCGTGACGGACAGCAAGGTCTTGATGGCGTCGGGCATGTCCAGCGCGAACTTGACCGCATCAAGGAAGGCCCAGTTGATGCGCTGCAAACCGAGCTCGGGCTTTTCGTCGCGCACCAACTCGTTGACCGTGTCGATCAGGCCGCGCAGCGTGTTGTCGCTGGCCAGATTGATCGACGCGCGCGCTGGGTCGAGCAGCATGGCCAGCCCGGGCATGGGCGCGGTCAGCGCTTCCACCACATCGCGGAAGGGCGCGGCCACGTTGGCCACCGCCTGCGCAATGGGCAGCAGGAAGTCCACCACCGCCGACTTCATGTCCAGCTTGAGGTTCTGGATCGAAATCTCGGGGAACTTCACCGCCTCATCGCCCAAGCTCCAATCCCAGTCGATCACCAGATCGCTGACCAGCTTGGGCATGCCGATGGCATTGAGCGTGACACCCAGCCTGAGATCGGCATTGACATCAAAGTCGGCGTTCAGAACGGTCTGCGGGCTCGACAGCAGCTGATCGAGCGTGAGCTGACCGGCATCGTTGCCCTTGAGGTCCAGATTGAGCGTACCGCGCAAGCCGCTGCCCTGATGACCAGGCTTTGTCAGGTCGGTGTCGCGGTCTATTACCGCGGCTTCAAAGAACAGCAGCTTGCCGCGGCCCTCGAAGGCGCTGATGGTGTCCGGATCGGTCGGATCGCCATCGAGGTAAGCCTCGACATTGAGGCGCAGCTCGGCCACATCGGCGTCTTCGCCCGCGTTGGCGCCCAGGAAGAAGCCCTTGCTGGCAGACAGGCCAAAGCCGAAGTCGTATTCCCAGCTGGCCTCCAGCGCGAAGCCGCCGTCCACATCCAGCGCAAAGCCCGGCAGGCTGATGTCCAGCGGCAAATCGAGCCCGGTGCTCAAAACGCGCCCGCCCAGATTCATGTCAAAGCGGATGGCATCAACGCCGCCGGTAGGCAGCGGCATGCCCGGCTTCCAGGTCGACACCAGGTTGCCGTTATAGCCGTAGAAGCCGACCGACACATCATTGACCGTGATCAGCTCGTCGCCGTCGCGGTCGAGCAAAATGTTCAGGCCACTGAAGACCTTGAACAGCTCTTCGCGGATCAACTCGACCGGCTTGCCCTCGCCCGAGAGCTTGGTGCGCAGGTCTTGCAGCAAACCGGCGCGCAGCCCGGCAATCACCGCGCCTGTGTTGGCCAGGCCAGTGCCAATAAAGGGCAGGTCCGCCGCCACCGAGCTTTGGAACAGGTCCTGCACCGCGCCCAGGCCCAGGTCTATGCCATCGAGCACATTGGTCGGGTCGTAGAGCAGCTGCATCAAGGTGCTGCGGCCGGCTGCTGCCAGGTCGAAGTCGGGCAGCTTGACCAGCAGCGCATCGGGCGCGTCGGCCGCGGCGGTACCCGCCAGCTCATTGACCAGGACCGCGATACCGCCCGAGCCCAGGGTCGGGTTGGTCGAGACCTGCAACTGGCCGATCTTGATGTCCTTGCCAAAAATCTTGGCCGTCAGCGGCAATCCGAGGTCGAAGGCGCCCAGGGTCTCGATCACCGGCTTGCCGTCGACCCAGGTCAAGGTCAAGCTGGCCGCATCGGCCAGCGCGTCTTCGGTGGCGACCGCCTCGTTGTTCTTGCCGTCGGCATCGAGCACCAGGCTGCCGCCCTTGACGCCCATCTCCAGCGGGCCGACCTTGAAGTTCAGGTTCACGTCCTCGGCGGCCATGCGGGCCTTGAGCGCCACCCGCGTGCCCTTCTGGGTCTTGGCGTCGTAGTTCTCCAGACCGATCTTGGGCAGCTCGCCCGCCTGCTTGGGCAGGGTCACGCCCAGGCGCAACTGCAAGTCAGCGCCCAGAGCCAGGGCCACCGTACCTTCGCCCGAAGCGTCGAGGAACTGGCCCAGGCCGTCGGGCAGGCTCAGGCCGGCCATCTCGGCCAGGCTCTGCAGATCAAGGTTCAGGCCGAACTCGTCCTGGTAAGCCAGCTCGAGGTTCAGATCAAGCATGAGCTTGCCGCTGGCCTTGTCTATGCTCAGGTCGAACAGATCCTCGGGCAGGTCCAAGGCCTTTTCGATCGCCCGCTCGGCCGCGTCCAGCCCATTGACCGACTCGTCCATCACGTCCTGCAGCTTGCCCAGCCAGGTGTCGCCCAGCACCATCAGCTGCGACAGCGAGGTGTTGATCACCGGCAGCTGTGCGGTGTAGAAGGCCTGCTCGGCCGCCAGGTCATCAACGATCTCCAGGCCAAAGCGCACCGCCTCGATGATGTCGCCGAAGGTGAGGTTGCGCACATCGAGCAAGCTGCCCAGATCGGGCAACACCACCACCACCGCGCCTTTGGGCACCGAGCCGTTGGCCAGCGACTGCTGCAAGTTAAAGGGCGAGTTACGCACGGCCACATCGCGCCAGTCGAGCAGGTCGGGCACGTACACGGCAAGCTCAAGGTTCTTGTCCAGCGGCATGCTGGCACTGCCGGCGCTCACGCTCAGGCCCTTCAAGCTGGCCGAGGCGCTGCCCGACAGATCCACCGTGATGCTGCCCAGCGCCTCGCTAGAAAGCAGCTCGGCCAGGGCAAAGCGTGCGCCGCCGGCCTGGTTGGGGGTGCGATCGAGCGCCAGCGTGGCCTCGGCCTCCAGCCTCACGCCCGAACCCGAGTCTTTGCCGCCGGCCTGCAGGCCCAAGAAGCCCAGCTGCGCCGCCACCGTCAGATCGGTCACGGCCAGCTCGATGCCGGCTTTTGCCGAGAAGTCATCGATGGCCAGACCGAATTTCTCGCCGCCCAGCGACAAGATCAGGTCAAAGCCGGCATCGATGTCCACCCCCACATTGCCAGTGGCCGAGGTCGTCAAGGCCACCGGGCTGCCCTCGCCCAGACCCAGGTTGATCGGTGTTTCCAAGTCGAGGAGCGAGCCGGCAAACTGCACCGGGATGCGCAACTCGCCGGTAGCACCGTCATAGCTCACCTTGCGATTGCCCAGCAGACCCGAGGCATTGACCGCGGCAATGAACTCGTCAATCGTCTGGATCTTCTCGATCTTCTGGTGCACCGTGTAGCTCACCGAGTGCAGGTCTTGGGCAAAGTTGTTCGACAGGCTCAAACGCGTGCCGTCGGCCGACACGTCGATGATTTGCGTGGTCAGGCTGCGCGCCTCGCCTTTGGCATTGAGGCCCTGGACCGTGATCCAGTAACCCGCCATGGAGGCGGCAAACTGGCGGGTCGTGCCCGTGAGCGATGCCGAGTCCTTACGAACGGCAAACTCGCTGCCGGCCGGCGGCGCCAGATTGCTGCTGGCCAGCGCACGCTCGCCGGCGGCGGCCTCCCAGAGCTTCATCGGCCGGTCAAAGCTGATGCGATCGATCACCTCGGTCTTGAACACCGAGGCCACATCGAGCAGCTGGCCCACCGACTGCTCGACAAAGGGCAGGCCCGACAGACCGAGCCGGTCCACGTCGATGGTCTGCAGATAGCTCAGCATATTGGGCAGGGCCGTGATCAGGTCGGCCACGCTGATCTTGCTGAAGTTGGCCAGCTGCTCCAGGTTCTTGGCCTGCACATTGAATTGGCCCTCAAGCGGCTTGGCCGCGATGGTCACCAAGGGTGCAGTGGTCGGATCGGCCGCCAGGTCGATGCCGGCGATCGTGGCGTAAATCGGCAGCACCACATTGAAGTAGTTTTTGTCGGTCGGCGCGTCGATCTTGAGCGCGCCTTTGACAAAGCTGATATCGCCCGTCAGCTTGGCATCGAGGCTGCCGCGCGCCCACTTCTTGCCCGCCACGCCGCCAATGGTCGGGTCGTCGGGCCGGCCTATGCTCAAGCCCAACGGCCCGAGGTTGGCATTGAGGATCACGTCCTGCGCCGCCAGGCTGCCAGCAAAGTTGAGCTTGCGCAAATCGAGCGCAGCGCTCAGGCCGGCAGACCAGTCGAGCTTGAAGTCAAAGTCCAGCGCCGCCTCGAAGCTGGCATCGACCTCCATCACGCCGCTGATCCCCACGCCCACCTGGCCCAGTGCGCCTTCCAGGTCCAGTCGCAGGTCCTGGGTCTGACTGCTCACCTTGCCGGTAAAGCCAAAGGCCAAGCCCTTTTGGTCCAGGTTGAAACGCAGCGGGCCGGCCGGATCGGAGCTGGCCGAGCTGGGCTTCCAGTTGGCACGCAGATAAGCCTCCAGCCCCCGCAGCGTGGGCACGCCCGCGCTACCGAAGGCCGCAGGATTCTGATCGATGTAGTCGATCACATGCTGGCCTATGCTCAGCTCGTCAGAGATCTGCAGCAGGTCTTCCAGCGAGCGACCGATCAGCGGCAGATCTTCATCGGCCATCAAATAGGCATTGGCTCGGCTCAGCTCCTGGGCCACGCCCTTGAGCAGATCGCCAAGGCGCCCCTCGATCGAGACATCGATGTTGCTGACTGCAAAGTCAGTCACATTGTCGGCGCGCGCAAAGCGCACCTGCACATCTTGGCCGCCCACGGTGATGGTCTGGTTGAGCGCCTGACCGGTGCGGTTGAGCGCCAGGTCCACATCGCCCACCAGGGCGGTGCCGTTGAGCCCCGGGATCGGCAGCCGCAGGCTGGCCTGCAGATCCAGCGCATAGCCGCTGCCCGGCAGCGCGAGGCCCATCTGCCCGTCGACCACGCCGGCGCTCTGGCCGGCCACGTTGATCAAGGCGCTCAGGCCGCTGGCGCCTATCTTCATCGGCCCGTTGGCCGACTGCTCGATGCTCACCGTGGCGTTGCCACTGAGCAAGGCCGGGGCGGTGCTGGCTGCACCCGGGGTGCGCAACTCGATGGTGAAGTCGCCCTCGGCCTGGATCTGCGGCGTGGCCGCGCGCAGCGTGGCCACCCGGGCGCCTTGCAGCATGAGCGGCGTTGCGCCGTCCTTGACGTCGTTGGCGTCGATATCCCCCTGGCTGAAATCGACCACCCGGCCGGCCAGGGCGCCGGCGCGCGGGCCCATGTTCAGGCTCAGGCTCAGCTTGGAGCCACTGAGCGTCAGACCCGGCACGCCTTCCAGGCTGGCTGAGGCAGCGCCGGCTTGCAAGCCGACAAAGCTGCCACCGGTATCGGGGTCTTGCAACAAGGCCAGACCCAGCTTGGCGTCTTTCAGCGACACACCCACGAAGTCGGTGGTGCCCACACCCCGGCCCAGCTGGGCATCGACCTGCTGCGCGGTGATCAAGGTGGTGCGCAGGCTGCGTCGGCTGCCGTTGTCCAGCGTCGCACTGCGCAAGCCCAGCGCGGCCAGGCCGAAGCTGCCGCTCAGGCTGAGCACATCGCCGATCTCGATCGTCGCATCGAGCGCCAGCCGCATGAAGGCGCCGGCGCCGTCGCTGAAGTCCAGCGACTCGCTGCTGGCCTGACCCGTGCGCACTTCCAGCGCGCGTTCGCTTTGGCCATCATTGGCCAGATTCATCACCGCGCCGTTGGCCATCTCGCCCCGGTAGCCCATGGCGCGGTTCATCTCGAAGGCCAGCGAAGAGGCCTCCAGCGTGAGCAGGTCCTCGGGCAGGCCCAGCTCGGCCGCATTGAGGCTCACCGATTCCACGCTGGCCTTGAGCGCCAGCCAGCTGCGCGTGTCGCCCGGCGCCGGATCGGCTGGCCGCAGCAAGGCCATGGCCAGGCCCGCGTTTTGCAAGGCTATCCCTTGCACCCGGGCCGAGACGCCCGAGGCCCCCAGGAAGAAGCCAGCCACCGCCACATTGCGGCCCGCCACCTCGACCTCGATCTCCTGGCGCGAGAGCACCACCGTGCCCGAGGCGGTGAGCAAGTCGCCCAGTTGCACGTCCATGGTGCCACCGACTTCGAATACCCGGCCCTTCATGTTCAGGCTCAAGGCACTGGCTTTGTCCGTTGGCTTGATGAGCAGCGGCGTCTTGCTCCAGTCGACCACGCTGGTGTTGGCCAAGCCCTCTTCGGTCTGGCCCAGGCCGGTGTTGATCTTCAAGCTCAGGTTGCGCCCGGTCAGGCTCAGGCCCATGGCTTCGGTGCCCAGCGCCGTCAGGCTGTTGGCCTGAGCGCTCAGGGTCAGCCAGCTGCGGCCATCGCTGCTGGCTGTGGGTGTGGCCAAGGCCATGCCCATGCTCAAACCCTTGAGCTCCAGGCCCAGGGCCGAGGCGTCGCTGCCGGTGGCCACACGCGCCGCAATGCCGGTGCCGCCCAGCACCAGCAGGCGGGCCTGCACCATCTTGGCCACGCCGCCTTGCTCGGCCTCGCTCACACTGGTGGTCGGCCGGATCAGGCCCTTGCTGGAAGCGGCCACCACCTGGATCATCTCCAAGTCACGCCCAGCCCAAACGCCGCCAAAGCGGATGTCAAAGTCGTTGCGCGCCGACTGGGTGGTGAAGTAGGTGGCGGCAGGCGGCAGGCCCACGCTCAGATCAAACGAGCCCGCCAGTCCACCGGCCTTGGCGGTGAACTTCATGAAGGCGCCGTCCACCACCACGCTGACCTTGGCGCTCTTGTCGGCATCGATCGCCGTCTTGAGCTTGCGCGCCAGGTTGTGGGCCAACTCCCAGGACTTGGCCGGGCCGCCAAAGCCGTTGCCGGCGGCGCTGAAGTCTTCGGCCTTGACCGTGTAGACCACATCGTCATCGGCCACGCCCGAAAGAACAAGCTGCTGGCCGATCGCGTAGTTGCCGCTGAGCAGCAGCGTCTCGCGCTGCGCCGCGCTGGTGCCGGTGGCGCTGGCGCGCTGGCTCAGCGCATCGAAGCCGCCGCCGCTCGAAGAGGACACGCTCACGCCGGGCTTGAAGGCGCCGGCGCTGCCGATGGCGCGTGCGCCCAACAAGATGATGTCGGCATCGCCCGTGGCAAACACCTTGCTGCCGGGCGCGCCGTTGATCAAGATGCGCAGCCGGTTCGCGATGTTGTTGCGAATCTGGGCGTCGCGCGCCTCTCCTGTCTTGCCCGAGGTGTCGCGCCGCATATCGTCGGCGCTGACGGTGTAGACCCAGATCTGGTTGGACAGTCCCGACAGCGTGATTCGGTTGCCCTCGCTGTAGCGGCCGGTCAGCTCGAAGGCCTCGCCCTGTGCCCGCGAGCTGGCCATGCGCTCGACCGTCACGCCCTCGGTGTGACCGCTCTTGTCGACCCGCAGTTCAAAGCCGCTGGCGCTCTTGGCCGTCAGCAGCATGGACCAGCCCCAGACGCTGACACTGACCTTGGACTGCGCTTGCGCGTTGATCAGAGCGGCCAGCTTGGCCGTCAGGTTAACGGCCGCACGGCCATCGCTGGCGCGCCCGCCCGAGCCCTTGCCGTCGGCGCTCAGGTCCTCGGCCAGCACGGTGTAACGCAGTGGCTCGGGCGTGATGCCGGTCAGCGTGATCACGTCGCCCAGCGCAAAGCGGCCGGTCAGGGTGACCATGCTGGCCTTCAGGCCGTCGGTGGTCAGGCCATCGCCGACCGCAAAGCCGCCATTGCCCACCAGCTCGGCATTGATCGCATTCTGGATCGCCTGGGCGCTCGCATCGCGGCCCAGATCGGCGGTGGTGTAGGTCTTGCCGTCCAGCGCCAATTGCAGCCGGTAGGCGGTCGGCCGGGTCGGGTCTATCGTGGGCTGGCTGCGCGCGCTGGCTTCAATCGACAGGCGCTGCACCTCGTCGGCGGTTTCGTCCAGTGTGAGCGTGCGTGTGCTTTGCTCCAGGTACAAAGCGCCGCTGAGCGAGAGGAAGTCGCCCAGCTGCGCGCTCATCTGGCCCTGCACCCGCAGCAAGGGGCCCAGGCTTGCGTCCATCTCAAGGGCCAGCTCGCTGTCCGGGCCGGTGCGCACCGCGTAGGCGTTTTTGTTCTCGCCCTTGGCATTGGCCGCGTAGAAATCGATCACCTGGTCGCTGGCTGCAAGGCCAGGCCGCAGGCCGTAGACCTGGTTCAAGCGCACGCTCAAGTCGGTGGCCGCCAGCGACAGCGCCGGCATGCCCACCACCTCGATCGCATCGGTCTGCAGCTGCAGCGCCACCCAGCGCGCGCCATCGAGGCTCACATCGTCGGCATTGACCTCGCCATCCTTGGCGTAGAACAGGCCCAGGCCAAAGCTCGCATCGCTGAGCGAAACGCCCACCGAATCGGGGTTGAGCAAATCATCGTCATCGACCACGCCGTCACCGTTGGTGTCGACGCGGTAAGCCCCGCCCAGGCCGGCAAAGGCGCTGACATTGGCCGCGCCCACCGTCAGGGCGTCCACCTTGACCTCGCTGCCGTCGGCCAGGGTGATGGTGTCGCTGCGTTTTTCAAACGCGGCGGTGCCATCGAGGTACACATAGTTGGCCAGCGCAATCGTCACGCCGGCGCTCACGCTCACCATCTCGTGGTGGGCGCCGTCCATGCTCATCAGGCGTGAGCTGTCGGGGCCGGTCAGCACCGAGAAGTCGGAATTGGCAAAGTCGATGACTCGGCTTGTGGCCTGGTCGGCCAGGTTGATGCTCACCGACACATCGCGCACCGACATGGTGACATCGGGCACGCCCACCAGGCGCGCCGAGCCGGCCTCGGCCTCCAGCGCAATGCGGGTGGCTTCCTGCCGGTCGGCCACCACGGTAAAGCTCACCAGGCCCTGCTCACCGGCGGCCAGCACGCGCTTGCCGTCGGCCATGACCGACACGCTGTGCCAGTCGTAGCCCTTGGAGCCAGCCACCACACGCCAGTTGCGGCCGCTGTCGCTAGACACCCAAATCGCTGCATCCGGCCCGGTGGACGCAGCCACCAGGGTCTGGCCGTCTTCGGAGGCGGTCAGCGAGGTCCACTGGCCCCGGCCCAGCACCTGGCCCCAGTCCCACACATCGGCATCGGTGCGTGCGAGATAGACGCTGCCATCGTGGGCCGCCGCCATCAGCACCTCGCCCTTACCACTGGCCGCCACCGCACGCCAGTCAGCGTTGTACGGCAGGCTCCAGTGGACTTGGACGCCGCTGCCCGGCGTGCCGGGCCAGTAGGTGGCGGGCAGGCCCTTGTCGCTGGCCAGGTCGACCAGGTACAAAGAACCAGGCGCCGTGCCATCGGCCGCACGGCTCGAAGCCACCAGCATGCTGCGGCCCTCGTCAAACGCCGCCACCGCCGACCACTGGGCGTTGGCCACGCGGCTAAAGCCCGCCTGATCGGCCCAGGCGTTCCAGACTTGCTTCCCACCCACGGTGGTGTCGTCACCCAGCGTCACGTTGCCTTGCATTGTGGGGTAGGTCTGGGCGCGGGTTTGCACCACCGTGCCCTTGGCCGATTGGACCTCGACCTCCAGCTTGTAAGCCTGGCCCTTGACCAGGCTGCCCACATAAATCAGCCCGTCGGCCCCCACATAGCTGGTGGTCACCAGCGCGCCGGTGTTGGCCACATCCTTGGCCGTGGCCTTGATCAGATCCGTCAGCTTGGTGGTCAGGTTTGTCAGTACCAGGCCGTTGCTGGTGAATTCACCCCCGCTCCAGTTCTTGCCCTTGAGGTCCGCGCTGACCACGGTGTAGACCAGGTCGGTCTTGGCGATGCCCTTGAGCGTGATCTTGTCGCCCGCGGCCCAGGTGCCTTGGAGAAAGAAGGCGTCGATCTGCGGCGCCTGGGGTGCGACCGCCTGTGTGCCCTCGACGCGGCCACCTGAAGACTTGACGATCATCTGCGTGGCACCAAAGCCTTCAGCGCGCGCGGTCAGTGTGACGTGGGTATCGGTGCCACCGGCCACTGCCCGAGAGCCGGGCGCCGCGTTGATCGCCTCGCGCAATTTCCTGACGATCGACATCGTCAGCAATTCTGGGTCAAAGAACCCCAAGAGCGCATCGCTGTCGGTCACCCGAATCGCCACATCCCGATCGGCCACGCCACGCACCGTCACCGTATCGCCCGCGCGGAAGGTTCCGGCCAGCTTGAAGGCGTCAAAGCTGCGCAGCGTCTGCGTGTCCAGCGTGACGATCACGTTTTCTGCGAGCACAGCCACATCGCTGTAGCGGTCGGTGGGCGCGCCGCTTTCGGCCCAGGTCGCACCGGCATCGGTGGAGATCAGCACGCCGCCATCGCGCACCGTGGCCACGATGGTCTGGCCGGAGACCGTGACCGCACTGTAGTCGCGGCCGCCCAGGTCGACGGTCTCGGACTCGGCCTCGCTCCAGGTCTGTCCTTTGTCGGTGGACAAATAAATCGCGCCCTTCTTGCCGCCCGAGACGGCCACCTGCACGGTGTCCGACACCGCCATGTCTTGCCACTCGAGTGCCTCGGCCAGGTTGATGCGCAGCACCTCGCGCTCGCTGGCCACCACCAGCGCAAACTCCACGCCCGAGAGCGAGAAGCCGATCGCATCCAAGCCCGGCAGGTCTTGGCCGTCGATCTTGCCGTCGCCACTGGTGTCCTTCAGCGGCCCGCCGTTGATGCCGGCAAAGGCCTGCAGATTGCTGCCGCCCACCGTCATCACGTCGTGGCTGACGGTGCTGCCGTCCTCGAGCACCAGGTCGCGGGTGGACTTTTCAAAGCCCAGGTCGCCGCCCACATAGAAGAAGTCGCCAGCGGCGATTTCCACCGAGCCGCTGGCGCGGATCAAGGGGCCCTTGTCGCCGTCAATGTCGAGCTTGCGCGTCGTCCCCGTGCCGGTGATCACGTTAAGCGGCCGGCTCGCAAAGTCGACCACCCATTGGGTGGCGTCGTCCGAGTCGCTCAGGCCCGAGACCTGGTTGACCTCGACCGACAGGTTCTTGGCCTGTATGGTCAGATCGCCCCCGCCAACAAAGCCCACCTGGTCGGCGGAGAACTCCAGCCCCATCCAGTCGAGCGCGCCGAGCTTGAGCGTGTTTTGCTTGAGCGTCTTGACCGCAGCGCTGTCGCTTTGGAGCACTGTTACCTCTTGCGGGCTGAGCAAGGCCAGGCCGAACTCGGCATTGGTCAGCACAAAGCCGCGCGCGCCCGCATTGGGCGTGTCGGCGCTGGTGAGCTTGCCGTCGCCGTTGCTGTCGACATGGTAGGCACCGCCCACCCCCACAAAGCCGCTCAGGCTCGAGCCGCCCACCGTCAGGCTGTCGACCAGCACATCGCTGCCATTGGCCAGCGTGATGGTGGTGGCCGACTTCTCAAAGCCCAGCGTGCCGCTGGCGTAAACGAAGTCGCCCAGGTTGACCTCAAAGCCACCGCTGGCGCGCAGCAACTGGCCCTGGCTGCCCGCCATATTGAGCTGGGTGGTGGTGCCGTAACCGGTCGAAACATCGAGCGGCTTGGCCGCAAAGTCAATCACCTGCGTGTTGGCCGAGCTGCCCGAAGCGATGCCCTCGACGCGGTTGAGCGCCACCGCGATATCGCGGCCGAAGGCGGTGATGCCCGGCACGCCCACCAGACCCACCTCATCGAGCGAGGCTTGCAAGGCCACCCAGTTGCGCGGCGTGCCCAGGGTCTTCTCGTAGAACAGGCCCAACGCAAATTCGCCGCCGATGGCCGACAGGCCGATCGCGCCCGTGTTGACCTCGTCCTCGCTGCTGACCTGCCCGTCGCCGTTGGTGTCGGTGCGGTAAGGCCCACCCACGCCCACAAACATCTGCAGATCGGTGCCGCCCAACGTCAGCATGTCGGTCTGCACCGACTTGAATCCGGGCCGCTTATCGGCCAGCTCAAGCGTCTGTGAAGACTTCTCGATGGCCAGCGTGCCACCCACATGCACAAAGCCCGCCAGCGAGAGCTGCATGCCGCCCGAGGCGCGCATAAGCTCACCCCGCTGGCCGTCGTGCGTCAACTGCAGGGACTGGCCGGTGCCGGTGGTCACTGCAATTGCCCGGTCGTCTTCGACCGTGGCGGTGGAGCGGTCGGCGAAGTCGATGACTTGGTTGTTGACCAGCTGCAGCCTCACCAAGGCCTGGGCCTGGTTGTTCTGGCTTGGGTACAGCGAAAAGTCCAGGGAGGCCGCGTCGCCCACATAGCTCAGGTTGCCGGCTGTCTTCAAATAGCTGGCCAGGCTGGCGCAGGTGCCGGTGAGCACGAACTGGCGACCTTCGCCGTCCCAAGGCATCACGGTCACGCCCGCCTGCTGACGGGCAATGATGCGGGCATCAAGCGGCCCGCCGCTGCTGCGGCTGGGTACGCTCAACCAGATCGATACCGAGGTGTTCGGATCGCTATTGCCTTCCAGCCGGAAACTGGCGTCCTGGAAGACCAGGTCGGAGGGCGCATCCGGCGTGATCCAGATCTTGGACGAGAGCTCGGCAATCACCGGCGCCCCCTCGGCAAAGGCTGTCCAGTAAGGACTGGGGTTCTTGTCCCAGACTGCCACCGTCATGTCGGCCTGACCGCCGCCACCGCTGACCCGAATGCGCAGGAGATTCGGCCCATCGAGCGTGGTCGCGTTCCATTGCAGGCCGCTGTCGCTGTCGTGCGCACCCAGATAGTCGCTCAAAGCAGCAGCCTTGCCCACCAGCTTGAGGCTGTGGATCCTGGCCTTATCCCCGGTGGCGCCGGTGATGCGCAGCAAGTCGCCCTGACCACTGACGCTCAGCGCCAGAGTGAAGCTCGCATTCTTTTCCGTACTTTCGAGCTGGATCAGCGCGCCCTCGCCCAAGGCGGTGACCTCGATGCCTTCGGCGTCTTCAATCAGCTCGCGCAGCTTGGCGGCGATCCGGGCCTGTGCCTGCGCCAGTGGGATGCCCTTGGCGCCATCGGACAGGTCTTCGCTTTCGACCACATAGACCAGGTCTTCATCAACCAGACCAGAAATCGTGATCACATCGCCGGCCTCGTACACGCCTGCGACGATGAAGGAGCTGACCTGCTTGGCCGCACTGCTGGCCGCGCGCAGTAGCGGCGTCTCAGAGGTCGAATCCAGCTCGGCCAGGGACAGATGCGCAAACTTGCTGTCCTGAATCAGAAGCTCGAGCTCCAGGGTTTCGAGCCCTTGGCCAAGCCTGTCCACGCCCAGGTCCAGCGCGTCGGTGTAAAGCTGGGTGACCGGATCACGCACCGGCTGGATCTTCACATAGCCGCCCTCAGGCGCCTTGAGAACTGGCGCAGCGATGGCCACCGCCTCATGCCGCACCGAGTTGTAGTCCACGCCCAAGTTGTAGACCTGCAGCTTGAGGTCATCGGGCAGGCCCACCAGCATCTCGACCGCGCCGACCGAGCCGGTGACGGCCAGCCACTGCGTGTCATCGAAGTCGCCCTTGCCGTTGAAGACGGCCAGGCCAAACTCCACATTGCGCACCCCCAGGCCTTTGGCATTGGGGTTGAGCTCATTGTTTTCCAGGCGGCCGTTGCCGTTGGCATCGCTGCCATACGGGCCCAGACCCACAAAGCCTGTGAGGCCCGCGCCGCCCACGCTGAGCATCTCGGTCTGAACTTTGGTGCCGTCGGTGAGCGTCACCTCTTGCGCGCGCCGCTCCAGGCCCATGGAGCCGCTGAACTGCACAAAGTTGGCCAGGTTCAGCTCCATCGAACCGCTGGCGCGCACCAGGCGGCCGGTGTCACCGGTCATATCGAGCGTGATGCTCTTGCCGGTGCCGGTAACTACCTTGAATTCTTCTTCGCCGCCGGTGAAGTCGATGACCTTGGTGTCGGCGTCCAGGTTGGGCTTGACGCCGCTGACCAGGTTGATGTCGACCGCCAGATCGCGCGCGGCCAGGGTGACACCGGGCACGCCCACAAAGGCCACCGAGCCGGCCTGAGCCTTGAGCGCGGTCCACTGCAGGCCTGCGCCGCTGTCGGCGCCTGGCGCTGCATCGGCCAACACCAGGGCAAAGTTCACCCCGCCCATGGCCAGGCCCACTGAATCGGGGTTGGCTTCGGCTTCAGTGAAGGTGCCGTTGTCGTCCAGGTCGCGCCAGTACGGCCCATTGACACCCGCAAACGCTTGCAGGCCCTGACCGCCGAAGGTCAGCGTGTCCACATTGAGCTCGGTGCCATCGGCCAGCGTCACCGCGCGGGTGGACTTTTCAAAGCCCAGGTTGCCCGCCAGCGAGAAGAAGCCGTCGACCTCGATCTCCAGGTAGCCTGAGGCGCGGACCAGCGTGCCCTGGGCGCCTTTGTAGTCCAGGGTCTTGACTTCGCTGCTGCCGTCGGCCAGCTTGCCACCGGTGGCAATGTTCAGCGGAATGCTGTAGTCGACCACCGAGCCGTCGCTGCCCATGTTGACCTCCAGCTGCAGGTCTTCGGCACGAATGTCCACCAAGGGCAGGCCCAACTCGGTGGCCGAGGCCGCCGTGGCCGACAGGCTCAGCCAAGTGCGCGCCGGCAGCGAGCCCACTTGCACCGTGTCTTGGAACAAGGCCAGGCCCAGGTCCAGCCCGGCCAGCTCAAAGCCCGCCGCGCTGGGGTTGGTTTTCTCGCCGACCAGACTGCCGTCGTGGTCGCTGTCGAGGCGGTAGGGGCCGTTGAGGCCCACAAAGGCGTGCAGGTCGTTGCCGCCGACGATCCAGCTATGGGCCGTGACCGCGCCACCCTTGGAGACGGCGATCTGCCTGACGTTGCTCGAGAGCGTGAAGCGCCCGTCGACCGTCACAAAGTCGGCCGCCTGCACCGTCATGCCGGCGTTGTAGAACTTGCCCGAACCGAAGTAAGGCGAGTTGAAGAAGGTGCCCAGGGTGTCTTCGTCGGCCTGGCTGTGCGCGGTGATGCGCAGCGAGTCGGCCGCCGGCCGCTTGACCACCTCAAGGTTCAGGCCCACCGCGAGGTCGCCCTTGAGCTGCGGGCTGAGCTCGAGCAAGCCGCTGCCGTCGTCGTAGCCAAACAGGCCCGTGCCCGAGCCAAAGCGCCCCACCACCGAGCCGGCCTCGATCAGGCCGTAGCTGCGCGCCAGGCGCGGCTGCAGGTCTTTGGCCAGTTGGATGTCGATCACGCTGCCGTCGGTGGTCGCCGGCGTGGCGCTGCCGTCTTCGATGGTCAGCGTGCCAGTGACTTGCAGTTGGTCGTTCTGGTTGTTGTCCTCGCCGCTGAGCTGCAGCGCCAGGCGCTGGTTGGCGGTGATGGTCTGGTTGCCCGTGATGCGGATCAGGCCCGGCGAATCGCTGCGGCCAAACGTGCCGGCTGCATCCAAGTCTGCCCCATCGACGATGCGCAAGCCCTTGCTGGCCGCAACCTGCACATCGCCCAGGGTGCGCAGCCTGTCGCTCATGGCCAGCGGCGCTGTGCCCGCAGCCACCAGGTTGACCGAGGCATCGGCCGCCAGGCTCAGCGCGCCGTCTTCGGCACGCACCTGGCCTGAGATGGCCAGCACCGAGGTGTTGGCCACGTTGTCCACGCTCAGGCTGATTTGTCCACCCGCAACGGCGCTGACTTGCGACCCAGCAGCCACGCTCAGCCGGTCACCGGCAAGGGCCAGCGCAATATCGCCGCCGTCGCTGCTGACCAGGCCCAGGCTGGCGCTAATCCCGTCGATCTTGCCCACCGTCAGGCTGCCGCTGGCCGCCAGGCGCACCGTGCCGGCCGCCTCAGCAGACAACAGGCCCGTGGCCAGCTCCAGTGCATTGGCTGCTGCCCCGCCCTCGGCCACACGTCCGCCGGCCAGCATGTTCTCGCCGATGGACTCGCTCGCGCTGATCCAGACGCTGCCGCCACTCAGGTCCATGTTGTCGGTGGCGTCGGCATCGGTGACCGAGCCGGCACGCGTGGTGAGGCTCAGCAGACCGCTACCCGCATTGACGCTGCCCAGCGCCATACCGGCACCGGCGTCCAGCGTCGCGCCCTGGCTGCTCAGGCTCGCGCCTGCGGCTTGCGTGATGCTGCCGCGCACGCTGCTCATGTTCAGCGCGCCTGCGGCGGTGACCGTGCTGCTGGCGCTTTGCGTCAACTCGCCACGGGTGTTCAGGCTCAGGCTGCCGGCGCTGCTGATGCTGCCCGCCAAAGCCAGGTTGCCGCGGGCGTTCACGCTGGCCACGGCATTGGCGCCGCTGGCCGTCAAAGCGCTCAGTGACACCGCGCCCTGGGTCTCGATCTGCACGCGGCCTGCGCCACTACCTGCCAGGCTCGCGGCACTGAGCACAAGCGCATCGCCTTCAGCACCAATGGCTGAACTGGACACCAGCACCACACTGGCCGCCTGCAGGTCGGCAAAGCCGGCCTGCGACACGCCCAAAATGCTGCCGCTGCTTGTGTTCAAGGACGCCAGGCTACTCACGCGCAGGCGATCGAGCTGCAGGTTGCCACTGGTCTCTGTGAGGTAAGCAGCACCACGCACCTGGCCACCCAGCCGCGCGTTGTTGCCTTGCAGGTCGATGCGCAGGGCTGCTGACTCGCTGCCCACATCGCCATTGCCGGTGTTCAGGGTCAGCCCCGTCGCCCTGAGCAGGCCCGCGCCGCTGATGCTGGTGGCAGCCGTCAGGCTGGCTTGCACGGCATCGAGCGTGCCTTCAATCTGCAGCGCCCCGCCTGCGCGCAACTCAAGGCTAGCCAGTGCGGTGGCGCTGGCCTGCCAGACGATGGTGCCAGAAGCTTGCAGCTTGAGCGCGCCGCCGGCCAGTCCGCGCTGGCTCAACCAGGCATCGGTCACGGTCAGATTGCCGCTGACTTGCAGCGTGTCGGAACGGGTGGCGCTGGCGCCCATCGCCGGCGCAGTGCCGGTCTTGAGATCGAGCAGGCCGTCGAGCGCCGAGCCTAGGTTCATGCTGGCACTGGCCTGCACCTGACCGGCCGCCACGGCGGTGATCTGCACCGCCGCCGCATCGCCGTTCCACTTGAGCTTGTCGCCGGCGTCGAGCCAGTTGTTGAGATCAGTGACCGAGCCGGTCAACACCAGGTCGTTGCCGCTGAGCGCAGCGCTCACGCCGCCATCTGCAGTGAACTGCCAGGCCGGCGCAACCTGGGTGCGCAAGGTGACGGTCACCGAGCCGGTGATGCCACTGGCCAGCAGCACGTTGGTGCCCAAGACCAGCGGTGCCGGCTTGCCTTGCAGGGGCAATTCGCCAGGCAGTTGCAGCGCCAGCGTGGGGGCCAGGGCCGGCTGGCTGGTGGTGCTGATGCTGGCCTGGGCCTGCACCGTCGCGCTGCCGCCTTGCGGCGCCAGCGTGACGCTGAGGCTGCCGCCCGTGCCGTTGTAGCGCAGCTGGCCCGAGGCCAGGTAGGCGCTGAGCACCTCGGCGGTGCCGCTCAGGCTGACCTGCGCGCTGTTATGACCGCTGGGAGCCAAGGCGCTCACATCGCCTTGCAGCAGCAAGGCGCCAGCGCTCACGCTCAGCGTCACCGTCAAGTTGCCGCTGCCGCTGATGGCGTTGGCACCCAGGCGCAGTTCAGCCGCCGCGCTGGTCGCCGGCAGGCTCCAGCTCAGCGGCAGTTGGAGTTGCGGCGCGGCTTGCAAGCCGCTGGCGGCCGCGCCTAGACTGACCGCCAAGGCACCGGCCGTGCTCACGCCGCCGGCCACTGCGGTCAGGTTCAAGCTGCCCGCACCGCCGCCCAAG
>JBAXEN010000025.1:0-21083 GCA_037140415.1 Betaproteobacteria bacterium | reverse complement strand
CGGCCTTTGACATGCAAATTGCACTCGGCGCGCTGCCTCAGGTCCTTTTCCTTCATGTTGTCTACCGTCAGCAGCACCCGCACATCGACCACCTGGTCAAAATGGCGAGCAATCCGATCGAGCTTACTGGTCACGTAGTCGCGCAGGGCGGGGGTGACCTCCAGGTGGTGGCCGCTGATCGTCAGGTTCATGAAGAGCTCCTTGTCATTGGGGATTGGACAGAAAGACCGCCGGCACAAACCGGCAGCGGATGAAGCACTCTCAGGAACATCATGCGCCGGCCGCCGCCAGTTTGCAAGTGCCCCAGACGCCAAGTGGGAATTGCCTGGCACAGGGGGTGCAGCCACCTGCAAAAGGGCCCAACGGTGCCATAATCTGCGCCGTCAAGAACTACTCCAGAGCCACCATGGAAAGCAGCCCCAGTCGCTAGCTTTCAACGCTGCCCCAGCCGAGCCGGCTGAGCGGGGTTGGAAGCGAACATCCCCCCGCCCGGCGCTGCCGCTGGCTCTGCCAGTGAGCGGCCCGCCCCCGATCCACAAGATCCCCAAGGGAGCCCGCCATGCTCAACATCTTCACCCTGGCCAACGGACGGCTGTTTCAAGAAGAAATCGAATCCCTGGAAGAGCTTTCTCGCTTCCAGCCCATCTGGGTCGACTTGGAGTCGCCCACCCCCGAGGAAAAGCACTGGGTCAAGCAGCACTTTGGGCTGGCCATCCCAGACGACGCGATGGACGAAGACATCGAGGAGTCGGCCCGCTTCTACGAAGAAGACAGTGGCGAGCTGCACATCCGCTCGGACTTCCTGATCGCCGATGCTGACGAGCCGCACACTGTTCGCGTGGCCTTCATCCTGAACATGATGAACGGCGACCACAAAAGCCGCGGCGTGCTGTTTTCCATCCACGACGAAGACGTGCCTGTGTTTCGCCTGGTGCGCATGCGCGCCCGCCGAGCGGTGGGTTTGATCGATGACGCCAAAGATGTGCTGCTCAAGCTCTTTGATGCCGATGCGGAATACTCGGCCGACACCATCGAGGGCATTTATGTGGACCTGGAGAAGGTCAGCACCAAGGTGCTCTCGGGCAATGTGACCGACGAGCTCGCCGGCGAGGTGCTGGCGGCCATTGCGCGCCATGAAGACCTGTCTGGACGCATCCGCCGCAACATGATGGACACCCGCCGCGCGCTCAGCTTCATGATGCGCAGCAAAATGTTGGCGGCCGAGCAGTTCGAGGAGGCCCGGCAGATTTTGCGCGACATCGACTCGCTGGACTCGCACACCGCCTTCCTGTTCGAGAAGATCAACTTCTTGATGGACGCCACGGTCGGTTTCATCAACATCAACCAGAACAAGATCATCAAGATCTTCTCCGTGGCCAGCGTGGCCCTGCTGCCGCCCACCCTGGTGGCGAGCCTCTACGGCATGAATTTCAAGTTCATGCCTGAGTTGGAGTGGGAGTTCGGCTATGGCTACGCTTTGGCCCTGATGCTGGCCAGCGCCCTGATTCCGATGTTGTATTTCCGCCGGCGCGGCTGGCTCAAGTAAGGGTCGCCCCAGAGCACCGTCAGCGCCCGGGCGGTCTACCCTCGTCAGCGGCCTATTCGGCCATCACCCACAAGCTTGAGCTCAGGGTCAGTAACAAAGCAGGCATCAGCTGCCGGCCAGGGCTGGCCTCGTCTGAGCCTTGCTGCGGCGAGCGGGCTCGGCGCAGGTCGAGGACACGGGCTGCCGGGTGCTCAAGCAACAGGGCGTCGGTGTGGGCGGGCAGGTGGGTCTTGGCCATGCAGGTGATGACTTCACCACCCCAAAGCTGCAGGGGCGGGGCCAGACGGGTAAACAATTTGTCGGCCCAACGGCTGCGCCAATTCTCGCGGGCACTGCGGGTGACCCACCTGCTCACATGTTGCGTCACCCGCGGCGCGCAGCCGACCAAGACCCAGCGCACCGCCTCGTGCGCGGGCAGCGAGAACCCACTGGCCTCGAGTTCGCGCAGGGCATGGTCGGCATCATCGACAAAAACAATCATGGTTTGCATGGCGAGACCCTGTTCAGGCAGCAGACGCCCGCGGGCAGCGGGCAAGCACAAGAGGAGGTAAGGTTGCGCTCTGCGGCTCAGGACGAGAGCTGCTGGGGCTCAGCCCCACGCGCAGCCCGCCGCCCTGCCCACCAGCCGGCGCCCAACACGCCGGCAACGGCCACGGCATAGGTGGCCACCAGTGCAGCCAGCTGACTTGCCGTGCCCTTGGACCAGACCTCATCATCGCCATAGATCGGGTCGAGCAGAGGCTCGCTGACGATCATCTTGGCGGCGGTAAAAGCCAGCACGGCTGCGCCTACCCCGATGATTGCGGGGAAGCGCTCGACCAGCTTGAGCACCACCGAGCTGCCAAAGACCACGATGGGCACGCTGACCAGCAAACCAATGACGACCAGATCGAAGGAGCCGTGGGCTGCGCCAGCCACACCCAACACGTTGTCAACGCCCATGAGTGCATCGGCAATGACAATGGTTTTCATAGCCCCCCAAAAAGTGCTGGCCACGGGGCCATCGTGCTCGTCGCCGCCTTGGTCGGCCAGCAGCTTGTAGGCGATCCAGACCAGCCCCAGGCCGCCGACCAACATCAGGCCAGGGATCTGCAGCAGCCACACCACGCCCACGGTCATGACCGATCGCACCGCGATGGCTCCCACGGTGCCCCAGACGATGGCTTTTTTCTGCAGCTGCGGTGGCAGATTGCGAGCGGCCAGGGCGATGACGATGGCGTTGTCAACGGACAGGACCAGGTCGATGAGAATGATGGCCAAGAGGGCCGAAAACCAGGCGGGAGAAAAAAGTTCCACGATTGCGCTCCATCTCGAAATTGTCAACAGAGATGGACGGATGAACCGCCATCTCCCATGACCCGTGAGGAATTGCCGAGCGCGCAAACACCAAATAACGCCTCGACCGAACCTGCACAGGTTGCAATCGAAGGTCTGGCTCGACGGCCGCAGTTGCGACCATCTGATACACCGGAAGCAAAACGCTTCGTAATGACGATGTACCAATCGGTGCGCTGAGCCCGAAGCAGCTACGCCGCCAGAGCACGCACCGGGGAGTTACTCCCCTTCTTGACGTCAGTCTAATCCCAAAACAAGGATCGCTGGCCAATAACCCCAAACAACCCCAGACTACCCCTGACCTTGCCCCATAATCACTGCCCCGCCGAGCCTGGCCGCCGCCCCTGTCATGACCACCCTGCACATCACCGATATTGAGGCGGCCATCAATTTCTGGCGCGACAAGAGTCCGTCGCCCGACGGCATCACGCTGGCGCCCGAGTTACGGGCCTTGGCCGAGGTCTACGCGCTGATGGTGTTCTACCGGCAAGATGAAGCCGACGAAGCCAGCTTTCCGGCCAAGGCCATGGCGGCCTGGCAGGTCTGGTACGACAGCACCCCCGATACGCCCTGCATCGCCATCTGCTCAACCAGTCAGGGCGACGACCTGTGCAAAGGCTGCGGGCGCACCTTCAGCGAGGTTCAACTGTGGCCGCAGATGAGTCCGGGAGCTAAGCGCGCCAGCTGGCGCCGGATCACCCGCGAGGGCAGTGCTTGGCGCTTTGATCGGTATGCAGATCGGGCGCTGGAGCGGCGCAGCGGGTCACCCGCCGACCCGACCCCAGCAGCTTGAAAGCGCTCAGGCGCGGCGGGCCAGCTCGGCCGCCTGGCCGATATAGGTGGCCGGGCTCATGGCCAGCAGCCGCTGTTTCTCCGCCTCGGGAATGGCCAGGCTGCGAATCAGCCCGTGCAGCGCCTGGGCGCTGACCGCCCTGCCGCGGGTGACTTCCTTGAGCTGCTCATAGGCACCAGAGACGCCGTAGCGGCGCATCACGGTCTGTATCGGCTCAGCCAACACCTCCCAGGCCGCGTCCAGGTCTGCTGCCAGTGCCTCCTGGTTGAGCTCGAGCTTGCCCAGACCCTGGCTCAGCGAGCGATAAGCCAGCACCGCATGGCCGAAAGCCACACCCAAATTGCGCAGTACGGTGGAGTCGGTGAGGTCGCGTTGCCAGCGGCTGATAGGCAGCTTTTCGCTCAGATGCCGCAGCAGTGCATTGGCCAATCCCAAATTGCCTTCGGCGTTTTCAAAGTCAATCGGGTTGACCTTGTGCGGCATGGTCGAGGATCCAATCTCACCGGCCTTCAGACGCTGCTTGAAGTAGCCCAGGCTGACATAGCCCCAAATATCGCGGGCCAGGTCGATCAAGATGGTGTTGGCGCGGGCCACCGCATCAAACAGCTCGGCCATGTAGTCGTGCGGCTCAATCTGCGTGCTGTAGGGCTGAAAGTTCAGGCCCAGGCCCAGGGGCTCGGGCGACTCGACCACCCGGCGGCTGAAGGCCTGCCAATCAAAGTCGGGCCAGGCCGACAGATGGGCGTTGTAGTTGCCGACCGCGCCGTTCATCTTGCCCAAAATACGCACCGCGGCGATTTTCTCGCGCGCCCCCTGGAGCCTGACCAGCACATTGGCCATCTCCTTGCCCACCGTGGTCGGGCTGGCGGTCTGGCCGTGGGTGCGGCTGAGCATGGGCACCGCCGCATACTGGTGGGCCATGGCACGCAAGCTGGTGATGATCTGATCGAGCGCGGGCAGCAGCACGGTATCGCGGCTGCTCTTGAGCTGCAGCGCATGGCTGGTGTTATTGATGTCCTCGCTGGTGCAGGCGAAGTGAACAAATTCAGCGACCGCCTCGAGTTCGGGCTGCCCCTGCAGGCGCGACTTGAGCCAATACTCGACCGCCTTGACATCGTGGTTGGTGGTCTTCTCAATGTCCTTGATGGCCAGGGCATCGTCCATGCTGAATCCGCTGACCAGACCCTGCAGATGCGTGCGGGCGGCCGCACTGAGCGGCTGGAACTGCTCGAAACCGGCGTCGGACAGCGCAATGAACCAGGCCACCTCGACCTGGACCCGGCGGTGCATATAGCCCTGCTCGGACATCAGAGGGCGCAGATCCTGCAGCTTGGAGGCGTAGCGGCCGTCCAGCGGGGACAGCGCGTTGATGGTGGACGAAGACATGGCCCCATTGTAGGGAGCTCGGCGGCGCCGAGCACCGGCCAAGGGCCGGCCTGACTGGCTAGAATCGAGCGCAGACTAAGCCACCCTTTTTCCTCAAAGACACGATGAAACTCATTGGATCCTCCACCAGTCCCTATGTGCGCAAAGTACGCATCGTGATGGCCGAAAAAAAGCTCGATTACCAATTCGTGGTCGAGGATGTCTGGTCGGCGCAGACGCGGATGGCCGAGTCCAACCCGCTGGGCAAAGTACCCTGCCTGGTAATGGAGGGCGGCGAAGCGGTGTTTGATTCGCGCGTCATCGTGGAGTATCTGGACGCGCTCTCGCCGGTGGGCAAGCTCATTCCGCCCAGCGGCCGCGAGCGCGCTGAGGTCAAAACCTGGGAGGCGCTGGCCGACGGCGTGCTCGACGCCTGCGTGCTGGCCCGGCTCGAAGCCACCTGGCCGGGGCGCAAGGAGGGCGAGCGCAGCCAGGCCTGGATCGACCGTCAACTCGGCAAGGTTGACGCAGCACTGCGCGCCATGAGCATCGGCTTGGGCGACAAGAATTTTTGCAGCGGCCTGCATCTGAGCCTGTCGGACATATCGACCGGCTGCGCGCTGGCCTACCTGGACCTGCGCTTTGCCCACATCGACTGGCGCCAGAGCCACCCCAATCTGGCGCGCCTGCAAGAGCGCCTGATGCAGAGGCAAAGCTTCATCGACACCGAGCCCACCTGAGCGCACGCCAGAGCAGCACCAGCGTGCACCAGGCTCAGCGATTGGCCTGTCGCCGCAGCCAGCGCATCAGCGCTGCAATGCCAGGGATCTTTTCATACAGTTCCTCGGCCGCGTCCCAATAGTCGCGGTGGAACTCGACCAAGCCCTGCTCGTCAAAACGCAGGTGTGAACTGCCGCGAACGGTTTGCCAACGACTGCGGTCAAAGCGCTTGAAACGAAAGCGAAATTCCCACACCAAAAAGCATTGCCGGCCTTGCAGGATCTGGTCGGTCACCACAAAGTGCGGCTGATCGAGTGCCTCGTACATGTGCTCGAAGATGCGCTCGATCTGCGCCCAACCGCGCACCTCGTTAAACGGATCCTTGAAGTAGGCCTGCGCCGCATAGAGCTGGGCCAGCTGGGGCAGGTCGCTGCGCTGCAGCTGCTCGAAAAACCGCACCAGGGTCTGCACCCGCTCAGGCACATCGGCAGCCATCAGCCCTGCTCCTTGACCATGCGCCGAAGCAGCGGCAGGTACAGCGCGTAGGGCAAACTCCGCAGCAGCTTCATGACATAGGTGAAGCGACGCGGGTAGTGAATTTCAAAGCGTCCGCGCTGCCAGCCGGCGAGCATTTCCCGGGCTGCCTCCTCAGGCGTGATCAGCGCCGGCATGTGAAAACGGTTTTGCGCGGTCAGCGGCGTTTGCACAAAACCCGGGTTGACCAGGCTCACGCCAATGCCATGCGGCTGCAAGTCACCATACAAAGTCTCGGCCAGATTGATCAGCGCCGCCTTGGTCGGGCCATAGGCCAGGCTCTTGGGCAGGCCGCGGTAGCCGGCCACGCTGGCAATCAGGCTCAAATGGCCGCTGCCACGCGCCAGCATGGCCGGCAGCACCGCATCGAGCACATACAAGGCGCCGACGTAATTGATCTGCTGATGCTGCAGCATCTGGGTCAAATCGAAGTCATAGGCCCGCTGGGCCTTGTAGTGACCCACGCAGTAAACCACCAGATCGAGCGGGCCTTGCGCGAGCAGTTGCCCGGCCAGCACCCGCACCGCAGGGGCATCGGTGACATCGAGCGCGCAGGCCCGGGCCCCGGGATGTGCAGCCACAAAGTCCTGCAACAAGGCGTCCTGCCGGGCCGAGACCACCACCTGAGCGCCCCGCTGATGCAAGGCGGCGGCCGTGGCCAGCCCGATGCCGCTGGACGCGCCAATGAGCCAGACCGCCTTGCCGCGCCAGTCGGTGATCGGTGGGTTTTGTGCCATGGAGGGGGCTCAGCGCTTGACGAAGGAGAGGGTGACCTCGCCCAGTCGGAAGCCAAATTTGCTCATGACGGCCTTGTTGAGCATGACACGCTGATCCATCAAATACATCCAGTCATCAAACTGCACCTCATAGACCCGGCCGTCGACGGGCAAACGCAAGGTATAGCCAAAGCGAAATGCATTGCCACTTTCCTCGCCCAGGGCCTGGCCAGCCACATCGGCGGCCGTGCCCACATAGCGGCCCTCGGCGGTGCGTTTCAAGGTCCAGACCCGCCGATCGCGGCTGCCGTCGGCATAGGTGAATTCCTCGTCCAGCACGCCGCTCTCCTGCCCTGCAGGCCCGCTCCAGCTGCACTTCATCACCACGGTAAAGCGCTTGACCACCTGACCCGAGCGATCGGTGAAGACGCCGTACGCATCGAGCGTGCCGTTGAAGTACTGCCGCAAATCGAGCTTGGGCTCCTGCTTGGCATAGTCGCTGACCTGCGGGCCGGCGCAGCCCATCAGGCCAGCCAGCAGCAGTGCGAGTGCCGCCGCAGTCCAGCGACTGCGACATCCCAAAGAGTATCTTTTCATGAGGACATCTCCTGTACAGGCCGGGAATCGGCCCGAATGATTCCAACATACAGGCCCCAACAGGCCAGAACTTTCAGCACACAGGGCAACATGCAGTAGGCCAAAGTCAGAGCCTGCAGGGCCTGCGGCTCGCGCGCGCCCGGCTGGTAGCCGAACCAGCCGAGCAGCGGCAGCGCCAGACCGGCCGCCAGCGCCAGGTTGAGCTTGGCAGCAAAGTTCCACCAACCAAAATAGGCTCCGGCCATGGCCGCCCCGCCAGTGCGCGTCTGCAAAAGGCCGGCGAGCAGGGCCGAAGGCAAAGCCAGATCGGCGCCCAAAGCCAGGCCCGACAGCGCGCACACCAGCAAGAAGGGCCAGGCATCACCGGCCGACAGCGCAGCGGCCCAGATGAAGACCAGCACCGCCAGCGCCATGCCCAGCAGCCAACTGCGTGCCAGCCCGAGGCGCCGCACCAGCGCCAGCCACAGTGGCATGGAGACAGCGGCGCTGAGAAAGTAGACGCCCAAAAATGCCGGCTCCATCGCAGCCGGGGCCTGCAGCCTGTCTTGCACAAAAAACAGCACCAAGGTGGCCGGCACCGCACTGGCAATGCCATTGAGCATGAACACGCCCAGCAGGCGCGCAAATCGGGCATCTCGAAGGGGCTGCAGCAGGCCCGCCTGGGCCCCGCCCTCGGGCAGGCGCTGCGGCACCACGCTGCGCTGCCAGGTCCACCAGGCCAGCACAAGAACGCCTGCAAACACCGCCAGGGCGCCGGACAAACTCCACAGCGACGGCAGCACCGCAGCGAGCAGCACGCCAAGCAGCGCCAGGGCCTCGCGGGTGCCGGTGATGCGCCCGCGCTCGGCCTCGTTACCGCCCAGCAGCGCGCCCCAACTTTGATGGGCGATGCTCAGCAGGCTGTAGCCCAGGTAGGTCAGCATCAACATCAGCGCCGCCCAGCGCAGCAGGTCGGACTCAGCTGGCGCACTGAGCAGCAGCGTCGGAAAAAATAACAGCAACAAACCCGTCGCGAGCAGGGCCGCAGCCACCGCGCAGGCTCCCATCACCGCGGCGCTCGAGCGGGCCAGCAGCCAGTCATTGAAGCGGCCGAGCCAGGGGTCGATCAAGGCGTCCAGCAGGCGCGCGCCCAACAAGACCGCGCCCAGTGCCGCCAGCGGCACACCGAATTCACGGGCATAGTGGTTGGGCAAGATCACATACAGCGGCAAGGCGGCGAAGGCCAGGGGCAGCCCCATCAAGCCATAGGCCACGGCATTGCGCCAGCCAAAGGCGCCGGTCATGACGGGCCGCCCAGCAAGGCCTGGCGCAGGGCGGGCTCGGAGGTTTGGGGCGAGAGCCAGATGCCGAAAAACCGCCGGGCAAATTCAGCGTCCTTGACCTCGCCGCAGGGGCGACCGTTGTGCCAGAACACCGCCGCCTCGCCCGGACGCTGCAGCCCGAGCAGGCGGTCGCCCTGACGGACATTGGGCAGCACCCGCAGCATCTCGGCCGTCCAGCGGCTTTCCTGCTCGGCCGACATGGGGCCGCTGCGGCGCATTTCCTGGATCGAACGCTCGGCGATGTCTTTGGCCGCAATGTCGCGCAGATAGTGCAGCTCCAGCGCCAGCATCTGCGTCTCGGCCCGGGCCGCAGAAAAGCCAGGGCCGGTCCTCAGGCTGGCGTCATAAACCGAAAAGCCCCAGACCCGAAGGCGCTGCTGGCCGCGCAGCGTCAGTCCGCTCTGTGCGAGTTCGGCAGGCAAGCCAGCCGCCTGCTGGGCCCAGGCGCTTGCAAGGGCCGCCCCTGCGAGAGTGACGAGGGCGGCACGCCGGCTGGGGCTCATGCACATGGGTGAAAGGCCCCTGATCAAGGCTTGAGCAGCGTGTACTGCACCACATCGGTGTTGCGCTCGGCAAAGGCTGCCTCGCAATAAGCGAGGTAGAACTCCCAGATGCGCATGAAGCGCTGGTCAAAGCCCAGAGCCAGCACCTGCGCCTCGCGCGCCATGAAGCTCTGGCGCCACTGCCTGAGTGTCTCGGCATAGTCCTGGCCAAAGCAGAACTCGTCGACCACCTGCAGGCCGGCCTGACGGGCCTGCTCCCGGAAAGCCTTGGGGCTGGGCAGGCAGCCACCGGGGAAAACATACTGCTGGATGAAGTCGGTGGACTGCAGGTAGCGCTCGAACAGCTCGTCGGCAATCACGATGCTTTGAATGCAGGCCTTGCCGCCGGGCTTGAGCAAGCGGGCCACGGTGGAAAAGTAGGTGGGCCAGTATTCGCGGCCGACAGCCTCGATCATCTCGATCGAGCAGATCGCGTCAAACTGACGATCGGCGGCGCTGTCACGGCCAATGTCGCGGTAGTCCTGCAAGCGCAGATCGACCCGCTCGGCCACCCCACAGCGCTCCATGCGCGCACGCGCCCAGGCCAGCTGTTCGGTGCTCAACGTCACGCCGACCAGGCTGGCGTCAAACTCCACGCTGGCCATCTCGGCCAAGGCCCCCCAGCCGCAGCCGATCTCGAGCACCCGGTCACCGGGCTTGACGCCCACCATGCGCAGTGCGCGCGCGACCTTGGCGCGCTGGGCCTGCTGCATGGGCGTCTGCGGCGACTCGAACAGGGCCGAGCTGTAATTCATGGTGCCGTCCAGCCAGAGCTCGTAGAAGGCATTGCCCAGGTCGTAGTGGGCGTGGATGTTCTTCTGGCTGTTGCTGCGGGTGTTTCGGTGCAGCAAATGGCGTATGCGATAAACCAGCCGGCCCAGCCAGGTGCCGTAGATGACGTCTTCCACCTCACGGCGGTTGGCAATGAAAAGGCGCAGCAAGGCGCTCAGGTCGGTGGTGCTCCAGTCGCCGTCGATATAGCCTTCGGCAAAACCAATGTCGCCAGACTTCAGGGCAGCGGCGCAGACCTTCCAGTTGTGCAGGCGCAAGCTGGCACTGGGCGCATCCCCGCTGCCAAAGCGATGCTCAGAGCCGTCAGGCAATGACAGGTTCAGGCTGCCGTGCTTGAGCCTGCGGAGCATCTCGAGGACGGTGCGCGCCGCGGCGGGCGCGCCCGCGGGCAAGCTGAGCTTGGCTGCTGCGCTGGTATGGGCGGCGGTGTTCATCGTGTCAGAAAGCGCCGAGGCGGCACAGGTTTATGAAAGAAGGGCACGCGCTTGAGCCAGAGCCTGAGCGCCTGCCAATGAATACGGGCCATCACGGCCAGGGTCATGGCCGGGTAAGACCAGAGCGCTCGCCGCAAGCTGGCGGCGCTGATGGGTTCGAGCGTACCGCCCACGCTGGTCTTGAGCAGCGGGCCTGATTCGTCGTCGTAATCAATGCGCGCCACGGTGCGCTCGCCACCGTCTCTGAGGGTACGCATGAAGCGGAATCGGTAACTGCCCTCGACATTGCAAAACGGCGAGACATGAAAAACCTTGCGCGCCTGCAGCGTTTGGCCGTAGCGCGGGGTGTCGAGCAAATAGCAGTGACGCTCGCCAAAGGTGTTGTTGACCTCCACCACGATGGCGCTCAATTGGCCAGCCTCATCATGACAGTACCAAAAGCTCACTGGCTTGAAGGTGTAGCCGAGCATGCGTGGGTAGGTGTGCAGCCACACCTCGCCAGGCGCGCGCAGGCCTTCGCCGGCCAGCAAGCCGTCGATCCAGGCCAGACAGTCGGGCCCGCCCTCGCCATGGTCGCGGTCATGAAAGCTGAGCCAGCCGGCACGGTTGCGCGCCAGTGCACCGCTGCCCTGGCGCGCCATGCTGCGCAAAGGCAACATCAAAAAGAAAGTGGGGTAACTGAAGGTATTGGCAGCAGGGCGCAAGCGCTCATGACGCACCTGCCCAAAACCAATCAGGGGCTGCACAGCGCCGCCGGGGGCGGCTGCAACCGACGCAAGGGCCGTCATGCTGCCGCCCGTACAGGCGCGCTGGCCTGCTGGGCCCAGTCTGCCAGCAACTGTCGCGCAGCCTGCAGCCCCGACTTGAGGCCATCTTCATGAAAACCATAGCCGGCCCAGGCGCCGCAAAAATAGCTGTGTTGCCGGCCCTGAACTTGGCCGAGCCGCTGCTGCGCAGCAATGGCCGCGCCGTCGAACACCGGGTGGGCATAGTCGTACTCGCCGATCACCTGGGCCGGATCGATGGGACGCACCGGATTGAGCGAGACGATGACCGACTGTGTAAAGGGCAGGGGTTGCAGCTTATTGAGCAGGTAGTGCAAACAGACCTGGGCCGACTCGCAGTCCACATCAGCGGCACGCTCGTAGTTCCAGGCGGCCCAGGCCAGCTGCCGCTGCGGCAGCACCGACTCATCCGTGTGCAGCACCGCGCGATTGGGCTGGTAGCTGATCGCGCCCAGCAGCTCACGTTCGGTCTCGCTGGGCTGACTGAGCATGGCCAGGCTTTGGTCAGAATGGCCCGCCAGAATCACTTTGTCGAAGGTCTCGGTGATCACGCGACCCTCGCGCTCGCTGGTGATGCGCACGCCCGCGCCGTCGCGCTCGACCAACAGCACCGGGCTGTTCAGGCGCTTGTCCTCGATGCCGACGGTGATCTTGTGCACGTAGTCGCGCGCACCGCCCTGCACCGTCCACCACTGGGGCCGGTCGGCCACTTGCAACAGGCCGTGGTTATGGCAAAAGCGCACCATGGTGGCCACCGGAAATTGCAGCATCTGGTCGGTGGGGCAGGACCAGATGCACCCCATCATGGGCAGAAAGTAACCGTCACGAAATTCGTCCGACAGGCCCTGCTCGCGCAGGAAGAAGGAGAGCGGCTGCAGCAGCCGGGCATCGGCTTGGCCCTGCTCAAGGCCGCGCGCCAGCTCGGTACAGACGCGGTTAAAGCGCAGGATGTCTCTGAGCATGCGCCAAAAGCCAGGCCGCAGGAGATTGCTGCGCTGGGCAAACACCGCGTTCAAATTGGAGCCGCTCCACTCCAGTGCCGGCCGCGATCGACCTGCCGGGGCCCGCACCGAAAACGACATGTCCGACTTTGCGGTGGTTACGCCCAGTTCGGCAAACAAGGCAATCAGCTGCGGATAGGTGCGCTCATTAAATACCAGAAAGCCGGTGTCGACCCCGTGCGTCTGCAGGCCCTGGGCGCTGGGAAGGGTGACGTCCACCGTATGGGTGTGGCCGCCAAAGTAATCGGCGGCCTCGAACAGGGTGATCTGCGCCTGCCCGCGCAGCTGATGCGCGGCGGCCAGGCCCGATATGCCCGAGCCAACGATGGCCACCCGGGGACCCTGGGCGGGCCCTGATGAGCCGGCCAGCGGCGGGGCTACACGCAGCGCTAAGCCCATGTGCTGCGCCTGCAAAGAAAAATGTTGCGAAGCGTCCCGAGGTAATGGAGGGAGGGAGGGAGGAGGAGAGACACCCCGAGCTTGCAACCAGGCCTGTCGGCGCCGGAAGGCTTCACAACAAAAAACCGCTTCGACCGCAGCCCAAAGCAGAACGACAGGCGCATAGAAGATTGCAAAGGGTTGACAGTTCCCGACAACTCCGCCGGAGCAACCCCGCCATCCTTCATGCACGCTCTCCTGTTCAGGCCACGATCAAACAAAGGAATACTGTACAGTCATTTTATGACTGGTCAGTTATTTTTTGCAAGAAGCTGTTCAATTTGCTTGGTCATGCGGGCATCCTGGGGGCCGGTCGACGAGCCGTAAGCGCTCACTACCTTGCCATCCCTTCCAATCAGGTACTTGTAGAAATTCCAGCGAGGGGAAGATCCGGCCTCTGCAGCCAAACGCTTGTAAAACGGATGCGCATCCTTGCCGGTCACCGTGGTCTTTGTAAACATGGGAAATTTGACGCCGAAGGTGCTTTCGCAGAAATCGGCGATGTCCTTGTTGCTGCCACGCTCCTGGGCAAAATCGTTGGACGGAAAGCCCAGCACCACCAAACCCTTGTCTTTGTAGCGAGCATGCAAGGCCTCCAGGTCGGCGTACTGCGGGGTATAACCGCAGAAGCTGGCGGTGTTGACCACCAGCAACACCTTGCCGCTGTACTGGCACAGCGACTGCGGCTTTTCATCCTGCAGCCGATCCACCGTCTGCTGCAGCAGAGCCGGGCAGTCGGCGCCGGCCTTGGCGGGTGCCGACTGCGCCCATGCGGGGGCCACGGCCAAGCAGCTCCAGACACAAACAGCGGCAGTTAGGCATCGAAAATATAAGCTCATCATGGGAATCTCCAAAAAATTCGAGCGGATTTGGGCTGCCTGGGCAGCAACACCTGCCGAGTGACATCCGGGCGTCAGGCTCAGCTGACAGTAGACGTCGTCGGGCTAATGTACGCCAGACAGGACAGCCAATGAGCCTGCGCCTAGAATTCCCAGGTTAGCCGGTCGCCGGGTCAAATGAGATCAGACATGCTCTATCCTGAATTGTTCAAGCAACTGGAATCCGTACGCTGGGATATGGATAAAGACATTCCCTGGAGCCAGTTCGACGCCAGCTTGCTCTCCGACGAGCAAGCGCTGACCATCAAGATGAACGCCATCACCGAATGGGCGGCGCTGCCGGCCACGGAGATGTTCCTGCGCGACAACCGCGAGGACAGCGATTTTTCGGCCTTTATGTCGATCTGGTTCTTCGAGGAGCAAAAGCATTCGCTGGTGCTGATGGAGTACCTGCGGCGCTTTCGTCCCGAGCTGGCGCCCAGCGAAGAAGAGTTGCACGAAGTACGTTTCGAGTTCGAGCCCGCGCCAGCCCTGGAAACTTTGATGTTGCATTTTTGTGGTGAGATCAGGCTCAACCACTGGTACCGACGAGCCGCGCAGTGGCACACCGAGCCGGTGATCCGGCAGATCTATACCCAGCTCAGTCAGGATGAGGCCCGCCACGGCGGCGCCTATCTGCGCTATATGAAACGGGCCATAGGCCGTTTCGGCGACGAGGCCCGGACCGCCTTCAGCAAGGTCGGCGTGCTCATGGCCAGCGCCAAGCGCACCGCGCAGGCCCTGCATCCGACCAATCTGCATGTCAACAAATCGCTGTTCCCGCGCGACACCATACAGTCACGCCTGCCCGACCCACAGTGGCTCGAGCACTGGCTAAGCCAGCAGATCAAGTTCGACGCCGAGTGGGAAACCAAGGTGGTCGAGCGGATCTTGCACAACATGGGCCTGCTGATGAACCGCAGCTTCCAGACGGTGCAAGAGCTCAACCGCTTCCGTAAGGATCTGATGGCCCCGCTGGCGCCGGCTGGCCGGCCGCAAGCCGCGTGAGCTCGCTGCTCGCTGCGGCACTGCTGAGCAAGATTGCAGCGCGCGATCAGGTCCAGCACAGGCTCAAGGAGCTGTCGCGGCCCTTGGTCATGACCAACGGCGTGTTCGACGTGCTGCACCGCGGCCATGTGAGCTATTTGGCCCGTGCCCGTGACCTGGGTGCCAGCTTGTTGGTGGCCATCAACACCGACGCATCGGCGCGGCGCCTGGGCAAAGGGCCCGAGCGGCCGCTGAACCGAGAGGCCGACCGCGCCTTCATGCTCGCGGCACTGCAATCGGTCGATACGGTGACCTTCTTTGACGAAGATACCCCCGTGGAGCTGATCCGGCAGCTGCGCCCTGACATTTTGGTCAAGGGCGGCGACTATGACATGAGCAAGCTGCCCGAAACCGCGCTGGTGCAAAGCTGGGGCGGCACGGCGCTGGCCCTGCCCTTTGTCGACGGTTACTCCACCACCGCGCTGGTACAAAAAATCCGGCAGAACTAGGGCGCGGCGCTGGCCGCAGCCGCAGCCGCCGCCGCCCCGCCACGCAGGCGCCGCCACAGGCGCACACTCCACTGGCCGATGTCGTCCAGGTAAGTAAACACCACCGGGATCACCAAGAGGCTGAGCACGGTGCTGGTGAGCAAGCCGCCAATGACCGCGATCGCCATCGGCGAGCGAAAGCTGACATCGGCCGAGCCCCAACCCAGCGCGATCGGCATCATGCCGGCGGCCATGGCAATGGTGGTCATGATGATGGGGCGGGCCCGCTTGTGGCAAGCGTCGAGCAGCGCGTCCCAACGCGACATCGGCGCGATCGCGGCTTGATCACCGCTGGCCGGCTGCCCGCGGCGCGCCACGATGGCGTACTCCACCAGCAAGATGGAATTCTTGGTGGCCACGCCCATGAGCATGATCAGCCCGATGAGCGAGGGCATGGAAAAACTTTTCTGCGCCAGCAGCAGGCCGACAAACGCACCCCCCAGAGACAGCGGCAGCGCCGCCAGGATGGTCAGCGGATGCAAAAAGCCCTGAAACAGGAGCACCAGCACGATGTAGATGCACAGCACCCCCACACCCATGGCCAGGGCAAAGCTGGCAAACAACTCGCCCATCACCTCGGCATCGCCAATCTCCACCACCTTGACGCCCGGCGGCAGGCTCTGCAGCGAGGGCAGCTTTTGCGCGGCCTGCGTGACTTCACCCAGAGGCAGGCCGGAGAGTTCGACCTCGAAGGTCACGTTGCGCTGGCGGTCATAGCGGTCGATCACCGCGGGCCCGCCGGCGACCTCCACCCGAGCCACCTGTCCGAGCATGACCGGCCCGCGGCTGCCCGGCACCATCAAACGCTCAAGCTGAGCCAGGTCTTTGCGCGCCGCCGTGTCAAGCTGGACCACGATGGGTACCTGCCGCTGCGAAACATTGAGCTTGGGCAGTTGCGCCTCGTAGTCACCCAGGGTGGCCACCCGCAGCGTCTGCGCGATCGCAGCACTGCTCACCCCCAGATCGGCCGCGCGCGCAAAGTCAGGCCGCACTGCAATCTCGGGCCGCACCAGACTGGCCGACGAGGCAATCTGCCCGAGACCGGGAATGGTGCGCAAATCTTTTTCCACCGCCAAAGCGGCCTGCCGCAGGGCCTGTGCGTCTTCACCGGTGAGCACCAGCACATATTTTTCGCCCGAACCCCCCAGGCCGACTTTGCTGCGCACGCCCGGCAAATCAGCCATGGCGCGCCGGATATTGGCCTCAATCACCTGCTTGCGCGGCCGCTGACCGCGCTCGCTCAGCGAGATGGTGAGCGTCGCGCGCCGCACCTCGGCCGCACCGCCACTGGCAAAGGGGTCGGTTCCAGCGCTGCCACCGCCGATGGTGGTGTAGATGCTTTTGACATGCTCGACGCCCTGCAAGAGCACACGCGCCCGCTCGGCGCTCTCGCGCGTGTCCTGCAGGGTCGAGCCTGGCGGCAGCTCTACATAGACCTGCGTCTGCGAGTTGTCATCGGGCGGAATAAAACCGGTGGGCAGCAAGGGAATCAGCGCCAGCGAGCCGACAAAAAACAGTCCCGCAGCCAGCAGTGTGAGAAAACGGTGCTTCAAACACCAGCGCGCGGCCCCCATGTAGGCCGACAGCCAGCGCGGCTCGTGCTGCGCGCTGACGATGGGCTTGAGCAGGTAGGCGGCCATCATCGGGGTGAGCATGCGCGCCACCACCAGCGAGGCAAACACCGCCAGCGAGGCGGTCCAGCCAAATTGCTTGAAGAACTTGCCGGCGATGCCGCTCATGAAGGCGGTGGGCAAGAACACCGCGATCAGGGTGAAGGTGGTGGCGATCACCGCCAGCCCGATCTCGTCGGCCGCCTCCATGGCCGCCTGGTAAGGGGTCTTTCCCATGCGCAGGTGGCGCACAATGTTCTCAACCTCGACGATGGCGTCGTCCACCAAGATGCCAATCACCAGCGACAGCGCCAGCAGCGTCACCACATTGATCGAGAACCCCAGCCAGGCCATGCCGATGAAGGCGGGGATCACCGACAGCGGCAAGGCGACGGCCGACACAAAGGTGGCGCGCAGATCGCGCAAAAACAGCCAGACCACCAGCACCGCCAGCAAAGCGCCTTCATAGAGCAAGGTCAGCGAGCCCTGGTACTCCTCTTCCACCGGGGTCACAAAATCAAACGACTCGTGGATCTCGATGTCCGGATGCGCCACCCGGTAATCGGCCAGCACCCGCCGCACCGCCCGGCCCACCGCCACCTCGCTCTCGCCCCGGCTTCTAACCACCTCAAAACCAACCACCGGCTGGCCATTGAGCCCGGCCCAGGAGCGCGGCTCGGCCAAGCCGTCTCTGACACTGGCAATTTGATCGAGCCGTACCCGCCGTCCGCCACTGGCTGACAACTCGATGCGGCCGATCTCCTGCGCCGTCTGCACCGTGGCCAGCGTGCGCACCGGTTGTTCGCCCGAGCCCAGGTCGATGCGCCCCCCCGAGGCCTCCTGCTGCACCTGTGCCAACTGCTGCGAGACCTGCACCGCGGTCATGCCCAGCGCCTGCAGGCGCTGCACATCCAACTCGACCCGCACCTGGCGCGTCACCCCGCCGACCCGGTTGACCGCGCCCACCCCCTTGATGGCCAACAGCTTGCGGGTCAGTTCATAGTCCACCAGCCAGGACAGCGCCTCGTCGTCCATGCCCTGCGCACGCACGGTGTAAGCGAGCACGGGCGTGCCGGCCAGATTGAGCTTTTGCACGATGGGATCGCGCAAGTCACCCGGCAGATCGGCGCGCGCGCCCTGTACCGCCGAACGCACCTCATCGAGCGCTTCCTGCACCGGCTTTTCCAGCCGAAATTCGGCGGTCAGCGTGACCGCGCCGTCCTGCACCTTGGTGGTGATGTGCTTGAGTCCCTGCAAGGGCGCCAGCGCGTTCTCGATCTTGCGCGCCACATCGGTTTCGAGCTGCGAGGGTGCAGCACCGGGCAGATTGGCGGTGACCTGTATGGTGGGCAGGTCCAGGTCGGGAAAGTTCTGAACCTTCATCGACCCATAAGCGATCACCCCGGCCAGCGACAGCAAAACAAAAAACAGCAGGGCCGGCAGCGGGTTGCGGATCGACCAGGAGGAAACATTGATCATGCGCGGCTCCGCTTATTTCGAAGCGGGCGCAGCGACTGGCGCAGCAGCCGGTGTGGCCACCGGCATCACTCGCACGGTGTCGCCATGGTTAAGGAAGGCGCCCCCCGAGGCCACCAGCCTGGCATCGGGCGCAAGACCGCTGACGATCTCCAGCCTGTCGCCGACCTGGCGGCCGGTTTGCACCTTGACCTGCGCCACCTTGTCCTGCGCGCCCAGCGCATAGACATAGCTAAAGCCGTCGCGCACCACCACGGCCGTCTGCGGCACCGTCAGGCCCGGGCTGCGGCCGAGCTCAATTTGCCCGCTGGCGAACATGCCGGGCACCAGGGCGGCGGCCTGTCCACGCGGAGCGCTCACGTCCACATAGACCAAGGCATTGCGGGTTTGTGGGTCGGCCGACGGCGCCAGCATGCGCACGCGGCCCTGTAACTCCAGACCTGCGGCCGTTTGCAGACGCACCGGCGCGCCCACCCGCACCCGCGGCAATTCAGCCGCCGTCACTTCCGCGCGCCATTCAAGGCGGCCTTGACGAATCAGCCGAAAAAGCTCCGCACCGGCACCGCTGCCGACGGTGGCGGTGCGCCCAGAAATCACGCCGGCATCAGGCGCGCGCACCTCGGTCTGCGCCAAACGCAGTTGCTGCAAACCGAGCGCCGCGCGCGCCGACTGCACCCTCGCCTGCGCCACCGCCTCACTGGCCAGCGCCGAACTGAGCTGCGCGGGACTGATAAAGCCCTGCTGCTGCAAAGCACGGGACCGTTCGGCCTGCGCCCGCGACTCCTGCGCCGCCGCCTCAGACTCGGCCAGCGCCGCCTGCGTCTGCGCCATCTCGGCGCGCATGGTGTCGGACTGCAGCAAGGCCAACACATCACCACGCCGCACCACATCGCCCACATTGACGCGCACCTCGGTCAGCTTCAGACCAGGCAGTTCGGCCCCCACCAGGGCCTCCTGCCAGGCGGCCACCGAGCCGTGGGCCTGCAGCACCTGCGGCAGGATCAGGGTCTGCGGCTGTACCGCGCTGACCGTCAGCGCCGGCCGCACCGCAGCGGCCTTGTCCTGAGCAGGTGCCGCAAAAGACAGCGCGCAAACCGCGGCCAGGGCCGCCAGGCGCCAAAGATGTGCTTGTCTCATGATCAATCCTCGGGGAAAACCCGTATGAATGCAGTGTAACGAGCCCTCAAAACCTCAGGCGCGGCTGGGGCGTCGTTCGCACCGAACCATCAGCTCAGGCCAGAACCTGCCGCCACAACTGCAGCACCGCCTGGCGCTCCTGCATCCAGTGACTCAAGGGCAGCTGGGTCGGTTCCTCATTGAGGCGCGCGCGGTGCTGAACGCGGCGCAGTTCGCGGTAAGCATCGGCTGCCGCCTGGCCCATCCCGGCGGGCACAAGAGCGGCCCGCTCGGCGCGCTCAAGCAGGCCAATGTTGCCCACGTTGTCAACGAGTTGCGGATGGCTGCAGGCATGGGCCAAGACCAGGTACTGCACCACAAACTCCACATCCACCATGCCGCCGGCGCTGTGCTTGATGTCAAACACATCGGCACTGCGCACCGGATGGGCAGCCCGGACCTTATCGCGCATGGCCACAATCTCGCCGCGCAAGGCCCCCGGGTCGCGCTCGGCCATGATGACCTGCCGGCGCACCTGCTCGAAGCGCTGCTGCAACTCGGCCGAGCCGAGCACAAAGCGCGCCCGCGTCATGGCCTGATGCTCCCAGGTCCAGGCGGTATTGCTGCCGCGCTGCTTCTGGTAGTCGGCATAGGCCTCAAAGCGGGTGACCAGCAGGCCCGAGTTGCCATTGGGCCGCAGCGCGGTATCGATCTCAAACAGATCGCCCTCGCCGGTCTTGATGGTCAGCCAGTTGATCAGTTTGCGCGCAAAGGCGGCGTAGACCTCAGGAGCACGCTCGTCCTCGTCTTCATAGACGAAAACCACATCCAGGTCGCTGCCATAGCCCAGCTCCTTGCCGCCGAGCTTGCCGTAGGCAATGATGCCCAGCTGCGGCTCGGCCCGGTGCTTTTGCTTGAAGCGCTGCCAGCACCACTGCACCGTCAGCCCCAGCACCGCTTCGGCCAGGGCGCTCAGGTCGTCGGCCACCTGCTCGACGCCAAGGTGCCCTTCCACATCGCGGGCCAAGGTGCGAAACACCTCGGCATGGTGGGCGCGGCGCAGCAGGTTCAGGCAGGCTTCCTCATCATCCTCACCCGTTCGCCTGAGTGCTTCAAGGCGCGCCTGCAGCTCTTGGGTAAAGACCTGCGGATCCAGGCGCTGCTGCAGCATCTGGCCCTGCGCGAGCTCGTCAATCACGCCCGGGTGGGCCAGCAGATAGCGCGCCGGCCAGCGCGCCGCGCCGAGCAAGCGCAGCAGGCGCTCATGCACCGAGGGCCGCTCGATCAGCAGAGCCAGATAGCTCTCGCGGCGCAGCATGGGCTCGATCCAGTCGATCAGCCGCAGCACGCCGTCCTGGCTGACCCGCCCGCCCTCCAACCAAGCGATCGATCGCTGCAGCAGGCGCAGCAGCCGTGCGCGCGAATCCTCACGCAAAGCCAAGACCCGCGGATGGCCCTGCCAACTGAGCAGGCGCGAGCGCAGGGCCTCAGGCCAGAGCCCGCCCTCGCGCTGCACCAGCTCGGCCAGGTCTTGCGGCGCGGCTTGTT
>JBAXEN010000024.1:0-21324 GCA_037140415.1 Betaproteobacteria bacterium | reverse complement strand
CGACTTCAAGCTGATCGCCTTTGACATGGACTCCACGCTGATCAACATCGAATGCGTGGACGAGATTGCCGATGCGGTGGGCAAGAAGGCCGAGGTGGCGGCGATCACCGAGGCCGCCATGCGCGGCGAGATTGCCGACTACAAGGAAAGCCTGCGTCGCCGGGTGGCTTTGCTCAAGGGCGTGAGCGTGGCTGACATGCAGCGCGTCTACGACGAGCGCCTGCGCCTGAACCCGGGCGCGGCCGAGTTGGTGGCAGCCTGCAAGGCGGTGGGCATGAAGGTGTTGCTGGTCTCGGGCGGCTTTACCTTTTTCACCGACCGCATCCGCGACCGGCTGGGCATCGACTACACCCGCTCCAATGTGCTCGAACTCGAAGGCGACCTGCTGACCGGCCGCATGGTCGACCAGCCCTGGGGCGATATTTGCGACGGCGAAGAAAAAAAACGCATGCTGCTGCAGACCTGCAGCCAGCTCAACATCGCAGCCTCCCAGGCCATTGCCATGGGCGACGGCGCCAACGATCTGCCGATGATGGGCGAGGCCGGCTTGTCGGTGGCCTACCACGCCAAGCCGGCGGTGCGCGCGCAGGCCATGGTGGCCATCAACGAAGGTGGCCTCGACCGCCTGCTCGAGACCTTCAAGGGCTGAGCCTGCCGGGCAGAGTCGGCAGACCTTGAAAGCGGCCGGGGCCGCCACCATGTCTGTGGCAGGAGAGGCCTCATGAACAACGCCCTGCACATCGTCTGCCCGCACTGCCACACCACCAACCGCATCCCCAGCGAGGACCTGGGCAAGCAGGCCGACTGCGGCCGCTGCCATCAGGCTTTGTTCACCGGCCGCCCGGTGGCGCTGGATGAAGCGGCTTTTGACCGCCATGTACAGCGCAGCCAGATCCCACTGCTGGTCGATTTTTGGGCGCCCTGGTGCGGCCCCTGCCGGCAAATGGCACCGGGCTTTGAGCAGGCGGCCGCCCAGCTCGAACCCCAGCTGCGGCTGGCCAAGGTCGATACCGAGGCGGTGCCCCATTTAGGCAGCCGCTTTGCCATCCGCAGCATTCCCACCCTGGCCCTGTTCCATCAAGGCCGCGAGATCGCCCGCCAAAGCGGGGCCATGGGCCGCGACGACATTGTGCGTTGGGCGCAGGCGCAGATGCAGCGAGCAGGCTTGCAGCCCGCCTGAAGGCCTTAACGCCGCGAGGGCGCATCTCCCCGACCGACCTCGCGGCTCACTTGAGCCTTGTGGGGGCGCCGCCCCGGCACGATGGCGCCTGAGACAGCCCCGCAAGCCGCCTAAGCGCAGCTCAGTCCAGCACGATGTCAAACTGCGCATCGCCCATGTAGCGATGCGGGCCCAAGGCTGCCGTCAGGGCCGCCGCCTCGGCGGCCTGCCAGCCCTGCATGATCGCGCGCTCAGACTCGTTCAGGGCGTCGAAATCGACCGCTTCTCCATGTATCTGCAGCAAGCGCAGGTACTGGCGATAGACCGGTGCCACCAGCTCGGCGCCGCCAAGTTCGGTCTCGAGCGCTTTGCAAAACCGCTGCTCGGCCTGGCGGCGCTCGGCCGCACCGGCTTCATCGAAGGCCTGCAAAACCACCCGATAGCCGCTCATGGGCGATCCGCCATGGGCGGGGTCATCGAGCCAGCGCCGCACAGCGGGCCATGATCTGGCCCATGCGGATGGCGCCGCCGCTGCGCCAATCGGCATTGAAGTCGAGGGGCCCTTGCGGAAACAGCATCACCACCGTTGACCCCAGCAAAAAGCGGCCCATCTCCTCGCCCTGGGCCAGGCTCACCGGCGATGCCCGGTAATCCCACTGCCGCACATCGCCATGGCTGCGGTCGATAGGCCCATGCCAGACGGTGGCCATGCTGCCGACAATGGTGGCCCCCACCAACACCAAGACCCAAGGCCGCCCCTGGGTTTCAAAGACGCACACCACCCGCTCGTTGCGGGCAAACAGGCCAGGCACACCGCGGGCGGTGGCCGGATTGACCGAGTAGAGCTCGCCCGGCACATGGATCATGCGCTGCAGCACGCCCGCACAAGGCATGTGGATGCGGTGATAGTCGCGCGGACTCAGATAAAGGGTGGCAAAGTGACCGTTGTCGAACTGCCGTGCCAGCTCGGCATCGCCGCCGACCAGGGCCCGCGCGCTGTAGCTGTGACCCTTGGCCTGGAAGATCTGATCGCCCTCGATGGCCCCAAACTGGCTGATGGCACCATCGACCGGGCACAGCAGGTCGGCCTGAGCCAGGGGTCGGGCGCCGGGTTTGAGGGCGCGGGTAAAAAATTCGTTGAAGCTGGCGTAGGCGGCAGGGTCGCTGGCGGCCGCTTCGTTCATATCGACCCCGTAGCGCCGAATAAACCAGCGTATGAGCCCGGTGGTGCCGGCCCCGCCTTGCCGGGATGCGACCCATCCGGCAAAGCGCGTCAGCGCCTGTTGGGGCAAAAAGTGCTGAAGAAGGACGCTTAAACGTTCTGACACGGGCTAGGCTTTGGGGGCTGACGCGGGTCTTGGACCACAGCGCGGGGGGCCAGGGAACTCACCAGGGCCAAGCCAGATCCTCGAACCGAGCTCAGCCGTTGATGAAACGGGTGCGCGATTCTATCGAGCCCGGACCGGCCTGGCTTGACCGCAGAGCAGGCCCGCACTTAAGCTTGGGGACTATGCGAGCCCCCTCACCGTCAAGCCTGTTGGTCTTGTGCTGCCAAAGCGCCCTGCTGCTGGCCGCGCCGCTGACTCAGGCCGACGAGCTCGATGCCTTCCTCCGTGCCAGGGGCCTGCTGCAGCCGGGCGCCAGCGCTGCGCCAGCAGCGTCTGCCAAGGCCGCAGAACTGGCGGTTCATGCCATGGGCTTTATTGGCGTGCCCTACAAATGGGGGGGCAATGACGCAGAGACCGGCCTCGATTGCAGCGGTTTCGTGCGGGCGGTGTACCAACAGATAACCGGGTTGGTGCTGCCGCGCACCTCGGACAAGCAGGCCGCGGCCACCCGAACCATAGACCCGCAGGACCTGGCCCCCGGTGACCTGGTGTTCTTCAACACCATGCAACAAACCTTCAGCCATGTGGGCATCTACATTGGCGGCGGCAGGTTTGTCCATGCGCCCAGAACCGGCGCGCGCATCACGCTCGAACACCTGTCGGCCAACTACTGGCGCCAGCGATTTGACGGAGCCCGCCGGGTGGCGCTGGCCCATCCCGAGCCCTCGGGCACGCAGCCCTTGCGCTGACAGCGGCAAGCAGCACCGTGGGTAGGCGGCGGGTCAGGAGCCGCCCTGCTCTGCCTTATCGAGGGTACTTTCGACGAATTTGCGATAGAGCTCATTGAGCTGTGGCTGGCGTTGCTGGATCTCGACCCACTCCAGGTCATAGGGCAATCCCATCCACTGGCCCATTTTCTTGAGTTCCGCATTACAGATCTTGATGGACTTGCGCGAGCTCTCGAAGGACTCGATGTCTTCGGGCAAGAGGGCCTCGCGTGGGTTGACGCTCAGATCGGCCTCCATGAGTACCAATTGATCGTGCGCCACGCTGCGCTCGCGCCGCACCGCGTCTGCATTGCGCCGGGGTTCGGCTGCCGCCTGCGCCGCCGGCGAGCCCGCGACGCCCATGCGCGCGACCACCTCCTTGAAACCCTGCTGGGTAAAAAAGTACAGCAGCAAAATCAGCACCAGCAACAGGGTCAGCAAAATGATGACGACGGTCAGAGCGGTATCCATGGCGTTCCAATTTCAACGGTTTGACACGATGGTATAACTTTTTGCGGCGCTGGCAAGGCACCCCGACCGCCGCACAGGCCCATCGGGCTGCGCCGGGCTCATTGGCAGACTCCATCTCGTGGAAACCCCGTTGCACCGGATCGGTCAGGGGCGTTTAATGCCGACGTCACTAAATCCAATTACGCTCGATGTTCAGCCTAGGGCTTCAAGGAGTTTTCATGCAGAGCAAATTTCGTCGATTCGCCGCTAGCGCGGCCGTGACCCTGGGCAGCCTGCTGGGCCTGCCAGCGATGGCACAGACTGAAATCCAGTGGTGGCACTCCATGCCCGGGGCCCTGGGCGAATGGATCAATGATCTGGCCTCCGACTTCAACAAAAGTCAGAACGAATACAAGATCGTGCCCACCTTCAAGGGCAGCTACGACGAGTCCATGACAGCGGCCATCGCCGCCTTTCGCGCCGGCAACGCTCCCCACATCCTGCAGGTCTTTGAGGTTGGCACCGCCACCATGATGGCCAGCAAAGGCGCCATCGTGCCGGTGGGCGAGGTCATGAAGAAGGCCGGCGTCAGCTTCGACCCCAACGCCTATGTGCCGGCGGTGGCCGGCTACTACACCGCGCCCAGCGGGCAGATGCTGAGCTTTCCCTTCAACAGCTCGACCACCGTCTTTCACTACAACAAGGACGCTTTCAAGGCCGCTGGCATAGACCCCAACTCCCCGCCCAAGACCTGGCCCGAGGTGGCACTGGCCGCGGCCAAGCTCAAGGCCTCCGGCCACAAATGCCCCTACACCACCAGTTGGGTCAGCTGGACCCAGTTGGAGAGTTTTGCCGCCTGGCACAACATTGAATTTGCCACCAAGGGCAATGGCATGCGCGGCATCGACGCCCGGCTCAACTTCAACGGGCCTCTTCATGTGCGCCACATCGAAAACCTGGGCAATATGGCCAAACAAGGCCTGTTCGTCTACAAAGGGCGGGGCAATGCGGCCGACGCCACCTTTGTCTCGGGCGAATGTGCCATGACCACCGGCTCGTCGGCCCTGTACGGCAACATCAAACGGAACGCCAAATTCGCCTCCGGTATCGCCGCCCTGCCCTACTACCCCGACGTTGCCGGCGCGCCGCAAAACACGGTGATCGGAGGCGCCAGCCTGTGGGTGATGTCCGGCAAGAAGGACGCCGAGTACAAGGGCGTGGCCCGCTTCTTCGCCCACCTGTCCAAAGCCGAAGAGGCGGCCAAGAGCCACCAGCGCACCGGCTATCTGCCGCTGACCAAGGCGTCCTATGAGATGACCGAAAAATCGGGCTTCTACAAGCAAAACCCCGGCACCGATGTGTCGGTCGAGCAGATGATCCGCAAGACCACCGACAAGTCGCGCGGCATCCGACTCGGCAACTTTGTGCAAATCCGCACCATCAACGACGAGGAGCTCGAACAGGTCTGGTCAGGCAAGAAGACCGCCCAGGAAGCGCTGGACGCCGCGGTCAAGCGCGGCAATGAACAGCTCGAGCGTTTCCAGAAAGCCAACCAGGGCCGCAGCTAAGGCCAGTCGCCACTGGCGCCGCCCCTCCCCTTCGATCGTCCCCTCCTGCCTCGGCCACCGCCTCATTGCTCAAGGCCGGTGGCCGGGCGCATTGAACTCCTGATGGAAAAACGCGTTCGCTTTAAATCCCGATGGCTGCCCTGGGCCCTGGTGGCACCGCAGATGGCCATCGTGCTGGTGTTCTTTTTCTGGCCGGCCGGTCAGGCGCTGTATCAAAGCGTGCTGCAGCAAGACGCCTTTGGCACCGCCACCGAGTTCGTCGGCCTGGAAAACTTCGAACGCCTGTTCGCCGACAGCACCTACCTGGAGTCTTTCCAGACCACTGCGGTGTTTTCCCTGCTGGTGGCCGTCTTCGGCCTGAGTCTGGCGCTGCTGCTGGCGGTCATGGCCGATCGCGTCGTCCGGGGAGCGGGCATCTACAAAACCTTGCTGATCTGGCCCTATGCGGTAGCGCCAGCGGTGGCCGGGGTGCTCTGGCTGTTCATGTTTGCATCGCCCATGGGCGTGCTCAGTCACCTCTTGCAGGCGCTCGGTCTGGACTGGAACCATATGCTCAAGGGCCAGCACGCCATGGCGTTGATCGTGATGGCTGCGGTGTGGAAGCAGATTTCCTACAACTTCCTGTTCTTCCTGGCCGGCTTGCAGTCCATCCCCAAGTCGCTGCTCGAAGCCGCCGCCATGGACGGCGCCTCACCCTGGCACCGCTTTCGCACCATCGTCTTTCCCCTGCTGTCGCCGACCACCTTCTTCCTGCTGGTCATCAATGTGGTCTACGCCTTTTTCGATACCTTCGCCATCATCGACGCCATCACGCAGGGCGGCCCCGGCAAGGCCACGGCCATCTTGGTCTACAAGGTGTACTACGACGGCTTCAAGGCCCTGGACATGGGCGGCTCAGCGGCGCAGTCGGTGATTCTGATGACCCTCGTGATCGCCCTGACCCTGGTGCAGTTCCGCTACATCGAGCGCAAGGTTCAATATTGACCCGCCATGATTGAACGCCGTCCTTTTCTTGATTTCCTGGCCCATGCCATCTTGCTCGTCGGCGTGGCGGTGGTGGCTTTCCCGGTCTACCTGACGCTGGTGGCATCCACCCAGTCGGCCCAGGAGATCGCCACCAGCCGTCCGTTGTCGCTGCTGCCCGGCAGCCACGCCCTGCAAACCTACCAGACGGCCCTGTTCGGCGGCGAAAGCAGTTCGGGCAGCAAAATGTCTGCAGCCGGCCCGATGCTGCTGGTCAGCCTGATCAGCGCACTGATCATTGCCATCGGCAAGATCGTCATTTCACTGCTGTCGGCCTTTGCCATCGTCTACTTTCGCTTCCCGCTGCGCCAGTGGGTGTTCTGGATGATCTTCGTGACCCTGATGCTTCCTGTAGAGGTGCGCATCAGCCCGACCTATGCAGTGGTGTCCGAGCTGGGCATGCTCAACAGCTATGCTGGCTTGACCGTGCCGCTGATCGCCTCGGCCACCGCGACCTTCCTGTTCAGACAGTTCTTTCTCACCGTGCCTGACGAGCTGGTCGAGGCAGCGCGGGTCGACGGCGCCGGACCGATGCGTTTTTTCAAGGATGTGCTGCTGCCGATGTCGGCCACCTCCATCGCTGCGCTGTTCGTGATCCAGTTCATCTACGGCTGGAACCAATACCTGTGGCCCCTGCTGGTGACCACCGACGAAAGCATGTACCCGGTGGTGCTGGGCATCAAGCGGATGATCGCCGGCGAGTCCTACACCGAATGGAATGTGGTGATGGCCACCGCCATGCTGGCCATGGTGCCGCCGGCTCTGGTGGTGATCCTCATGCAAAAATGGTTCGTCAAGGGCCTGGTTGATACCGAAAAATAATTCATGGCATCGCTGACACTGCGCAACATCGTCAAACAATACCCGCAAGGCAAGCAGCGCTTGCAGGTCATCCACGGCGTGAGCGCGCACATCGACGACGGTCAGTTCGTGGTCATCGTCGGCCCGTCCGGTTGCGGCAAATCGACCTTGCTGCGCATGGTCGCTGGCCTGGAGGAGATCAGCAGCGGCGATATTCTCATTGGCCAGCGGGTGGTCAATGCGCTGGAGCCGGCCGAGCGCGACATCGCCATGGTGTTCCAGAACTATGCGCTCTACCCCCATATGAGCGTGTTCGACAACATGGCCTATGGCCTGAAAATCCAGAAGCTGCCCAAGAACGAAATCGCCGAGCGGGTGACCAAGGCCGCCACCATCCTGGAGCTGACCGACTTGCTGCAGCGCAAGCCTCGCCAGTTGTCGGGCGGTCAGCGCCAGCGGGTGGCCATGGGCCGAGCCATCGTGCGCCAGCCGCAAGTTTTCCTGTTCGACGAGCCGCTGTCCAACCTCGATGCCAAGCTGCGCGCCCAGACCCGGCTGGAAATCCAAAAGCTGCATGCCGAGTTGGGCACCACCAGCCTGTTCGTGACCCACGACCAGGTCGAGGCCATGACCCTGGCCCAACGCATGATCGTGATGAACCAGGGCCGGATCGAGCAGTTCGATACGCCCGAACGGGTCTACAGCCAGCCGGCCACCACCTTCGTGGCCAGCTTCATCGGCTCACCGCCGATGAACCTGCTGCAGGCCGCACCGGGTGTGCCCAGCGGACAGATCCTGGGCATACGACCCGAGCACATCGACCTGAGCGAGCACAGCGGCTGGAGCCTGCAGGCGCAGACCCTGGAACTGCTCGGCGCCGAACGCCTGGTCCATGCCCGGCTGGGTCAGGAGTCCCTCACCCTGCGTCTGGATGCGGCCATTGCCGCGCCACAGCCCGGCCAGACCTTCCGGGCCACGCCGCGGGCCGATCAGCTGCACCGCTTCGACGCCGCCAGCGGCGCCCGGCTGCCCTCATGAAACGGCAGGCCTGGCCCTACCCCTATTGGGTGGCGCACCGGGGGGCTGGCAAGCTGGCACCGGAAAACACCCTGGCGGCCTTCAGGCTCGGGGCCGCCCATGGTTACCGCATGTTCGAATGCGATGCCAAGCTCAGTGCAGACGGTACCGTGTTCCTGCTGCACGACGCCACCTTGGAGCGCACCAGCAGCGGCCAAGGCATGGCCGGCGAGCTGAGCTGGAGCGAGTTGTCGCAGCTCGACGCTGGCAGCTGGCACTCACGTCACTATGCGGGCGAGCCGCTGTGCAGCCTGGCCGCGCTGGCCCGCTTTTGCCTGGGCAGCGCGCATGCCCTGAACATTGAAATCAAACCCAGTCCGGGCAGCGAGCGCTTGACCGGGCAGGCCGTAGCGGCGCAGGCCGATCAGCTGTGGGCCGGACAGACGGTACCGCCGCTGCTCAGCTCCTTCCAGCCCGAATCGCTGGCAGGTGCCCTAGACAGTGCGCCGCGGCTGCCGCGCGCCCTGCTGCTGGAGAGCTGGTGGGACGGCTGGCTGCAGACGGCCACTGCACTGCAGTGCTGCGCCATCGTGGCACATCACCGCCTGCTCGACGCCGCCAGCGTCGGCTCGGTGCAGGGTGCCGGCATGCGCTGCATGAGCTACACCGTCAACGAGGCCAGTCAGGTTCGGGCCCTGCAGGCGCTGGGCATCGACGGCATCATCACCGACAGGATCGACCTGTTTTCACCCGCCGCCGAGCCACGGGACCCGAGCACGGCCGGTACGCCATGAGCCCACCCTTGCCACTGTCGCACTGGCCGGCTGCGCAAAGGGCGGACATCACCGGCGTGATCACCGACATTGATGACACCCTGACCGCAGACGGGCAACTCATGCCCGAGGCGCTGGCGGCGCTGCAGGCCCTGCACAGTGCCGGCCTGCCGGTGCTGGCGGTCACTGGGCGTCCGGTGGGCTGGAGCCTGCCCTGGCTCAGGGGCGATCACGGTCTGCCGCCCTGGCCGGTGCGCGGCATCGTCGCGGAAAACGGCGCCGTCGCGCTCAGCCGCGGGCCAGACGGACAGGTGCAGCGTCTCTACCGCGATGGGCCGAGCACCCGGCAGGCGCATTACAGCCGGCTGCAAGCGGCGCTGCAGACCGTAGAGGCTGCCCTGCCGGCCGCCCGCCGCGCCCAGGACAGCGCGGGCCGCGAAACCGATATTGCCATCGACCACAGCGAATTCACCCGACTCGATGCGCCACAGATCGAGCAGGTCTGCCAGCTGCTCAAGGCACGCGGCCTGCGGGTGACCGTCAGCAGCATCCATATCAACGCCTGGCTCGGCGACCACGACAAATGGGTCGGCGCCTGCTGGGCGGTGCAAGCCTGGCTGTCACGCTCGCTGCCCGATGAGCGGGCCCAGTGGGTCTATGTGGGAGATTCCAGCAACGACGAGGTGATGTTCAAGCACATGGGCTACAGCGTAGGCGTGGCCAATGTGGCGCGCTTTCTGCCGCAGTTGCGCCATGCACCCACCTATCTGTGCCAGGCTGAACGCGGCGCCGGCTTTGCGGAGCTGGTAGCTGCCCTGCTGAGCGTACGCTGAGAAAGACGCAGCCGCCAGCGCTCACAGGGCTGGCGGCGCCTGGTTTTGCTCGCCCAGAGCACGGGCATACCCCGCCGCTGCCCCTGCGGCGCCACGCCCGAACCGGTGGCTTCGCATCCAAGCGCCAACACCCCCCGAAGCGGCCCCTGAGCCAAGCTGGCGCGGGCGGATCGCTTCGGCGGGTCTATAGTCGTGCCCACGCTTGAGGGCAAGACTGATGTACTTTAACGACCGTTCATCGACTTCATACGATAGCAACCGCAATGGCCCGGCCGCTAAACGGCGGACCCCGTCATGAAACATCTGCTGGCCCTCGATCAGGGTACATCCAGTTCACGGGCCATCGTGTTCGATCCATCGGGCCGCATTGTGGCGATGGCCCAGCAGGAGTTTGCGCAGATCTTCCCGCAGCCCGGCTGGGTCGAGCACGATCCGATGGTCCTGTGGAGCAGCCAGTGGCAAACCGTAAGGCAGGCCCTGCAGCGCGCCGGTCTGCAGGCGCGGGACATCGCGGCGCTGGGCATCACCAACCAGCGCGAGACCACCCTGGTGTGGGACCGGCGCAGCGGCCAGCCCATCTACAACGCCATCGTCTGGCAGGACCGGCGCACCCTGGATCTGTGCGAGCAGATGCGGGCCCAGGGGCTGGCAACCCGAGTGGAGCAGAGCACCGGCCTGCGCATCGACCCCTATTTTTCGGCCACCAAGCTGCGCTGGCTGCTCGACCATGTGCCAGGCGCGCAGACCCGCGCTGAGGCCGGCGAGCTGGCTTTCGGTACGGTCGACAGCTGGCTGATCTGGCAGCTCACCGGGGGCCAGCGTCACCTCACCGACGTGAGCAATGCCTCGCGCACCATGCTGTGGAACATCCACACCCAACAATGGGACGAAGAGTTGCTTGCGGCCCTGCGCATCCCTGCGGCTGTGTTGCCGCAGGTGCTGCCCTCCAGCGCCGACTTCGGCACCGTGGCGCCGCGCTGGTTCGACCATGCGGTTGCGATCGCTGGCGTGGCCGGTGACCAGCAGGCTGCCTTGTTCGGCCAGGCCTGCCAGCGCGGCGGTCAGGTCAAGAACACCTACGGCACCGGCTGCTTCATGCTGATGCACACCGGCAGCCAGGCACTGGCAAGCCAACACGGACTGATCACCACCCGCGCGGCTCAGGTCGGCGCGCAGCCGGGCTTTGCACTAGAGGGCAGCGTCTTCATCGGCGGTGCGGTGGTGCAATGGATGCGCGATCAGTTGCAGGCTTTTGATCGCAGCGCCGACGTTGAGGCCCTGGCCAGCCAAGTTGACAGCAGCGAGGGCGTGGTGCTGGTGCCGGCCTTTGCCGGCCTGGGCGCGCCCTACTGGCGAGCCCAGGCCAGGGGCAGCCTGCAAGGGCTGACCCGGGGCAGCAGCCTGGCCCACATCGCACGCGCCGCGCTGGAGAGCATTGCCCTGCAAAGCACCGCCCTGCTGCAGGCCATGCAGCGCGACCTGGCCGCCTACCCGCAATGGCAGGTCACGGAGCTGCGTGTCGATGGCGGCGCCTGCGCCAACCAGCTCTTGATGCAGATCCAGGCCGACCTGTTGGGCCTGCCGGTGGTGCGCCCCTGCACCGTGGAGACCACCGCCCTGGGCGCGGCCCTGCTGGCCGGCCTGCAGGTCGGGCTCTACAGCGAAGCGGGCGAACTCCAGGAGCGTCTGGGCATCGACCGCGTTTTCGAGCCGCAACGCTCGCGCGACTGGGCGCAGTCGCTGATGGCCGATTGGGAACGGGCGGTAGAGCGCTGCGGCTAGGATGGACCGGCCGGGCGCGGCGGCTGCTGCGGCTGCGGCCTCTGCGGCGCCGAAGCCGCTTGGCCAGCGGTATTGATCTGGCGCCAGATCCGCCATTCGGTCTCGGTCAGACGGTCAGCCCCTCGGGCTGCGGCCTCAAATTGCGCGGTATCGGTCAGCAGGCCCAGTTGCCTGATCTCGGAGAGCAAGGTTTTGTAGCGCTCCACCGCATGCGCCGGATGGGCTGCAATGGTGTGCAAGGGCATCTGGGACAGGTCGTTGGCCAACTGGCGTTCGCGCCGCGCCTGCTCGATCAGCACCTCCACATCTTCGGCCGACAGGTGCAGGCGCTTGGCCTCGCGGTTGATGATTTCGGCCTCTTCATCGGAAATTTTGCCGTCGGCCAACATCTCAAACAGTTCCTGCTTGAGCGCATCGCGTTCTTTGTGCAACTGGTCAGAAAATGCCGACGACAACAAGGCCGCAGGAATCGCAAAAATACCAATTCCGATCAAGGCCAACACAATGGTGACCGCACGACCGGCCGGTGTGACCGGTGAGATGTCGCCATAGCCCACCGACGCCAGGGTAATGACCGCCCAGTAAATCGACTGCGGGATGTTTTCAAATTTGTCGGGCTGAGCCTCGTGTTCAAACAGATAGCCCAGGCTCGCTGTCAGCACCACCAGCAGCAGCATGATGAAAGCGGCCGCTGCCATCACCGGCCACTCGCGCGCGATCACCTTGGCCAAGGTGGTGGTCGCGCCGGTGTAGCGGGTCAGCTTGAGCAAACGCATCAGGCGAAAGATCCGCAGAAAACGCAGATCGATCAGGTGATGCAGCATGGCCTCCAAGAAAAAGGGCAAGATGGCCATCAGGTCGATCAGCATCGACGGTGTCTTGGCCTGTCGCAGGCGGCCCAACACCGGCGACTCGAAGTTTTTTTCCTCAACGCAGCAGTACAGTCGCGCGCAATACTCCATGGTGAAGATCGCCACCGCAATGGCGTCAAGCACGATCAACTCCATGTGCAGGAGGTAGTTGACCGAATAGACCGACTCCAAGATGACCGACAACACCGAGATCATCACCCAGCCGGCGATGAAGGTGTCGAAATAGCGGTGCATGCGTCCGCCAAACTCGCTGGGAAACACCAGGGCATGCAAGCGCTGGCGAAAAGTACGCCCCCGATTGAGCTCACCAAACTCGCGCCAGGCCGGAATGATCAGCCGAAACAGCTTGAGCAGACGCAGCAACCTGAGCACCCGCAAAGCCCGCAGATCAATGGGCAGCACCGCCTGTAAGTAAAACGGCAGCACCGCCAGCAGGTCGACGATGGCAAACGGGTTGCGAACAAAAGCCAGCCGCGGCCGGCCGGCCGCTCGAAACTGCGGGTCTTCCGGCGCGGTGTACAGGCGCAGCAGGTACTCCATGGTGAACAGCGCCACTGAAAACACATCAAAGCGGTCAAACCAGACGCGGTAGGGCTCGTGAACTTGCGGCACCAGCTCAATCAACAGGGCAAACAGGTTGAGCGCGATCATCCAGACGATGATGCGGTCGAAGGCTTTCTGATAGTTGCCAGGGATGGTGGGATCAAACAGCCAGGCATAAATCAGGCGCCGCAGGCCTCTGGCCCCTGAGAGCGCGGCCTGCTCGCGCTCTGCGCGCTCGCCGACAACTGCAGGTACCTCGGGATCGGACAGATGCCTGTAGGAGCGCAGGCCAGAGTCGCCGTCATCGGGCGAGCCTTGGGGGCGTTTCTGAGTACTCATGCTGCGCTCCTCAAAACTCAACCTCGCCGATCTTGACCCCGTAACCGCCCTTGTCGCAGACGGTGAGCTTGATGGTCAGTGCTTTGTCCAGCGTGTCCTCGGGGGCAAAAGGCGCGACCAGCAGCGGCACGGCCGAGCCCGGCGGTGTGGCGGAAACCCTGTCGATCACAAACTGGCCGGGTGAGGCATTGCTGGCTGGGTCGCAGCGAGCGATCAGTCCGATGGGCTGCCCCGAGAACGCATTGCGCACACCCGCAAGAGGCCCCCCGTCGGCGAGCAGGGCGGCAGAGCATTCGCTCCAGGTTTTGGCCCGACCCGCGGGCTGCGCCACCATGGCACAAGCTGCCGGGGCAAAGTCAGCCGCAGCGCGTTTGGCCTTAGCCTGCGCCAGCCAAGCGACAAAGGCCTCGCCTTGGAGCTTGGTGGCCTCGGTCTTGAGGCCCTCGCGAAAGGTGAAGACGCCCATCAAGGCCACGGCGGCCAGCACGGCCAGCATCAATGCCAGGAAAGCCAAATCCCTTGCATTGGGCTTGCCGGAGGAAGCGCTGAGGGCGGTGTCGTGAGCAGACATAGCGGGCCTTTCTGGCAGGGCCCGCGCCTATGAAGGCGTACACCCCTGCCCGAACCAAAGCGCAATATAGAACGGCCGATGAGCAAACACCAAGCCAGGCCTGCCGCCTCCAACCGGACCAGCCTGCGCGAAGCTGGAGGCCCTATGCCCACATCCAACTCGACGATTAATTTGAAAATGGTATTTATTTTTACGAAATTAATATGAAAGAAGTCGTATTTCAGTTTCTGGGCCGTTTGTTCCACCTCACACCCAAAAGAAACCCTCCCAACATTGCCCCGGGCCACAGTTGGCTTTGAACAACAGCCCGCGCGCAGCCAAGCCAGGCCTGCACCGGCCGTGACCGCAGGCGGCGCCTGGGCAAACGCCTTGCAGCGCTCGGGGCAGGCGCACACAATACCTGCCCGATCTACCTGCCCGATCCGCGCGCAGTGCGCCCCCTCATTCATGACCACCTTACCCAACAGCCCTGTTTTGCACCGGATCGCCGCCGGTCTGATGTGCTCGCTCTGCGTCTTGAGCGCCAAGGTCCAGGCCCAGAGCAGCCAAGCTGCCCTGCCCCCGTTCGTCAACTGCACGGCCCAGGCTGCTGAGCCAGCGGCTGGCGACCTCCGCATTGCCGCCGTGGGCGACCTGGTGTTTTCCGAGAATGCCCAGCTCAACCGCCTGGCCTTCAATGACTTCCTGCCGCAGCTGACGCAGGCCGATCTCGCGCTGGGCAATCTCGAAGGCGCCATCACCACCCATCCGACGCCGCGCAAGCCCTATATTCCCGGCCGCTCCTACACCTTCCGCTTCCCGGTCGAGACCGCCGAGGTGCTGAAAAAAGCCAACTTTCACATCCTGTCGATCGCCAACAACCACAGCAACGATTACGGGCCCATCGGCTTTGCCGACACCCAGCAGCACCTGAGCGCGGCCGGCCTTGAATTCACCGGCCTGAAGGACAGCCATGTGATCCGCACCATCAAAGGCCTCAAAGTCGGGGTGATCGCTTTGGCGCACTACCCGGCCTACAACAACGTGCTCGATATCGAGGCCACGGCCCGCCTGGTGGCCCAAGTGCGCAGCAAAAGCGACATCGTGGTGCTGTTTTATCAGCTCGGTGGCGAGGGCGACAGCCACGCCTTGCTGAGCAATGACGACGCCGTCTTCCTGGGCGAGCAACGCGGCAACGCGCGCAAATTTGCCGCGGCCATGGTCAAGGCTGGCGCCAGTGCGCTGGTCGGCCATGGTCCGCACCTGGTGCGCGCGGCCGAATGCATCGAAGGCGCGCCGGTGCTGCACTCGATCGGCAACTTTGTCAGCTCGGGCGGCCTGAGCGTCAACAGCCTGGCCAATGTGACGGCCTTTGCCGAGCTGCTGTTCGACGCCAGCGGCCGCTTCAAGGCGGTGCGCATGACGCCAGCCACCTTCGACAGAAATCGCCTGCCGGTCATCGATGCCAGTGGGCGGGCGCTGCACCTGATCAACTGGTTCAACCGCCAGGCGAGCAAGTCCCTGAGCGGGTTTGAAGCCCTGAATTTTCCGGGCTACGAGGACCACAGCGAGACCTTTCGAAAATGGTTCCGGGCCACGCCATTTGGTGCCCAGACCACGGCCGAATAGCCAGCCCAGCCTGGCTCGACACGCGCCCAGAGCCTGCCATGCAAGCGGCCACCCCTGAAGACCCCGCAGCAGCGCGCGCACTGGCCGAACACGCCATGCGGCAGGTGCTCGAGCGCCTGGCCGGCCCGGGTGCCTCGCCCCGCGCGGAGCAGGTCGACGCGGTGCAGGCCCTGCTGCAGCCGGCCGCGCGGGTGCTGGTGGTACAGGCCACCGGCTGGGGCAAATCGGCGGTGTACTGGGCCGCCACCCGCGCCCTGCGCGCCAAGGACGCCGGACCGGCGCTGGTGGTCTCGCCCCTGCTGGCCTTGATGCGCGATCAGGTGATGGCCGCTGAGCGGGCGGGGCTGGCGGCAGCGACCGTCAACTCCACCAACTTTGAGGCGTGGGACAGCGTCTTCGAGCAACTCGATCACGATGCCATCGACGTGCTGCTGATCTCGCCCGAGCGGCTGGGCAATCCTCGCTTTGCCGCCCGCCTGGGCGAGCTGCTCGCGCGGGTCGGGCTGATCGTGATCGATGAGGCGCATTGCATCAGTGACTGGGGCTTTGACTTTCGGCCCGACTACCAGCGCCTGGCGCGCGCCCTGCTGGCCACGCCGTCGGCGGCCATCCTGGCCACCACCGCCACCGCCAACCAGCGGGTCAGCCTAGACATCGGCCGCCAGTTGGGCCAGCAGGCCCTGACCTTTCGCGGCACGCTGGCTCGCACCTCGCTGACGCTGTCGGTGGTGCCTGGCCTGTCGCCGCTGCAGCGGTATGCCTGGATGGCCGACGCGATCGAGCAATTGCCAGGCTCGGGCATCGTGTATGTGCTCACCGTGGCAGAGGCTGAACGTTTGGCCGGTTTTCTGCGCAGCCTGGGCCATGCGGTCCAGGCCTACAGCGGCCAAAGCGATGCCGAGCAGCGCCTGCAGATTGAAGAGCAGCTGCGCCATAACCAGCTCAAGGCGGTGGTGGCCACCTCGGCCCTGGGCATGGGCTACGACAAACCCGACCTGGGCTTTTGCGTGCACATCGGCTCGCCGGCCAGTCCGGTGGCCTACTACCAGCAGGTCGGCCGGGCCGGCCGAGGCGTGGCCCACGCCGAAGGGGTGCTGCTGCCCTCGGAGGCCGACGAGCGCATCTGGGACTACTTTGCCACCGCCTCGATTCCCGATGAGGCCCATGCCCACAAGGTGCTGGAGGCACTGGCCACCGAGGCCTTGAGCCTGCCCGACATCGAAGCGCGCACCGGCCTGCGGCGCGGCAGGCTCGAAGCCTTGCTCAAGATCCTCGCCGTTGAGGGCGTGGTCAACAAGAGCGGCTCGCAATGGCAGGCCAGCGGGCGGGCCTATGTGCACGACCGGGCCAAGTGGTCGGCTCTGATCGAGGTGCGGCGCCAAGAGGCCGAGCTGATGCGCCGCTACGCCCGCGGCCAGGGCTGCCTGATGGCCTATCTGCAAACCGCGCTGGACGACCCCTCGCCCGCCCCCTGCGGCCGCTGCTCGGTCTGCACCGGACGGCTGCCCGCCCCGGGGGCCAGCCCCTCACAGGACAAGCAGAGCGCTGCGCGCGATTTTTTGCGCGGGATAGACATCGAGATCGAGCCACGCAAGCTCTGGCCCTCCAAGGTCCAGCGCAAGGGGCCGATCAAAGGCTTTGCCGCCGGACGGGCGGTGGCTTTTGCCGACGATCCGGCCTGGGCCGACAGTCTCAAGGCCTGGCGCCACAGCGGCGCGCTGCCCCAGGCCTTGCTCGAGGGTGCGGTAGCGACGCTGGCGCGGTGGGCCAAACACTGGCCGCAGCGACCGACCTGTGTAGTGCCGCTGGCCGCGCCCGACATGGCCGACAACCGCAGCCTGGCCAGCTTCATTGGCCACAAGGGCCGACTGCCGGTGCACGATGTGCTCAGCTGGCAGGGCGGCCCCGCCCCGGCCGACAGTGCTTCGGCGGCGGTGGTCGAACACCTGCAGTCAGTGATGCGGCTGGCGCCCGGCGCTGCCCTGCCCAAGGGGCCGGTGCTGCTGGTGGCCTGCGAGCTGCGCAGCCGCTGGAGCGCCACCATGGCCGCGACCTTGCTGCGCGAACACGGCGTGGCGCAGGTGCTGCTGCTGGGCCTGCACCAGTTGGCCTGACAGTAGCGCGCTCGGCCCTGCCCAGCGCCCACTGGCCCGCAATAAGACCAACCCTCTGCCCCTGGCTTAGAGCGTTTCCCGATAGCGCTGAAGCATCTGCTCCTGGGTCTGCGCGGCCAGCGTCTGCCCTCTGAAGACCCGCACCTGATCGCTAACGATCTCGCCCCGTCCGCGCCGCACAGGCTCTGCAAGGCGCGCGCCGAACTCGCAGCGAGGCTGCGATTGGTATGCCCCCGTCCGACCTCGCCCGCCTCGCATGCAGGAGATGCCAGCACAGCCCCGCTGGAGCAGATGAACGGCGATCATTTGACGGGGAGCACTTGAACGATTCCGAGCGCCAGCAAGCCCCCAAGCTCTCGCTGCAGACCTTCCTACGCTACGCGGTCAGCCCGGGTACCGAACTGGCTGCCGGTCTGCGCCACGATCGGGGGGGGTGAAAACCGCTACGCCAATGTTGATGCCGGCGACAAGGTGCAAGCGACCGCCATGCTGCTGACCGCCTCCTATTGGCTCAATGGCAAGACACAGATCATGGGCAATGGGGGCAAGGACCTGAGCCGCAACAAGGGTTTCAAGGCCGCGAGCAACATCGAGTTGCGAGCCGTGCGCCTGTTTGAAGCCAAGGCCGAGGGCTCGGTATGCGCCAAAGGCCACACCGCCCCTCAGATGAGCGCGCTCACGTGCCCTGCAATTGCGCCGGCGTCTTGTACTTTTGCACTTCAGAAAACCGCTTGACCAAATAGTCGCCCGATTTCACCGGGGGATATTTGGCGGGACGCTCAACCGACTCAAATTGCGGCAGGCAGGCGACGGGCGCGTGGTAGTCGAGGTTGAAGAAGGTCGGGATTGAAAACCGCTCACGGCCTGTGCGATTGGCCACCCGGTGCAAGTTAGAGACATAGGTTTCGTTGGTCCAGACCTTGACCATATCGCCCAGGTTGATCACCAGCGTGCCCTCCACATAGGGCGCGGCCACCCATTCGCCCGCGCGGGTGCGCAGCTCCAGCCCGCCGATCGGGTCCTGCGCCAAGATCGTCAGCATGCCGTAGTCGGTGTGAGCGGCGGCGCCGAGCTCCATCGCTGTCGGACTCGATTGCGGCGGGTAGTGAAACAGCCGGGACTGCACCATGGGCTTGGTGCACCACTGGAGGAAAAAACCCTCAGGCTGGCCCAGCGCCAGGGCAAAGACACGCAGCAGGCGCAGACCGAGTGTGCGGGTCTGAGCAAAGTAGGCCTCGGCAGCTTCTTTGAGCCAGGGCTTGTCAGCGGGCCAGCGGTTGGGCCCATGCAGCGGCAGGCCCGCCACCACATCGGGGTCGGTCAGCGGCAGATCCAGGCTCAGTTCGTAGCTTTCCTTCAGATCTGGCTTGTGGCCCGGATGCTGCGTCACGCCATAGGGCATGAAGCCGCGCCGAAAGCGCTCGTCGATCTTGTCTTTTAAACGCTCCTCTTCGCTCAGGCTGAAGTAGCGGCGCGTCGAATCGAACACGGCGTCAACCACCTCCTGCGAGATGCCGTGGTTCTTGACATAGAAAAATCCCATATTGGTACAGGCGGCATGGAACTGCGCGACCACCGGCTCGATCGGTCCACCCGCCAGCCAATCTTTGAGGTCCAGAATGGGCATTTCATCGACAGACGCCGCGCGCGGCATTTCAACTTGAACGTCAGCTTGGGACATCATTTCTCCTTGGGTGGTATCGGGTGGGGTGCGGGGACCGGGCGACTGTCAGATCAAATTGGAGATCGCTCAGGTGCTGCGTGACAAATCAGCGAAGGCATCAGTCCAGAAAATCACCCGTCGGGCAATCCATCGAACCAGGGCATGCAAGGCGGTACCGATCAAGGACAGCACAATCAAGATGGCGAACATGCCGGCGGCATCCATGGAAAAGTTGCGCTGCAAGATCAAATAACCCAGGCCGGCTTGCGCACCCACGAATTCGCCCACGATGGCTCCGATGACGGCCAGCACAATGCCGATGTCCAGTCCTGCAAACACATAAGGCAGCGCATGCGGCAGCCTGACCATCCGAAACACATGCCAGCTCGATGCGGTAAAGGCCCTCATCAACTCGATCTGGTCACGCGGCGCTGATCGCAAGCCGACGATGGTGTTGGCCAGCACCGGGAAGAAAACAATGGTGGCGGTGATGATCACCTTGGAGGTCATGCCAAAGCCAAACCAGAGCACAAAAAGCGGCGCCACTGCCACCTTGGGTACGGTCTGAAACGCCACCACATAAGGGTAGAAAACCGCCTCCATCAAAGCGCTCTGTCCGATCACCGCGCCCAGCAAAAACCCGAGAGTGGCGCCCACCGCAAAACCCATCAGGATTTCATAGAGCGTCACCCACAGATGCCTGACGATTTCCCCCGACTCAAAGCCGTCAAAGACCGCCTTGGCCACGCTCAATGGCCCGGGGAAAATCAGATGTGAAATGCCGGTCCAACTGACCACCAGATGCCAGGCCAGAATCACGAGAACAAAAAAACCGCCGATCAGCAGTTGTCGCTTGAGGGGGCTGATGCCTTGCTCGAGCAGATCAGCAACTGCGGGCGCTGCGGGCACTGGGTGCGCATCTAAAGAAGGGCCAGCCTGTGCGCTCGAGGTTTTTGAGGGGTCCATCAGTCCAAGCCTCCAGTGGCGTTCAAATTGGCGCGTATGCCCGAGACATAGGTGCCGAAGAGGTCGGTGTTGATCAGCTCCAAAGTGCGCTGCCGCGGAAGATCCACGTCCAGGATCTGCGTGATACGGCCCGGGCGCGGCGACATCACCACCACCCGGTCGCCCAGAAACACCGCTTCAGGAATGCTGTGCGTGACCAGCATGATGGTGGCACCTGTGCGCTCCTTGAGCTTGAGCAGCTCCACGTTCATGGACTCGCGGGTCATGGCATCGAGGGCGCCAAAGGGCTCGTCCATGAGCAACAGCGCTGGATCGTTGACCAGGGCCCGAGCAATGCCCACGCGTTGCTGCATGCCGCCCGATAGCTCACTCGGGTATTTGGTATGAAATTGCTCGAGGCCCACCAGCTGCAGGTAATGCTTGGCCCGTTCAGTCGAGGCCTTCACATCGCGCCCCTGGATCTGAGCGGGCACCAGTACGTTTTCCAGCACGGTGCGCCACGGCAGCAGCACCGGCGCCTGAAACACCACGCCCACATCCCGGCTCGGGCCGTTGACCGGCCTGCCGGCCAAGGTGACCTCGCCTTGGCTGGCGCGCGCCAGGCCCGCAAGAATGCGCAGCAAGGTACTTTTGCCGCAGCCGCTGGGCCCAACCACGGTCACAAACTCGCCCGCCTTCACATCAAAGCTCACATCATGCAGGGCCACCACATCGCTGCCATCCTTGGATCGAAAGCGCTTGTGCACACCCTGCAGCCGGAATGCGGCGGCCGGTGCGGTAGCCGCTGAATCGGTGATCTTCATAAAAATTCCAGCTTCTCAAATTCGAGCCTGAGTTGCTCGATGAACACCGCCACCGCCGGGCTGGGGTTGCGCGCGCCAAAAACGCACAAGGTGACGCGCTGCGGCTTGACGCGCGGGTCCCTCAGCGGCACATAGCGATAGCCTGGTCCGGCAGCGGGCTCGCCCAGTTGAGCGTTGACGATGGTGATGGCCAGGCCCTTCTTGGCCACCGAGCGCATGAGCTCGTAGGAGTTGGTGATCAGAAACTGGCGCGGACGGATCCGGGCCTTGGCCAGCATCTCGTCGTAGTCGCGCTTGGCGCTGATGCTCTCATCGGGCATGGCCAAGCCATAGTCGGCGCAGTC
>JBAXEN010000023.1:0-21394 GCA_037140415.1 Betaproteobacteria bacterium | reverse complement strand
ATGTGCTGCTGTGCCGCGCTGACCGCCGTATTCCTGATGAAGAGCGCGCCAAGATCTCTTTGTTTTCGAACGTGCCCGAGTGGGGCGTGATCTCGATGTGGGATGTCGACACCATCTACAAAGTACCGCGCATGCTGCACGAGCAGGGCCTGGACGGCCTGATCTGCGACAAGCTGCGCCTGAACACGCCGCCGGCCAACCTGAGCCGCTGGGACAATCTGGTCCATGCCGTAGAGCATCCTGCGGCGGAGATCAGGATCGCGATGGTCGGCAAGTACGTGGACCTGTCGGACAGTTATAAATCGCTCAACGAGGCGATCCGCCATGCCGGCATGAAGAACCATGCGCGGGTCATCATTGAATATCTGGATTCTGAGACCCTGACGCCCGACAACGTCTCGCAGCTGGCCCGCTTCGACGCTATCTTGGTGCCCGGCGGGTTTGGCAAGCGCGGTATCGAAGGCAAGATCTGCGCTGCCAGCTTTGCCCGCGAGAACAAGGTACCGTACCTGGGCATCTGCCTGGGCATGCAGGTGGCCACCATCGAATTCGCCCGTCATGTGGCCGGTATGCCCGATGCCAATTCCACCGAATTCGAGCCCGACAGCCCGCATCCGGTGATCGCGCTCATCACCGAGTGGAAAGATGCTGACGGAACCATCAAGACCCGCAGCGAGAAGTCTGACCTCGGCGGCACCATGCGCCTGGGCGCTCAAAGCTCCGACGTGACTGCTGGCACCTTGGCCCACCAGATCTACGGCGACGTGGTGACCGAGCGGCACCGCCATCGCTACGAAGCCAATGTGAACTACCTTGAGCGGCTGCGCGCCAGCGGCCTGGTGATCTCGGCGCTGACACAGCGCGAGCACCTGACCGAGATCGTCGAGCTGCCGCAAACGGTACACCCCTGGTACATGGGGGTGCAGTTCCACCCGGAATTCAAATCTACCCCCTGGGACGGTCACCCCCTGTTCAACTCCTTCATTAAAGCCGCCTTGGACCATCATGGCTCGGGCAAGTCTTTGAAAGTGGCCGCATGAAGCACACGGCAGACACGAAGGCCTGCGCATGAAGCTCTGTGGCTTTGAGGTCGGGCTGGACCAGCCTTTCTTTCTGATTGCAGGCACCTGCTCCATTGAAGGCCTGCAGATGTCGCTCGATGTAGCCGGCCAGATCAAGGACATCTGCGAGCCGCTAGGCATACCTTTGATTTACAAGGGCTCTTTCGACAAGGCCAACCGCTCATCGGGCACCAGCCAGCGTGGCGTGGGCATGGATGCGGGCCTGAAGATTCTCGACGAGGTGCGTCGCCAACTCAAGCTGCCGGTGCTCACCGACGTGCATGAGGCAACTCAGGTCGCCACCGTCGCCAGCGTGGTCGATGTGCTGCAGACGCCCGCCTTCTTGTGCCGGCAAACCGACTTCATCCGCGCTGTGGCGCAATCGGGCAAGCCGGTGAACATCAAAAAGGGGCAGTTTCTCGCGCCCTGGGACATGAAGAACGTGATCGACAAGGCCAAGGCCGCCGCCCGCGAGGCCGGTTTGAGCGAAGACAGCTTCCTGGCTTGCGAGCGCGGTGTGAGCTTTGGCTACAACAACCTGGTGGCCGACATGTGCAGCCTGGCCGAGATGCGCAATACCGGCGCGCCGGTGGTCTTTGATGTGACCCACTCGGTGCAAAAGCCCGGCGGCTTGGGGCAAGTCAGCGGCGGGGCGCGCGAGATGGTGCCGGTGCTGGCGAGGGCCGGCGTGGCCGCTGGCGTGGCCGGCCTCTTCATGGAAACCCATCCACGGCCGCAGGAGGCCTGGTCAGACGGGCCCAACGCGGTACCGCTCAAGCACATGAAAGCCCTGTTGCAGACTCTGGTCACACTGGATCAGGTGACCAAGCAAAGCGGCTTTTTGGAAAACCACTTTACCGCCTGAACACCATGCCCAGTGCCTACATCATCGCCAACGTTGTCGTCACCGACCCCACACAGTACGAGCAATACAAGAAGCTCTCGACGCTGGCCATGCAAGCCTACGGTGCCGAGGTCTGTGTGCGCGGCGGCGCCATCGAGGTGCTCGAAGGCGACTGGCAGCCCGAACGCTTGGTCATCTTGAAGTTTCCCTCCACCGAGCAGGCGCGCCATTTCGAGGCGTCGCCCGAATATGCCAGCGCACGCGCGGCCCGTCAGGGTGCAGCGGTGATGCGGATGCTGCTGGTCGAAGGCACCTGAATCCCTGATTTTTTAACGACGCTAACAAGAAAGAAGAAATTTCAATGAGTGCCATAGTCGATATCGTCGGACGCGAAATCCTGGACAGCCGCGGTAACCCCACCGTCGAATGCGATGTGCTGCTGGAATCGGGCGTCATGGGACGCGCCGCCGTCCCCTCCGGCGCGTCCACGGGTTCGCGGGAGGCCATCGAGCTGCGCGACGGCGACAAGTCCCGTTACCTGGGTAAGGGCGTGCTCAAGGCGGTGGAGCACATCAACACCGAAATTTCTGAGGCTGTGCTCGGTCTCGATGCTTCTGAGCAGGCTTTCCTTGACAAGACCCTGATCGACCTCGATGGCACCGACAACAAGAGCCGCCTGGGCGCCAATGCCATGTTGGCCGTCTCCATGGCCGTGGCCCGCGCAGCAGCCGAAGAAGCGGGCCTGCCGCTGTACCGCTACTTTGGCGGATCGGGCGGCATGCAGATGCCCGTGCCGATGATGAACGTGATCAACGGCGGTGCGCATGCCAACAACAACCTGGATCTGCAGGAACTGATGATCATCCCGGTAGGTGCTCCGAGCTTGCGCGAAGCCATACGCTATGGCGCCGAAGTGTTTCATGCCCTCAAGAAAATCATGCACGACAAAGGCATGAGCGTGGCCGTGGGCGACGAAGGCGGCTTTGCACCGAATGTGCCCAGCCACGCCGCTGCCATCGAAATGATTCTGCAGGCCATTGAGCAGGCCGGCTATGTGGCCGGCGAGCAGATCGCCCTGGGCCTCGATTGCGCGGCCAGCGAGTTCTACCGCGACGGCCAATACCACCTCGAGGGCGAAGGCCTGGTGCTGTCATCGGCCCAATGGACCGATATGCTGGCCACCTGGGTTGACAAATACCCCATCATCAGCATCGAAGACGGCATGCACGAGGGCGACTGGGACGGCTGGAAGCTGCTCACCGAACGCTTGGGCAAAAAGGTGCAATTGGTGGGCGATGATCTGTTTGTCACCAACACCAAGATTCTCAAGGAAGGCATCGACAAGGGCATAGCCAACTCCATCCTGATCAAAATCAATCAGATCGGCACCTTGACCGAGACATTTGCCGCCATTGAGATGGCCAAACGTGCCGGCTATACCGCCGTCATCAGTCACCGATCGGGCGAGACCGAGGACGCCACCATTGCCGACATCGCTGTCGGCATGAATGCCGGCCAGATCAAGACCGGCTCGCTCTCACGCTCGGACCGCATGGCCAAGTACAACCAGTTGCTGCGCATCGAGGAAGACCTGGGCGACATCGCCAGCTACCCGGGCCGGGCCGCCTTCTACAACCTGCGCTGAACCAAGCTGAACCATGGGAAAACGCGTCGTCACCGGTCTGCTTCTGGCCTTGCTGCTGGCGCTGCAGGCTCAGATCTGGTTTGGTCGTGGCAGCGTTCCCAACGTTCGCCAGATGCAGCTCAAGCTCGATGAGATGAACCGCCAGAACCTGCAGGCCCAGTCAGAAAACGAACGCCTGGCCTCCGAGGTGCGCGACCTCAAGGAAGGTCTGGACATGGTCGAGGAAAAGGCCCGCAGCGAACTGGGCATGGTCAAGCCCAACGAGATCTTCGTCCAATTCAACACCGCCAAATAAGGCGATGAGCGAGGCCTTGGCGGCGCAGCCTGAGCCCGAGGAGGCCACTGTCATCCGGGTGCGGGTGCTCGGCCATGACGCCCCAACGGCGCTTGCTTTTTGCCTGGCGTTGACATCTGTCATTGCAAGCCTGAGCAGCGCTCAATCGCCCATCTGGCAGATCGACGCGGTGGCGGGCAGCGAGGCCTTGGCGCCCTGCGACTTCTGCCTGCTTCTGCCCTGGGACGAGGGCGGTGCAGGCCTTGACGATGACCAGCGCCTACAGGCTCACCGGGCGCTCAGGCACTCTTTGCTGCATGGCCAGCAAAGCTTCCACGCCCTCCGCGGGCCGCAGGCTCAGCAACTGCAGCAGGCACTGGCCGCACTGGCCCTGCGCGACCGGGCCCTCAAGCCGGCAGGGGCGCAAACCCTGGGCCGCGCCGGCTGGCGCCTGGCCTGCGAAAAATGCGACGACCCTGCTTGTGAACACATCCTGCTGGGCCAGTTGCTGGCCCAGCGACAAGGTGCCGAGCCCAAGCTCTAATGCACGCCGCCGGGCGCCGGCCGATGGCTGCCTTCGGTGAAGATCTGCGCCGCATCGACCGCATCAAAGTGGTAGAGAACGCCGCAAAACTCGCAGCCCACCTCGATGCGGCCCTGCTCGACCAGTATCTGATCGACCTCGACAGCGCCCAGGCCGCGCAGCATGCCACCGACCCGCTGACGCGAGCAGCTGCAGGCAAAACGCGGGCGCAGCGGCTCATAGCGGGTCAGAGTCTCCTGCCAGAACAGCCGGTGCAAGATTTCGTCTGCGCCAAGGCCAAGCAGCTCCTGCGGCTGCAAGGTGGCCGCCAGCATGGCGATGCGTTGGTAGTCCTCGCTGCGGCCGATCTGGTCCTCATTGGCATCGCGGTCCATCAGCCCGGCCAGATTGCCCTGCCCCATCACGGGCAGGCGCTGGATCAACAAGCCAGCGGCCACCTCACCATTGGCCGCCAGCACCATGCAGGTATCGAGCTGCTCGCTTTGCAGCATGTAATGCTCGAGCACCTGGCTGAGCTTTTCCAGCTTCTCCTGGCGGTCGCCAAACAGCGGCACCACCCCCTGGTAGGGCTGCTGACCGGGCAGCCTGTCCTTGGGGTCCAGCGTGATCGCACAGCGGCCCTGGTTGTCGACATTGACCATCTGGCTCAGGCTCGCGCCAGTGGGGACCGCGCCGGGCCCAGCCGAACCCAAGGAGGCTGTGGCGCGAAAGCTCAGGTCAGACTGCACCTCGGCCACCGCCAGCTTGAGTGGTCCGTCGCCCGAGATCTGCAGCACCAGGGCGCCATTGAACTTGATATTGCCCTGCATCAACACGCCAGCGGCAAGCATCTGGCCGAGCAGGTCTTGCACCTCCGGCGGATAAGCACCGGCCACACGCCGGCGCGCGAGCGTTTCCTGCCAACCGTCGGTCAGACGCACCAACATGCCGCGCACCGGCAGATCCTCAAAAATAAATTTATGCAACTCGGACATGGCCGGGCAGCGCCCCTTTCAGGCTAACTAGGTGATGAAAAATAGGCCTTTCGCAGGCCGACACGGGGAGACTTAGCCGATCTGGCGCAGGCCCGTCTTAAAGCGCCGGGCGTTATCCACATAGCCCAGCACATTGCGGCGGATGTTCTCGATCTGCTCGGGGGTGAGCTGGCGCACCACCTTGGCGGGGCTGCCCAGGATCATCGAGCCCTCGGGAAACTCCTTGCCTTCAGTGACCAGCGCGCCGGCACCCACCAAGCAGTTGCGCCCGATGCGCGCGCCGTTGAGGATCACCGCCTGGATGCCGATCAGGCAGCCGTCGCCGATGGTGCAGCCGTGCAGCATGGCCTGATGCCCTACCGTCACATACTCACCCACCGTCATCGGCTGACCCAGGTCCGAATGCAGCACGCTGCCGTCCTGCACATTGCTGCCCTTGCCGATGCGGATCGGATCGTTGTCACCGCGCAGCACCGCGCCGAACCAGATGCTGCTGTCCTGCTCAAGCACCACGCGGCCCATCACCTGAGCGCTGGGCGCCACCCAGGCGCTTTCGTGGACCTGGGGGATGACATCGCCTATCTGATAAACCGCCATGGCCGCCCTCTTCGCTGGAAAAACCAAGATTGTAGGAGGCTCAAGGCACTGCGCTGCCCCATGGCCGGCGACAAGCTCTGGCAAACCCGGATTGCCGCGATGGACAGGTCCGCTAGGCTGCAGTCTTCACACCCGGAGGCAAGCATGAAACTCACCCGTCGCCAAACCCTCACGACCAGCGCCGCACTGATGGCCGCTCCAGCGCTGGTCAGCCCCTGGGCCCGCGCGCAAGACCGCTACCCTTCACGCAACATCAGCCTGATCTGCCCCTGGCCGTCGGGCGGCAGCTCCGACGCGGTGGTTCGGTCCATTGGAGAGGCCCTGGGACGGGCCTTGGGCGGCGCGACGGTGACCATCGATAACAAGCCCGGTGCAGGTGGCACTCTCGGGGCCAGCGCCATGCTGAATGCCAGGCCCGACGGCTATACCCTGACCCAGTTGCCCCTGGGCATCTACCGCTTGCCGCACATGCAGAAAATGTCGTTTCACCCGGTCAACGACCTGACGCACATCGCCTGCCTGACCGGCTATACCTTCGGCATTGTCAGCACGACCGATGCGCCTTTCAAATCCGTGCGCGAGATGGTGGCATGGGCCAAGGCCAACCCGGGAAAGCTCAACTACGGACACACCGGCGTGGGCACCACGCCGCACCTGGCCTTCGAGGAGTTTGCCTACAAAGCTGGTTTCAGCACCAATCACATCCCCTACAAAGGTTCGGCGGAAATCCTGCAGGCGATTTTGGGCGGGCAGATTCCGGTCATGAGCGGCACCACCGAATTTGTGCCGCATGTGCAGTCGGGCAGGCTGCGCTTTCTGGCCACCCTCGGACGGCAGCGCACCAAGGCCTTCCCAGATGTCCCCACGGTCAAGGAAAGCGGCTGGGACACCATCACCGAATCGCCCTTTGGCATCGGCGGGCCCAAAGGCATGGACCCGGCGCTGGTCAAGCTGCTCGAGACGGCCCTGGCCAAGGTCAACCAGGACCCCAAGGTGGTGGAGGTGTATGACCGCTATTTTCAGCCTGTGATTTGGATGGACAGCGCCGAGTACAGCCGCTATGCGGCGCGCACCTTCGCCCAGGAACGCGCCACCATTGAGCGGCTGGGGCTTTTGCCCAAGGGCTGAGCTGCACAAGAGATCCAAGCAGCGATTGCTTGTCCGCGCTGGTGCAGCACCCTATCATTGCCCGATGACCTGTATCCGCAGTCACGCACTGGCGCTGATCGTCCTGCACGATGCCGACGAAAAAGCCAGCGCGCTCAGCCACTGGCCCGCAAGCCTGGCCCTGGATACCCAGGCCTGCTGGAGCGAGCCCCGGGGCCTGCCCGGCCGGCCCGACAAGCCCCGGCTGCTGCCGCCGCGCGAAGTACCCCAACGGGCGGTGGGCAGCGCCGAAGGCCGGGCCGGGCTGATCCATGCTCTGGCCCATATCGAATGCAATGCGATGGATCTGGCGCTCGATGTCATCTGGCGTTTTCCCGGCTTGCCCGAGGCCTTCTACCGGGACTGGCTCCAGGTGGCGCGCGAGGAGGCCCTGCACTTTTCGCTGCTGCACCAGCATCTGCAGTCCATGGGCTACGGCTATGGCGACTTTGACGCCCATGAGGGTCTGTGGGACATGGCCAGGCGGACACAAGACGACCTGCTGGCCAGGCTGGCGGTGGTGCCGCGCATCCTAGAGGCCCGCGGGCTGGACGCCTCGCCGGCCGTCGCCCACAAGCTGCGCTCAGCCGGTGACCGGCGCGGCGCCGAAATTGTGGAGCTGATCCTGCGCGACGAAATCAACCATGTGGCCATCGGCAACCACTGGTTTGGCTGGCTGTGCGCTCAGCGCAACCTCGATCCGCTCGCGCAACAAAGTGTGCTGGCCCAGCACTACGGCGCGCCGCGACCCAGAGGCCCTTTCAATCTAAAGGCCCGCAGCGCGGCCGGTTTTACCCCGCAGGAACTGGCTCAACTCGAGCGCTGATGCCGCCCCCTGCGGCAAGCACTGGCTTGCCCATCAGACAGGCCCTGACCTTGCTGTCAGCGACGATGCTCGATCATGGTCAGCCTGCTTCGACAGGACAAAGAATTCGCACGGCCGCGCTTGTGAGCAGCCCGGCTGGGCCTTAGTATTTTTTGGACGCGGGGCCTGGCCCTGCAAGGCAAGAAATACTTCCAAGAGGTTGTCAGATGCTGCTGCGTTCCCCTCAACTGGCCGCCATCGTTTCGCCGGCCTTGCAACTGCAACTGCCCTCGGGTCAGTTGATCGGTCCCCAGGGTGCTGCTGTGCGGGTACAACTGCACCACTGGTCCAGCTTGGGACGGCTGCGGGCCGCACAGGTGGGGGCACTGGCCGAAGAGTATGTCGAGGGGCGCCTGCAGCTGCAGGGCAGCATGCGCCAGATCATGGCGGCCACAGCCGCCATGGTGCCCGCCCAAGCGGTCCAGCCCAAGACGCCAGTGTGGGCAGCCTGGAGGCAGCGTGCGCGCTCGCTGGCTCTGCACACCCGCCAACGCGATGCCGCCCAAATTGAGCAGCACTATGACGTCGGCGATGACTTCTACGCGCTCTGGCTGGACCCCCGGCGGGTCTACTCCTGCGCCTACTACCGACAAGCGAACATGAGCCTGGCGCAAGCGCAAGAGGCCAAGCTCGAGCACATCTGCCGCAAGCTCATGCTCAAACGCGGCGAGCGCTTCCTCGACATCGGCGCTGGCTGGGGCGCGCTCTTGCTGTGGGCGGCCGAGCGCTATGGGGTGCAGGCCACTGGCATCACCCTGTCGCGCCAGCAGCATGCCCATGTCCAAAAGTTGATCGAAGAAAAAGGTCTGCAGCGCCAGGTCCAGATGCATCTGCTCGACTACCGCGACCTCGATGAAAGCCTGCCCTACGACAAGATCGCCTCGGTGGGCATGTTCGAGCATGTCGGCCGGGCCAGGCTGCCCGAGTATTTTGGCAAGGTCAGGCGCCTGCTGCGCCCCGGCGGCCTGCTGATGAACCACGGCATCACCGCCGGCGGCACCCAGCACCACCAACTTGGCGCCGGCATGGGCGACTTCATTGAAAAATACATCTTTCCCGGCGGTGAATTGCTGCACACCAGCACCGTGCTGGCGGCCATGGCCCAGGCCGGCCTGGAGATGCTCGATACCGAGAACCTGCGCCCGCACTATGCACGCACGCTGTGGGCCTGGTCGGACGCCCTGGAGGCTCAGCTCGGGCCCGCCCAGCAAGTGCTCAGCGCCCGACTCGGCGGCGAGCAAGGCGGCAAGGTCCTGAGGGCTTACCGCATCTACCTGGCCGGCTGCGCCATGGGGTTTGAACAAGGCTGGATGGCACTGCACCAGATGCTGGCCGCCAAGCCCTCAGGGCAGATCGATACCGATGATCTGCCAGGCAGCCAGAGCGACTACCCCTTTAGCCGCGAGCATATGTACCTGCCATCGTCCTAAGTGCCGCGCGGATGATGCGCCGCATGCACCTGGCGCAAGCGCTCGCGCGCCACATGGGTGTAGATGGTCGTCGTGGAAATATCGGCATGGCCCAGCAGCATCTGCACCGCACGCAGGTCGGCGCCGTGGTTGAGCAAATGGGTGGCGAATGCATGGCGCAGGGTGTGGGGAGACAGGGGCACGGTGATGCCGGCCTGCAGCGCGTACTTCTTGATCAGCATCCAAAACATCACCCGGCTCATGCCCTGGCCACGGGCGGTGACAAACAGGTCTTCGGTTTGCTGGCCGGACAGTATCACGGCCCGCGCTTGGCTCAGGTAGGCCTGCAGATGCTCGCGCGCAAGCGCTCCAAAGGGCACCAGCCGCTCCTTGTTGCCTTTGCCCATCACCCGCAGCACGCCCTCGTTCATGCCCAGATGAAAGGTCTTGAGACCGACCAGCTCGCTGACCCGCAAGCCGCTGGCATAGAGCAGCTCCAGCATGGCCTTGTCGCGCAGGCCCAGCGGGGTTTGCAGATCGGGCGCGCCGAGCAAACGCTCGACCATGTCTTCGCTCAGACTCTTGGGCACCCGCAGCGGCTGGCGCGCCGCCTGCAAACGCAGCGTCGGGTCCTCCGGGATGCGCCCCTCACGCAGCGCCCAGCGAAAGTAGCGCTTGAACACCGTCAGTCGCCGATTGGCTGAGGTGGCGCGGGAGCTGGCGTGCCGCTCAGAAAAATAGGCGTGCAGATCGGCTTCGCTTGTCGCATCCATGACCCTCGATCGCGCGAGCAACCACTGCCCGTAATGACTGAGGTCGCGCCTGTAAGCGGCCAGGGTATTGGGCGCCAGACCGTCTTCCAGCCAGAGCGCATCGATGAAGGCGTCGATGCTGTCTTGAGCGCTGAGCGTCACGCGTACGAACTCCAATCCGGAGAAAAAGAAAAACCGCCGCTGCACACACAGCGCAGCGGCGGCTTGCCCGATCGGTCCTTCACTCCAGCCGCAGTTTTGCGCTGTCGACCACCTTCTTGTACACCTCAAACTCGGCCTTCATCTGAGCAGCGAATTGCTCGGGCGTATTGCCGATGATGTCGGAGCCGGTGTCCTCAATGCGTTTACGAATCGCCGGATCTTCCAGGGACTTCTTGACGCCAGCATTGATCTTGTCGATCACATCCTTGGGCAGGCCTTTGGGGCCGACGATGCCGTAATAGGCCGGGCGATTGACCGGCTCCAAGCCCACCTCCTTGAAGGTCGGGACGTTGGGCAGGGCCTGCAGCCGCTTGGGCGCCGCAACAACAATGGGAATCAGCCGCCCCTGCTGAATAAAGGGCAAGGCCGATGGCAGGTTGTCAAAAATGATTTGTACCTGGCCAGCCACCGTGTCGTTCAGAGCCGGGCCGGCGCCGCGGTAGGGAATGTGGGTGATGAAGGTGCCGGTCAGGTTTTTGAACAGCTCCGTTTGCAGGTGACCAATGCCACCGGTTCCAGACGACGAATAGGAATACTTACCCGGGTTGCGCTTGAGCTCATCGAGGAAACCTTTGTAGTCCTTGGCCGGAAAGCTCGGATGCACCGCAATGATGTTGGGCGTGGCGGCAATATTGACGATGGGGGTGAAATCGGTCAATACGTTGTAGGGCATCTTGGGGTTGATGGCCGGGTTGGCTGCGGTGGTCGAGACCGTGGCCACCCCGAGCGTGTAACCGTCGGGCGCCGACTTGGCGGTTTCATTGGCACCGACCACACCGCCGCCGCCGGCACGGTTTTCAACAACCACGCTCTGGCCCAGGGCCTTGCCCAGCGGATCGGCTATGACCCGCCCAATGATGTCTGTTGTGCCACCGGGTGCAAACGGAACCTGCAGCTTGATGGTTTTGCTGGGGTAGGCCTGCGCCAATACCAGTGCGGGCAGGGCCGCCCATGAAAAGGCCAGCAGGGCTGAACGACGTATCGTCATGGTGTGAGGGTCCTCTGTGAGCGTGCGCAAAAGGCGAAAAATTAAGACAAAAGAATGTTAGACCAGGCGGGGGAAGTGCGCATCAGGAGAACCCGCATACACAACGGTTATTCTCAGGGTGTGAATTATCTGCCTTTGCTGCTGCCCGATTTTTGCCTGATCGCCTGCGGCTTTGTGATCTGCCGCTACACCGCGCTCAATCGCCCGGTCTGGGACCAGGTGGAAAAGCTGGTCTATTTCTTCCTTTTCCCCGTCCTGCTGTTTCACTCCATCGTCAAGAGTCCGCTGCAGCTGCAGGCCGCCTCGGGCTTGGTCGCAGGCGGATTGATGCTGGCCGCTGCAGCCATCGCGCTGAGCTACGCCCTGCCCTATCTGCCCTTGCTGGGCGGGCACATCGACCGGCGAGCCCATGCGGCGGCCGCACAAGTCGGCTTTCGCTTCAACTCCTTCATTGGACTGGCCCTGGCCGAACGCCTGGCTGGTGCCCAGGGGCTGCTGCTCATTGCGGTGCTGATCGGCATTTGCGTGCCGGTGTTCAACACCGCTGCGGTCTGGCCCATGGCCAGGCATGCTCAGCGCCACTTCGGCCGCGAGCTCTTGGCCAACCCGCTGATCCTGGCCACCGCCAGTGGCCTTGCGGCCAATCTCCTGGGCTTTCGCATGCCCGTCTGGCTGGAGCCGACGGTAGGTCGCATCGGCGCAGCCTCGCTGGCCCTGGGCCTGATGGCCGCTGGCGCCGGCATGCAACTCGGTGCATTGGCCAGCGCCAAGACCTTGGGCGTGTGCTTGATCGGCATCAAGCATCTGCTGCTGCCTCTGATCGCTTTTGGCCTGGCGCAAGCTCTGGCCTTGGAGCCCACACAGGCTCTGGTGCTGCTGGCGTTTTCAGCCCTGCCCACGGCCTCCAGCGCCTATGTGCTGGCCGCGCGGATGGGCTATGACGGGGCCATGGTGGCGGCGCTGGTGACCACCTCCACCGCCATGGGTCTGGTCAGTCTGCCCCTGGCCATGCATTTGGCCGGACGCTGAGCCTGCCGGCCTGCAAGCGCCAGCCCTCAAGTCAGTGAGGACAAAAACTGCCTGAGCTCGGGCGTTTGCGGCTGGGCAAACAGGGTCTGCGGCGGGCCCTGCTCATGAATGCGCCCCTGGTGCATGAAAACCACCCGGTCACTGACCTTGCGGGCAAAGCCCATTTCATGGGTGACCATCAACAAGGTCATGCCGTCCTGCGCCAGGGTCTCGACCACCGCCAGCACCTCGCCAACCAGTTCGGGGTCGAGCGCCGACGTGATCTCATCACACAGCAAAATGCTGGGCGACATGGCCAGCGCGCGGGCAATCGCCACCCGCTGCTGCTGGCCGCCTGAAAGCTGCTCCGGGTAGGCGTCAAACTTATCAGCCAGACCGACCCGCTCCAGCAGAGCGCGCGCCTGAGTGTCGAGTTGGGCACTGGGGGTTTGCTTGACCAGGCCGGGCGCGAGCTTGACGTTGCGGCCTGCGCTGAGGTGGGGAAACAGGTTGAAGGACTGAAAAATCATGCCCACCTCTTGCCGCAGCGCCCGCATGGCGCCAGGGTTGCTGTGCGACAGCGCTTGCCCCTGCACCTCCAGCCGGCCCTGATCGAAGGTTTCTAGCCCGTTGATGCACCGCAGCAAGGTACTCTTGCCCGAGCCGCTCTTGCCAATGATGGCGATCACCTCGCCGGACTGCACATGCAGGTCTATGCCTTTGAGCACCTCGATGGCGCCGAAAGACTTGCGCAGCCCCTCAATGGCCACTGCCACGGGTTTAGCGGGGTCTGACATGAAGCTTGCCTTCCAGGGAGCGTGCATACAGGCTGATCGGGTAACAGATCAGGAAATACAGGAGCGCCACGCAGCTGTAGACCAAAAACGGCTTGAAGGTGGCGTTGGTGATCATGGTGCCGGCCTTGGTCAGCTCGATAAAGCCGATCACCGAAGCCAGGGCGGTGCCCTTGACCACCTGCACCAAAAACCCGACCGTGGGAGCCACGGCAATGCGCAGCGCCTGCGGAAAAATCACATGGCGCAGCTGCTCGCCAAAACTCAGGGCCAGGCTTTGCGCAGCTTCCCACTGACCCTTGGGAACAGCGCTGACGCAGCCGTGCCAGATCTCGGCCAAAAACGCACTGCTGTAGAGCGTCAGCGCCAACGCAGCCGCCGACCAGGCCGAGGTTTCCCAGCCCAACAAGGCCAGGCCGAAGTAGGCCAGAAACAGCTGCATCAGCAAAGGCGTGCCCTGAAACACTTGAACATAGCCGGCCACCGCAATTTGCAGCCACTTCAGCGGCAAGGTGCGCGCCACCAGCAGACCCAAGCCCACCAGGCCGCCGCCGACAAAGGCGATCAGCGACAAGGCCAAAGTCCAGCGGGCCGCCAGCAGCAAATTGCTGATGATGTCCCACAGGGAAAATTCAACCACGGCGGCGTCCGAACAAAAAGCGCGGCCCTGCCCAATTGAGCAGGCTGCGGGTGGCGATGGACAGCAGCAGGTAGGCGCCGGTGGCCACCATGAAGGCCTCAAAGGCGCGGAAGTTTCGGCCCTGAATCAGGTTGGCTGCAAAGCTGAGCTCCTCGGTGGAGATTTGGCCGCAAACCGCCGAACCCAGCATGACGATGATGATCTGGCTGACCAGGGCCGGCCAGATCCTCTCAAAAGCAGGCGGCAGCACCACGTAAAGGAAGGTTTGCAGCCGCGTCAGCGCCAGGCTCAGAGCCGCCTCGATCTGCCCAGCCGGCGTGGCCTGTATGCCCGCGCGCACGATCTCGGCCGAATAGGCGCCAAGGTTGATGACCATGGCGATCACCGAGGACCACTCCGGGCTCAAGCGCAAGCCCAGCGCCGGCAGGCCAAAGAAAATGAAAAAAAGCTGAACGATGAAGGGGGTGTTGCGGATCAGCTCCACATAGGTGGCGACCACCGGACGGCTCCAGCCCGGGCCCTGCGTGCGCACCCAGGCACAAGCAGTGCCGAGCATGACCCCCAGCACCGCAGCGACGGCCGTCAGCCCCAAGGTCCAGGCCACACCTTTGAGCAAGATGGGCCACTGACTCAGGACGGCGGCAAAGTCCAGTTCAAGGGCCACCGGCGATCTGCTTGATTCAATTTTTTATGGATTATTCGGGCAGCTGGCCGGCCGAGCGGCCCAACCACTTTTGCGCCATCTTGTCGATATCGCCCGACTTTTTGGCCTCGGCGATGATCGCGTTGACCCGGGTGCGCAGCGCATCTTCGCCCTTGCCCACGCCGATGAAGTTGGGGCTGTCTTTGAGCAGCAGCTTGTACTCCGCATTGATCTGCGGATTTTTCTGCATCATCACGCTGGCCACCGACGCGCCAGTGGCCAGCAACTGGGTCTGTCCGGCCACGAAGGCCGAGACCGTGGCGTTGTTGTCCTCAAAGCGCTTGAGCTCAACGCTGGCAGGGGCCACCTTGGTCAACTCCTGATCCTCCATGGCGCCGCGGGTGACCGCCACCGTCTTGCCCGCCAGGTCGGCCATGGACTTGATGCTGAGCGACTTGGACGCATAAACAGCCTGAAAAAACGGCGCGTAGGCGGCGGTGAAATCGATCACCTTCTCGCGCTCGGCGTTCTTGCCCAGGGTCGAGATCACCAGATCGGCCTTTTTGGTCTGCAGATAAGGCACCCGGTTGGCGCTGGTCACGATGACCAACTCGACCTTCACACCCAGCTTGGCGCCAATGTAATTGGCCATATCGATGTCCAGGCCTTGTGGCTTGAGGTCGACGCCCACAAAGCCATAGGGCGGAAAGTCGGTCGGGATGGCGATCTTGATCAGCTTGGTCTTGAGGATGTTGTCCATGGCACTCTCAGCGGCCGCCGGACCGGCCACTGCCAGCAGGCTCAAGACAAGGGCGCCAGACAAGGCAAGTCGGCGGGAATGCGTCATAGGGGAGCTCCTTGGGATCAGGAAGGTGGAAGGAAGATTCCTTGAGGACAGCCAGTTTCATGCCATGACACTCTAAAGCCAGATAAGCCCCTCCTTGGTGCAATCAACTTGCACCAAGACCGATCAGAGCCCATAACATGCCCATCGATGGTGCATACAGACACCACCCGTGTGCTTTGCCAAAGTCCGGGCAGGCTCACAAGCCCAAAGCCCAGCGCACATGCTCGCGCACCAGCGCGCTCGGATGCTCCATGCGCATTTGCAGCGCAGCCCGAATGTCGGCCGCATCACCCGCCCCCTGGCTCAGCGCATTGCCCAAAGCCACCGCAATATTGCGCAGCCAGCGCTCATGGCCGATGCGCCGAATCGGGCTGCCTTCGGTATGGCGCAGAAAGTCCTCTTCGCTCCAGGCCCACAGCTCCAGGAGCTGCCTTCCGGTCAGCGAGGGCCTGGCATCGAAATCAGGCAGCGGGCTGCGGCGGGCGTATTTGTTCCAGGGGCAAACCAGTTGGCAATCGTCGCAGCCGTAGATGCGATTTCCCATGAGCGCTCGCAGGTCCTCAGGGATGGAGCCTGCATGCTCGATCGTCAGGTAGGAAATGCAGCGCCTGGCGTCAAGCCGCTGGGGCGCCACGATGGCCTGGGTGGGGCAAACATCCAGACAGGCGCTGCAAGTGCCGCAATGAGGCTCGACAGACTCGGTGGCCGGCAGGGCCATGTCGACGAACACCTCACCCAAAAAGAACATCGAGCCTGCGTCGCGGCTGAGCACCAGGGTGTGCTTGCCGCGCCAGCCCAGGCCGCTGCGGGCAGCCAGCTCCGCTTCAAGCACCGGCGCCGAATCGGTAAAGGCCCGGTGCCCCAGGCCCTCGACACGCTCGGCAATGCGCTGGCCGAGCAGCGCCAGCCGCGAGCGCAGCACCCTGTGGTAATCACGGCCCCGGGCGTAGACCGAAATCACCGCTTCGCCAGGGCGCTGTAGGCGGGCCAATTCCAGGCTGCTCCAGTCGCTGGCAGCGTCGCGCGGCAGATAGTCCATGCGGGCGGTGATGACGCTCACCGTGCCGGGCAGCAATTGGGCAGGCCGTGCGCGCTTCATGCCGTGTTTGGCCATGTAATCCATCTGCCCATGGAAGCCGGCCTCCAACCAGGCCGCCAGACCGGGCTCGGCCGAGGTCAAATCGACCCCAGTCACCCCGATTTGCGAGAATCCCAGCTCCCGGGCCCAGTCCCGGATCAAAGATACAAGGTAATGAGCATCAGGGACCATTTCGGCATTTTAGAAACCAGCGTCTGGTCCAGCGAGGCCGATACCCAGGCCTTTGCCGACAAGCTGGCCCGGGCGCTGCTCGCTCTGCCCGAGCCGGCGCACGCCTTGATCGAGTTGCACGGCGAGCTCGGCGCCGGCAAAACCACCCTCGCCCGCCACCTGCTGCGGGCTCTGGGCGTGCAAGGCCGCATCAAGAGTCCCACCTACGGTATTTTGGAGAGCTATCAGGTCGGTCTGCTCAAGCTCTCACACCTGGACTTCTACCGCTTCAACACCCCCGAAGAATGGGAGGAGGCGGGCCTGCGCGACTTGTTTGCGGGCCCGGGCCTGAAATTGGTGGAGTGGCCCGAGCGGGTGGCCGGCCAGCTGCCGCCAGCCGACCTCAAGCTGTTCATCACCACCCTGCCAGGGTCAGGCGAGGACGCCGCGCCGCGCCAGCTGCGCCTGCAGCCAGGCAGCGCCACCGGGCAGCAACTGGCCCGCAGCCTGGCATGACGCGTCGCAGCTCCAACCGCAGGCAGGTGCTTCAGGCAGGCACACTGGTGCTGTGGCTGGGCGCTGGCCGGGCCGCCAGCGCAGCGCAGCTCCTGGCCGTGCGGCTGTGGCCCGCCAAGGATTACACACGCCTGACCCTGGAGTCAGACGGGCCCCTGCAGGCCAGTCCCAGCCCGTCGGCAGACTCCAACCGACTGCTACTTGACATCGAGGGCCTGCAACTGCACAGCGGCCTGGACGAACTGGTGGGCAAAGTCCGCGGCGACGATCCAAACATCGCCGCCATCCGTATCAGCCCACACAGCTCAGAGGGCGCACAGACCCTGCGTCTGGTGATTGAACTCAAGCAGGCCGTCGCGCCCCAGGTGTTTAGCCTCAAGCCGATAGCCGGCTACCGCCACCGGCTGGTGCTCGACCTTTACCCCAGCCGCGCGCCCGACCCACTGGAGGCGCTGATTGCCGATCTGCACCAGCGCCAGTCGGCCGCCACCAGCAGCGCCAAGCCCGGCGTCCCGGCCGACCCCCTGGGTGAGTTGATCGCCGAACGCGAACGCAGGGGCGGCATAGCACCCACGCCACTGCCCTCCGCCGCACCCACGGCGGCGCCACCGGCGGCGCCACCGGCGGGAGTGTCACGGCGCCAGCCCAGTGACAGGATGGTCATCGTCGCGCTTGATCCAGGCCACGGCGGCGAAGATCCGGGCGCCGTCGGTCCGGGCGGCACCCGCGAAAAAGACGTGGTGCTGCAAATCGCCCTGCTGCTGCGCGAGCGCATCAACGCGCGGGCCTCTATGCGCGCGGTGCTCACCCGCGACGCCGACTACTTTGTGCCCCTGCATGTGCGGGTGCAAAAAGCGCGCAGGGTGCAGGCTGATCTGCTGATCAGCATTCATGCTGATGCGTTTTTCACCCCCAGGCCGCAAGGCGCGAGCGTGTTTGTGCTCAGCGAACGCGGGGCCAGCAGCAGCGCCGCCCGCTGGCTGGCCGACAAGGAAAACTCGGCCGATGCGATCGGCGGGGTCAACCTCAGGGTGCGCGATCAGGGCGTGCGCCAGGCCCTGCTGGACATGAGCACGACCGCTCAGATCACCGACAGCCTGCAGGTCGGTAGCGCCATGCTCGGCGAACTCTCGCGGGTGGGCAAGCTGCACAAACCACGGGTTGAGCAGGCCGCCTTTGCCGTCCTCAAAGCGCCCGACATCCCGAGCGTGCTGGTTGAGACCGCCTTCATCAGCAACCCCGATGAAGAGGCGCGCCTGCGCGAGCCCGACTACCAACAAGAACTGGCCGACGCCATGATGCGGGGGATCGATCGCTATTTCGCAAAGAACCCGCCGCTGGCACGCCATCGGCCGCTGTAAGCAGTCTTACCTGGACCGGCCGCGGCCCGAGGGCATCAGGTGCTGCTGCGCCGAGCCCGCCAGAGGCCAAACATCGCGATCAGGCCCGGCGCGATGATCAAGGCCCAGATGATCTTGCTCAGGTTTTGCTGCACCCATGGCAAATTGCCAAAGAAATACCCGGCGCTGCACAGGCCCACCACCCACAGCACAGCCCCCAACATGTTGTAGGCAGAAAAACGCGCCCGGTTCATCTCGGCCACGCCAGCCACAAAGGGGGCGAAGGTACGCACAAAGGGCATGAAGCGCGCAATGATGATGGTGATGCCGCCGTAGCGCTCATAAAACAGGTGGGCCTGGTTAAAAGCGGCGCGATTAAATAAACGTGAATCGGGCCAAGCGAAGACCCGCGGCCCCACCCAGCGGCCAATCATGTAATTGCACTGATCGCCCAAGACCGCCGCCGCCAGCAACAAGGCCACCGCCAGAGGCAGGCTGAGCAATTGCGCCCCGCACAAGGTGCCGACGATGAACAGCAGGGAATCGCCGGGCAAAAACGGCATCAACACCACGCCGGTTTCGACAAAGACGATCAAAAATAGGAGCGCATACACCCATGCACCATGGTCGCGGGTGAACGCCTCCAGGTAGCGGTCCACATGCAAGATGAAGTCGATCAACAAGGTCGCCAGTTCCATCCCTGAGATTCTGGCACGCCGGCCCAAACCCCTTTTCAGGCGCCGGCTTATGAGGCCATCGACTCGTGGGAGGCCATCGACTCGTGGGGGAGCGCCGCCCTCGGCGCGATGCGGCGGGCGATCCCACGCAGCATCGCCGCGAGGGCTCGGCTCCCACACCCCCTCTGCGAGGGCGCGGCTCCCACACCGAAACACGACGAGCCCAGTCCTACAATGCCTTGGTGACTGAGACTGCCGCCCCACCCCGCCGCCCGATCCGAGAACTGCCCGATGAGCTGATCAGCCAAATCGCCGCCGGTGAGGTGGTCGAGCGGCCGGCTTCGGTGGTGCGTGAGTTGCTCGACAACGCGCTCGATGCCGGCGCCAGCGAGATCGTGCTGCGGCTGTCGGCCGCCGGCGTGAGGATGATTCGGGTTGAAGACAACGGCCTGGGCATCGCACCCGAAGAACTGCCGGTGGCTCTCAAGCGGCATGCCACCAGCAAAATCGGATCCCTGCATGACTTGGAGTCGGTGAGCACCATGGGCTTTCGCGGCGAAGCGCTGGCCGCCATCGCCTCGATTTCCGACATGAGCCTGCTCTCTCGCACTGCCGACGCCGAGCACGCCTGGCAGCTCGACGCCCGTACCGGCGAACTCAAGCCCGCGGCGCGCGCCATCGGCACCACGGTCGAGGTGCGCGAGCTGTTTTTTGCCACACCGGCCCGCCGCAAATTCCTCAAAGCCGACGCCACCGAGTTGGCCCACTGCCTGGACGCCGTTCGCCGTCATGCCCTGGCCCGCCCCGATGTGGGCTTTGCGATCTGGCACGACGGCAAGATGATCGAACAATGGCGCGCCGCGCCTTTGGGCGAGCAGGCACAGGCGCGCCGTCTGGCCGACGTGCTGGGCGAGGAATTTGCGCAGCAGTCCCTGGCCATCGACTACAGCTCCAGCGGCCCCGGGCCAGTGGTTCACGTGCGCGGCCGCGTGGGGCTGCCCGAGCTGGCGCGCGCTCGCGCGGACCAGCAGTTTGCCTATGTCAACGGCCGCTTCGTTCGCGACAAAATCATCAGCCACGCGGCCCGCAGCGCTTTCGAAGACGTGCTGCACGGCCATCGACAGCCGGTCTACGCGCTCTATGTGCAGATCGACCCGATGCGGGTTGATGTCAACGTCCACCCCACCAAGATTGAGGTGCGCTTTCGCGACAGCCGCGTAGTGCATCAGGCGGTGCTGCACGCGGTCGAAAACGCATTGGCGGCGCCGCGTGCAGCCCTGGCCGACAGCAACGCGCTGGCCGCAAGCTCGCAAGTCGGCACCGGCAGCGCGGCCCCCGAAAGCGGCTGGCCGCCGGTCAGTATCAACCGGCCACCGACCTGGTAGCAAGGCGGCCTGCCGCTGCGCCAGGATGCGCGCATCAACGACATGCCGGCCATGTGGCCCAGTGCCGGGCAGGCCACGACCTGGGGCGCCGCCCCAGCGGCTGCGCCCCAGGCAGGCGAGCCGCCAGCCGCCCCCTGGGTCACCGCCGCGCCCGCGGACCCACTTGCCCCAGCCGCGTTGCCTGAAGGCGACTGGCCACTGGGCCGGGCCATCGCGCAGCTGCAAGGCATCTACATCCTCGCCGAAAACAAGCAGGGCCTGGTGGTGGTGGACATGCATGCAGCGCATGAGCGCATCGTCTACGAGGGCCTGAAGGAGCAACTCGACGACAGCGGCATCACCAGCCAAGCCTTGCTGATCGCCGCCAGTTTTGCCGCCACGCCGCAGGAGATCGCCACCGCACAGCAAGCGCAGGAGACTTTGCAGGCCCTGGGCCTGGAGATCAGCGCCCTCTCACCCAAGACCCTGGCGGTGCGGGCCGTGCCCAGCCACCTGGCCGACAGCGATGCGGTGGAATTGGCGCGCGGCGTACTGGCTGAATTGGCTCAGCATGAGGGCCAACAGGTGCTGACCCGAGCGCGCAATGAACTGCTGTCGACCTTGGCTTGCCACAGCGCGGTGCGGGCCAACCGACATCTGAGCCTGGAAGAAATGAACGCTTTGCTGCGCCAAATGGAGCAAACCGAGCGCTCAGATCAATGCAACCATGGCCGGCCGACCTGGCGCCCGATCACCGTGCGCGAGCTTGACGCGCTGTTCATGCGCGGTCGCTAAGCCCTGCGCCCCCCTTGCGCAGCGGCCGTGCTCAGACCCACCAATAGGCCAGCGCGCCCAGCGCAACACTCAAGCTGGCCACGGCGGTGAGGACGGCGCGCAGCGCCAGCCAGGCCGACAGGCCCTGAGCCCGGTACACAGCGCGATCGACCCCAAAGCAGGCCAGCAGGCTCAGAACCAACAGGCACTGGCCCCACGGG